>CAYOVU010000051.1:0-50628 GCA_964407505.1 uncultured Acidobacteriaceae bacterium | reverse complement strand
TTCCTTGCCGTCGCATTCAATGCGACGAGGTATGGACGTTCGTGCAGAAGAAACGGCGCAACGTCCGCAGCGGAGACTCTCCCGAAGTTGGCGACCAATGGATTTACGTTGCGATTGACGCTGATACCAAGCTGATTCCTTGTTTCCGCGTGGGCAAGCGCGTGCGGCCCGATACCTGGGCTTTCCTGTGGGACTTGTATCACCGCCTTGCGAATCGCGTACAGCTCACTACGGATGGGCTGAACCATTACACGGTTGCGGTGCCGGAATGCTTTGGAACGGATGTTGATTTCGCACAACTCACGAAAATGTTTGGCGATTACGGACAGTTCGAGACGAGCGAAGCGAGGTACTCCCCACCACGCATCGCGGGAGTCATATCCAGAGTCCGACTTGGCAATCCCGATCCCGAGCATATCAGCACGTCTTTTGTGGAACGGCAGAACCTAACGATGCGAATGCAACTTCGCCGCTTTACTCGTTTGACGAACGCCTTTTCAAAGAAGCTAGAGAATCTGAAAGCGGCGGCGACTCTGTATTTTGCTTGGTACAATTTCTGCCGAATTCACCAGACGTTGCGCGTGACTCCGGCAATGGAAGCTGGTCTGACGGATCACGCATGGAGCGTTGAGGAATTGCTGACCGATAAGGCGTGAGGACCAAAAATCCTTGCGCATCGTAAGACACTTTGACAGGAGAATCATCCAATGCGTTTACATTTAGAATGTATCGACCTTCCCGACCCAGAGAGGCATTACCAGCCCGAGTGGATTCAGATTGAGAATAAGCATTTCCCGACAGAGCGCGTTCCGATTGACAATCATCAGTACGGGAAATGCGTCTTTGAGAACTGTACATTTGTGTATTCTGGCGGTCCGTTCGGTTTCTTTGAGTGTGAACTGAAGGGCGGGTGTGTACTCGTTTTAACAGGCTCCGCCAGACGCGCCTCAGAGTGCATGCAAGCCTTTGAGCCGTACTTGCGACTGATAACGCCGTGACCATCACTGGTCACCAACAGGCTTTTGGCCCACTACCTAATGACTCGAATAGTCTGGTTTCGAATAGCAAGGAGATGTCATGTCACGAATACGTATGGGTGGAATCGTGAATCAAGCGTCTGGCAGATCGATAGACTCTTGTTTTGGTTGGACGTGCGCAGTCTCGGGGGTACTGGCAGTTCTCGTCAGTCTCGCCGCTGCCATAAGCGCCTGCGCCGCTCCTCCACAGTCTTCACAAGAAATAGGCACCGCACGGCAGATCTACGATGGGACGTTGTATCCCGATATCCAGGTCAACACATTCCGCAACATCGATCGATTGTTTCCTACGCGTACAGTCAAGCACGGCGAGCACCTTTATCCGCTTGAGAAAAGCGACGCTCCTTTAAAGGGCGTTGAGTTTATTTCCGAGGGCAAGAAATATGACCTCTACGATTACCTGTCGCTGAATCGTGTGAGCGGTTTGCTGGTGCTGAAGAATGGAAAAATCGCCTGCGAGCGATACGAACTCGGTAACAATGAGAACACGCGTTGGATGTCGATGTCGATAGTGAAGTCGATCAGTTCGACTCTGGTTGGAGTTGCGATTCACGATGGTTACATCAAAAGCATCGACGACCCGGTAACGAAGTACCTGCCGGCTCTAACCGGCAGCGCCTATGACGGAGTGAGCGTAAGAAATCTGCTGCAGATGGCCTCTGGAGTGAAGTGGGATGAAACTTATACGAACCCCGCATCGGATCGCCGACGCATGCTCGAAGCTCAACTGGCTGGCAAACCAGGAGCGATCCTGGAACTAATGAGCACGCTTCCACGCGCGGGCAAGCCGGGCACGATTTGGAATTACAACACCGGAGAAACTTTTGTTGTCGGAGAATTGCTCCACGCGGTAGTTAAACGGCCGGTCGCGCAGTATCTCTCGGAACGCATATGGTCGAAGTTTGGCATGGAGTCTGACGCGACATGGTGGCTTGAGTCGCCCGACGGTCAGGAGATCGGAGGCAGCGGTCTGAGCGCCACTTTGCGCGACTATGGCCGCTTTGGGCTTTTTTTCATGAATGGCGGTGTGGTGGAAGAGGAAAAACTTCTTCCGGAAAATTGGATCAGCGAAGCCACAAGCAGCAAATTTATCGGAGGCAGGAAGGTCGACTACGGCTATATGTGGTGGATTGCGGACGTCGCCGCGAATCCGATCCATCGAGACGCATTTTATGCCGTTGGCATCTTCGGGCAGTCGATCTATATAAATCCGCGTGAGAACGTTGTTGTGGTGGTTTGGAGCGCGCGTCCGAAACCGACAGGAAGCAACACGATCAACGATGAGGATTTCTTTGCTGCGGTGGTGAAAGCGCTTCACTGAGCGGCAACGGGCTTTCTCTTCCGGCCTGGGAAGCATATTATCGTCCTCTGAGCAACGCAGCACGGAGCGACAATGGCTTTCACAGCCATAAATAGCGGCGCGATTCGTGAACTCGATGTGCTCTGGATCACCGCAGGCCTGGGCTGCGATGGCGATACCATCGCAATGACAGCGGCCACTCAGCCCAGCATCGAAGATGTAGTTCTCGGACAAATCCCCTGGATCCCAAAGGTCACGCTACACAATCCTTTTCTTGCTGCTGCCAATGGCAATGATTTTCTCAAGCCTTTCTACGACGCTGCGGAAGGGAAGATGGAAACTTTCATCCTCGTGGTGGAAGGCTCCATTCCGAACGAACATAATAAGGAAGAAGGTTATTGGGCTTCCCTTGGTACCGACGCAAAGACGGGCCAGCCGATCACGACGTGTGAGTGGATCGATCGTCTCGCTCCGCGCGCGTGGGCGGTGGTGGCGGCGGGAACCTGCGCCACTTACGGCGGGATTCACGCCATGGAAGGTAATCCCACAGGATGCATGGGACTGCCCGATTACCTGGGCTGGAAGTGGAAGTCGAAGGCGGAAATTCCAATCGTGTGCGTGCCGGGATGTCCCGTGCAACCGGATAATTTCATGGAGACGCTGCTGTATCTGCTCTACATGGCATCGGGGCGAGCGCCCATGATTCCGCTCGATGAGGCATTGCGGCCGACGTGGCTTTTTGGCAATACCGTGCACGAAGGTTGTGACCGCGGCGGTTTTTACGAGCAGGCTCAGTTTGCAGAGGAATATGGTTCTCCACTTTGCATTGTGAAGTTGGGTTGTTGGGGACCGGTGGTGCAGTGCAATGTTGGCAAACGTGGATGGATGGGCGGCATTGGCGGCTGCCCTAACGTCGGCGGAATCTGCATCGGATGTACGATGCCGGGCTTCCCGGATAAATTCATGCCCTTTATGAATCAGCCGCCCGGTTCCCTTTTGTCCTCGGCGGCGGTGCAGACTTATGGACGCGCCATCCATGCCCTGCGTCGCTTTACTCAGTCGTCGATGAACAAAGAACCGAGTTGGCGAAAACCGACGCGTAGCCGGACGCAACCAATTGAGGAGTGAAAATGGTTTCGTTTTCGTGGCCCAACGATTCGCGAAGCGGCAACGCGAATGGTGCGTCCGACGAACATCCTTCCGCAGTTGCCGAGCCATATCTCGATCCCGCAGAGGCTGAAGAAATTCTTCAGAGCCTGGCCGGAGTCTTCCGCCACTCCGCTCCAACCACGGCAAGACGCGTTGTGTATCCGCCGGAAAATGCGGAGCGTGGGTGGTCCGACGACTCGCAACTTCCGAATCTCGAAGCCAGATACCAGGCTCTAGTGGAGCAAATTCCTGCGGTAGTCTTCATGGCTTATCTTGATCGTGGCATCGGCGAAGCCTACGTCAGTCCTCAGATTGAAGCCGCTCTCGGTTTCTCGCAGGAAGAGTGGCTGGAGGATCCGGTTCGCTGGTACAGCCACATTCATCCCGAAGACAAACAGCGATGGAGCATGGAAGCGGCCGAGATGTTTCTGACTGGCAACCCGCTGCGTTCGGCATATCGTGTGGTGGCGCGCGATGGCCGCGTCATCTGGTTCCATTGCGAAGCGAAGATGATACGCAACGATGCCGGCGAACCCTGGTTTATTCACGGAGTGGGCTTTGACATCACCGATCTGAAACGTACGGAAGAGGCGTTGCAGAAGGAGCGCAACGTAGTCTCCGCCATCCTCGATACAGTAGGCGCGCTTGTGGTGGTGCTCGATCCGGAAGGCCGCATTATCCGCTTTAATCGCGCGTGCGAACAGATGACGGGATACTTGTTCGCGGAAGTTCATGGAAGATTTATCTGGGATTTGTTTCTGGTTCCGGAGGAAGTGGAACGATTCAAAGCTTCGTTCCAAACGACTCGCGCGGACCAACTTCCGAGCGAGTACGAAAACTGCTGGATGACTCGCGACGGCAAGCAACGGCTCATCGCATGGTCGGCGACTGTGCTGCCGGGCTCGGACGATGCAGACTCTTACGTCATCGCGTCCGGGATCGACATCACCGAACGGAAGCGGCTGGAGAAGACGATCCTCGATATCAGCGCGCGCGAGCAGCGGCGCATTGGGCAGGATCTGCATGATGGCCTGGGTCAGCACCTGACTGGCATCGCCTTCATGAGCAAGGTGCAGGAACAAAAGCTCATGGAGAAAAATCTGCCCGAGGCGGGCGATGCGGCCAAGATCGTAAACCTGGTGAATGAGGCAATCCACAAGACGCGAGTGCTCGCGCGTGGATTGCTCCCGGTAGTATCGGACGCGCATGGATTGATGTCAGCCCTGCAGCAATGGGCGGGTGAAGTGGAGGATCTGTTCGCGGTCAGTTGCCAATTTCAGTGTGTCACGCCTGTGCTGATTCATGACGATACTGCGGCCACGCATCTTTACTATATTGCCCGCGAAGCGGTGAACAATGCGATCAAGCATGGGCATGCACGGCAGATTCTTATTCGTCTGGCCACTGATACGTATCAGGGATCTCTTACCATCGAGGATGACGGCTACGGGATCGGCAAAGTTGCGCCGGGTAATAAAGGGATGGGAATGCACCTCATGAATTATCGGGCGCGAATGGTCGGCGGTTCGCTTGAAGTACAGCGGAGCGCGACCGGCGGAACCAGAGTAAGCTGTTCGTTTCCGGTCTTGCCCCTGGCTGGGGACGATGGGTTAAAGTGACATGACCATGACTTTCAAATCGCAAAGTCAAGTCGCCGCCAAGAAAAGAATTCTGGTGGTGGATGATCATCCGATCGTGCGGCAGGGTTTGGCGCTGCTGATCAACCGGGAGCCCGATCTCGTAGTATGCGGCGAAGCTGAAGAGGCTACGGGAGCGATGCACGTACTAGCCTCGGCCCGGCCTGATGTTCTCATCGTCGACATTTCTTTGAATGGTCCGGACGGCCTCGACCTGCTGAAGAACATACGCACGACGCGTCCCACACTGCCAGTTCTGATTCTATCCATGCACGATGAATCTATTTATGCAGAACGCGCTCTGCGCGCCGGTGCCAATGGCTACATCATGAAGCAGGAAGCCACGGAAAAAGTGCTGGACGCGATCCGCCGCATTCTGAGTGGTGAGATTTATGTGAGCGAGCGCATTGCGAACAGGCTGCTCAAGCATTACATCACCGGCTCCGGCACTTTAAGAAACTCTTCGATCGGCGATCTCAGCGACCGCGAACTGGAAGTGTTCCGGCTGATTGGGGAGGGCCACGGAACCCGCCAGATTGCAGACGAACTTCACCTCAGCGTGAAGACGGTCGAATCGTATCAAGCGCATATCAAAGAAAAGCTTTCTTTGCGCAGCGCCCGCGAACTTTTGCAACATGCCATTCAGTGGAATATGAACGAGAAGACAGCATAGGCGTTTCGCGCCATCTGATTTCCACCCCATATCGATTCGTGATTCTTCCTCCCTTAATTTTTTTCACCACTCCTCCTGACAAATCTGAGGACGCACTCCTTTGCAACTCTTCGACCATCGGGGAATCCCCTATAGAAGAACAAGGTTTACCACGGGAACGAAAATATGGCCTACCCGCTTGTGGGCATTCCTGTTGAGGACGATTCTAAGCACGCAGTTCCAGTTCCCACTTCTGGATGCAGGCCAAAAAATCGTGCCTGTAAGTTAATTGCTGAACTTTGTTGGCGACATCCTGAAAACAAAGATTAGGCACTAAAGCCTTAACTGAAGGTTCACTAATCGAAGGTTCACCGAATAAGGAGAGCCAGCTATGGCAGCGGAAACAGTTCCCTACGGTCGAGTCACGCAGAAACCATCCCCTGTCGCAGAGGTACACATCCTATGGATCACGGCCGGCCTGGGTTGTGACGGCGACTCGGTTTCAGTCACGGCAGCAAGCCAGCCCAGCATTGAAGACGTACTGTTGGGCGCCATCCCCGGACTTCCCAAGGTGCACCTGCACAATCCGGTCCTGGCTTATGAAGTGGGCGACGACTTCATGAAGTTTTGGTACATGGCGGAAAAAGGGCAACTCGATCCCTTTGTTTTAGTAGTGGAAGGCTCCATCCCCAACGAGCGGATCAAGAAGGAAGGATATTGGGCAGGACTTGGAACAGACCCCAACACCAATCAGCCCATTACAACCAATGAATGGATCGACCGTCTGGCTCCGAAGGCACTGGCGATCATCGCGTGTGGGACCTGCGCTACATACGGCGGAATTCATGCGATGCAAGGCAATCCCACCGGCGCGATGGGGCTGGCGGATTATCTTGGCTGGGATTGGAAGTCAAAGGCCGGCTTGCCGATCGTCAATGTTCCTGGATGCCCCGTGCAGCCTGACAACTTCATGGAGACCGTACTTTACCTTTTGTATCAAGTGGCAGGACTCGCGCCCATGATTCCGCTTGACGAGCAATTGCGTCCCACGTGGCTGTTCGGCAACACCGTGCACGACGGGTGTGACCGTGCCGGCTACTACGAGCAGGGTGACTTCGCGGAAGTGTATGGCTCGCCAAAGTGCATCGTGAAATTGGGATGCTGGGGTCCGGTGGTGAATTGCAACGTGCCGAAACGCGGATGGATGGCGGGAATCGGCGGCTGCCCCAACGTAGGCGGAATCTGTATTGGCTGCACGATGCCCGGATTCCCCGATAAGTTCATGCCATTCATGGATGAGCCGCCCGGAGCAAGAGTTTCGAGCGCAGCCATCGGAGCCTACGGACGCGCCATTCGCGCCCTCCGCGGCATCACGCAGAACACAGTTAACAAAGAACCGAAATGGCGTCATCCGCGAGCCGAGCTGACCACCGGATACCATCCACGGTCTTTCTGAACATTAACGGCGCATAGATCTCATGAGAGATCTCACCGAGCACACGATCCAACTGAGCAAAGGAGTGACCGAATGAGCACCGTTACCGCACCGACCCAGGATGTCTCCAGCAAGAAAAGAAACCTGGTGGAAATGAACTGGGACCCGATCACACGGATCGTGGGCAGCCTGGGCATCTTTACCAAAATTGATTTCGAAAATCGCCATGTGGTCGAGTGCCACAGCACCTCGTCCATTTTTCGCGGGTACAGCATTTTCATGAAGGGCAAAGATCCACGTGACGCTCATTTCATCACCAGCCGCATCTGCGGTATTTGCGGTGACAACCACGCCACCTGCGCGACTTACGCGCAGAATATGGCTTTCGGCATACGCCCCCCGGACATCGCAGAATGGATCGTTAATCTCGGTGAAGCTGCCGAGTACATGTTCGATCACAATATTTTCCAGGACAATCTGGTCGGTGTGGATTTTTGCGAGCAGATGGTGAAGGAGACGAACCCGAAGGTTTGGACCAAAGCGCAATCAACGCAGGCGCCTCACTCTAATCTGCATGGATATCGCACCATCGCGGATATTATGACCGCGCTCAACCCATTCACCGGAGCGTTTTACCTTGAAGCTCTGCAGATGAGCCGGATGACGCGCGAGATGTTCTGCCTGATGGAAGGCCGCCACGTGCATCCTTCCACTCTGTATCCGGGCGGAGTGGGAACCGTGCCCACGGTCCAACTGTTCACGGATTACATTGTGCGGCTGATGAAATACGTGGAATTCATGAAGAAGGTCGTCCCGCTGCACGATGATCTGTTTGATTTCTTCTACGATGCGCTACCCGGTTACGAGGAAGTTGGACGGCGCCGCGTTCTGCTGGGCTGTTGGGGATCGTTTCAAAATCCCAAAGTGTGTGACTACAAATACGAAACTATGACCGAATGGGGTCGCGCCATGTACGTAACTCCCGGCGTGGTGGTCGACGGGAAGCTAGTCACAACGGACTTGGTTGACATCAACTTGAACATGCGGATTTTGCTGGGCAGTTCTTACTACGACGATTGGAAGAACTCCGAAACATTTGTTAAAACAGACCCACTTGGGAATCCTGTTGACAAGAATCATCCCTGGAATCAAACCACGATTCCTCGTCCACAAAAGCGCGACTTCGATGGCAAGTACACCTGGGTGATGTCGCCGCGCTGGCTCGATAAACGCACCGGCGACCATCTTGCCCTTGATACGGGCGGAGGTCCAATTGCGCGTCTTTGGGCAACGGCTTTGGCGGGCATTGTTGACATCGGCTACATCAAAGCGACGGGGAAAAGTGTGAAGATGTATTTGCCGAAGACCGCTTCGAAGCCTGAAGTTGAATTCGAATGGAAGATTCCGAAATGGAGTAATGCCATTGAGCGCGACCGCGCGCGCACTTACTTCCAGGCCTACGCGGCTTCGGCAGCGCTCTACTTTGCAGAGAGAGCGTTACAGGAGCTGCATGCTGGCAGAACCAAAACTTGGACCGACTTTAAGGCGCCCGAAGAAGCCATCGGTTGTGGCTTCCACGAGGCAGTTCGTGGCGTTCTGTCGCACCACGTCGTGATCCGCAAGGGAAAGATCGCAAACTACCATCCGTATCCACCCACGCCGTGGAATGCGAATCCACGCGACATTTATGGCACGCCGGGACCGTATGAGGATGCGGTGCAGAACACTCCGATTTTCGAAGAGAACGGTCCGGACAAGTTCAAGGGGATCGACATCATGCGGGCGGTGCGAAGCTTCGATCCCTGTTTGCCGTGCGGAGTGCACATGTATCTGGGGAACGGGAAAGTACTGGAGACGCGTCATTCACCGATGTTTGGCGTGCAGCCCTGAACCGGATATACGTGCATTGGGAGTGAGGGTGGTAATAGAAGATTGCCAAAGCTTCCCCGGGAGATCGATTTGGCGATCAAAGCCGCTTTCACTCCAATTTTTTGAATGTTGGATGCTGCCCAAGCCAGTGACTAACGCAGATTTCGCAAGAACCCAAGGAGCATTGTGGCCGATACCAGAGATCTCCGCGAGGATATGCAGAAGATCGGCGGACTGGTTCAGGAAATAGAATCGATCGCTGATCCGGCGGCGCGCGCCGCCGCGAAAAATCTAATACAGTCGCTGATGGATCTCCACGGCGCCGCGCTGGAGAAAACGCTCGAGATCGTTGCCGAGGCAGGCGAACCTGGAATGGCCATCATCGACCGGCTGGGCCACGACACACTGGTGAGCAGCGTTTTAGTTCTTTACGGACTGCATCCCGAGGATATCGAGACTCGAGTCGTAAATGCATTCGAGCGCGTGCGGCCGCAACTGCGTAAGCAAGGCTGCGAGGTGGAACTGCTCGGCATAAACAACGGAACAATCCGATTGCGCGTTGAAACCGGTTCGCACACCTGCGGCTCTACCGCTAAGACTGTGCAGGCAACGCTTGAAGGGGCGATGTATGATGCTGCGCCGGATTTGACCTCGCTGGTGATTGAAGGTTTGAAGGAGAAACCGGCTTCGGGTTTCGTGGCTCTAGACAAGTTGGTCGGCTCAGGCCCGATACCGCAGCAGGTAGTGGCTTTGGAAACGAACGGCGCTGACTAACACAGTGCTGAGAATACATAAAGAAGAATCAGTTGCAACGTCGAAATTATGAGTGCGGGTCAATTTATGCAGCACGCTGATGGGTTTGGCACGTTGCGGCAATTCGTGCGCCGTGAGCGTCCGCTGGAGCGTTGCGAACTGTGCAGCGTCGGCCTTCGACCCGACCATTCGCACTTGATCGAACTGGCGAAGCACAAGCTCCTCTGTACCTGCGAGGCCTGCGCGATTCTGTTTAGCGGCCAGGGAGTGAAGTTCAAACGCGTACCGCGTCGAGTGCAGAGTTTTCCCGACTTCAACCTCAGCGATGATCAGTGGAACGGGCTGATGGTTCCCATCAACATGGCTTTCTTCTTCAAGAGCAGCCTGGAGAATCGAGTGATCGCGCTTTATCCGAGTCCGGCGGGCGCGACTGAGTCGTTGCTCGCTCTCGAAGCCTGGAATGATATTGTGGCGCGCAACCCGGTGTTGAATGAAATGGAATCGGATGTCGAAGGGCTGCTGGTCAATCGCCTCGGCTATTCGCGCGGTTATTCGGCGGCTGAATATTATCTGCTTCCCATCGACGAATGCTACAAACTGGTCGGCCTGATTCGCATGCACTGGAAGGGTCTTTCCGGCGGCGCAGAAGTGTGGAAAGAACTGGGCGAGTTCTTTAGCAAAGTGAAGGTGCGATCGGTCGTGGTGAGCAGCGAAACCAATCAAGATTCGCACGGACAGATGCAGCTGCGGTTGGACGAGGGATCGCATGCCTGATTTAAGTTTTCAGGTCGAGCAGGCCGAGGTCGTCGCCCATGCGGCGACGCCTACGCTGGCTTTCAAGCTGCGTCTCGCCACTTCCGATCCCGAGCAGATCATTCACACGGTCGCGTTGCGTTGTCAGATTCGGATCGAAGTCGCGCGTCGCAAGTACACTCCCGAGGACCAAGGTCGGCTTCGCGATCTCTTCGACGAACCGAGCCGCTGGAGTCAAACGTTGAAGAATTTGCTTTGGACTCACGCGAACGTCATTGCGCCGACTTTTAAGGGGACAACTCTTGTAGATCTTCCTGTGCCATGCACTTTCGATTTCAATGTTGCCTCCACAAAATATTTCGACGGCTTGGCGGACGGAGAGGTTCCAATCTGTCTCCAGTTCAGCGGCACGGTTTTTTACGCGAACGCGGAAGGCGGACTGCAGGTCTCACCCATCCCGTGGGATAAAGAAGCTCGCTTCAGGCTTCCGGTAAAAGTCTGGCGCGACATGATGGAGTCTTATTATCCCAACAGCGCTTGGCTGTGCCTGCATAAGGACGCATTCGATCGCCTGCATCAGTACAAAATCCGGCACGGCATTCCGACGTGGGAAGAGGTGCTCGAAAGCATCATCCCCGTGGAAGAGACGGTGATGTGATGAATCTCACGACGGTAGAAAAGATCGCGAAAGCGGTGCTCTACGAGGGATATATGCTCTATCCCTACCGTCCATCGTCGGTGAAGAATCAACAGCGCTGGAATTTTGGTGTGCTCTGCCCGCAGTCTTACAGCGAAGCGCAGAACGATAGCGAAGCCTGGACCATGCAGACGGAATGCCTGGTCGAGGGCAACGCACATACCCAAATGGAAATCAGGGTGCGGTTTCTGCAGTTGGTACAACGATCCGTTGGTGAGCTGGAAACTCCCATTGTGGCGTTTCCCGTCGCAGAAGAAATACCGGCATTTCACCTGGTACCGAGACTTGAGATTGGCGGTCGCGTCTATCATTCCTGGCAAGAAGCGGTAGAGCAAGAAGTGATCTTGCCGGTTTCGAGCATTGAGACGCTTGTCCACACATCGCTGTCGCAATCGTTCACATTCTCAGCCGACAAACAATTCGAACATCTCCAAGATGGTGGTGGTCTGGTCGCTGGCGTCATTCTTCGCGAACAAAGGGAGCTTTGCGGAATGATCGAGGTCAGAAGTGAAGCGGTAGGCGAGGATGTTTTCAGAGTCAGCGTCCGCATCCGCAACCGGACTCCTTTCGCCGCAGCGCAACGGGCGACACGCGAGGACGCGTTGTTGCGGTCTCTTGTCTCAGCCCACACCGTTCTCGGCGCGGAGAACGGGCGCTTCGTTTCGCTGCTCGACCCTCCGGACCACCTGCGCGAGATCGTGGCTAGTTGCTCGAACATTGGGACTTGGCCGGTGCTGGTCGGAGAAGAAGGACAGTGCGACACGATGCTCTCTTCCCCGATCATCCTCTATGATTATCCGCAGATCGCGCCGGAGAGCGCCGGAGATTTGTTTGATGGCACGGAGATTGACGAGATTCTCTCGCTGCGAATCATGACTCTGACAGACGATGAGAAGCGCGAGATGAGCCAATCGGATGAGCGCACGCGCCAGATGCTCGAGCGTACCGAAACCATGCCAATGGAACACCTGATGAAGTTGCACGGCGTTCTGCGCGGCTTGCGCCCACTCAAGGAGGAAGCTCAATGAACGAGTGGGAGTGGCAGTTGCTCGAGGAGAAGACTCCCATGGATCATCTGGAAATTTCGGGAGTCGAAGTGCGCCCTGGAAGTCGCGTACGGCTCCGTCCACGCAAGGGCGGCGATGTAATGGACATCGCGCTAGCGGGACAGATTGCGACGGTTGAATGCATCGAACAAGACTACGAGGGCAAGCAACACGTGTGTGTGGTTTTGGATGACGATCCCGGCAAAGACATGGGTCTTCTTCGCCAGCCCGGTCATCGTTTCTTCTTCGATGCGCAAGAAATTGAACCGCTCGGGGATGGAGAAATTCGACACCTCCAGAGTGTGCAAAAGCCCAGCATCTTAGTGGCGGGTATCGGAAATATTTTCCTCGGGGATGATGCGTTCGGCGTGGAAGTGGTTCGCCGGCTGGCGGGTCGCAATCTGCCCGAGTCGGTGCGCGTGACTGATTTTGGCATTCGCGGCTTCGACCTGGCCTATGCACTGCAGGACGCCTACGCGCACACAATTCTGGTGGACGCCTGTCCGCACGGCGAAGCTCCGGGTACGTTGTATGTGATCGAGCCTGACTTGAAGGCTTTGGATGATCCCGAATTGCCGCAAGCGACGATTGAAGCTCATGCAATGAATCCCATGAATGTGCTGCGCATGGCCCGCGCCATGAACATTGAAGTGAAGAACATGCTTGTGATTGGCTGCGAACCGGAAACTCTGAGCGGCGAAGAGGGACAGATGGGGTTGAGTGCAGCGGTCGAGGCCGCGTTGGATCATGCGGTGAATCTCGTGGAATCGGTGATTGAAAAACTTCTAAACGAGCAAACCATTGGTGACCGGGTTTTCAGCAAGCAAAACCCGGATTCCGAAACGGATTCAAAACTGTAAAACATGTTGCACAAATAATTAAGGAGATTCTGCCATGGCAACAGAAAACGGGAATGGAAGCTCCACCGAAAAAGACACTCTTTTCATGCTGAGTGGTGTGGCGCTCATCGTCTTCGGGGCGGGCCTGATTCTTTCCAACCCGATCGTGAGACGTTATATGGGACAGCTTGGAGTCGGCGATCTGGCGCAGGCCGCATTACCTGACCTGGATCGCTATTTGAAGCTACGGCAGATGTAAAAATTAAGCCGGCTCACAATCACAATCAAGGGGGATTTTTTGTCGACTACAGGGACGCCGCCGGCGACGGTGGTTCGATATTTGATCGATGCCCAGGCAAGTAAATTTACGGTTCGGGCATTTGCCACCGGATTGCTCTCGGCGTTCGGCCATAATCCGACGATTGCGATTCCGGACTTGCAAGGCGAGGCCCAGTTCGATCCGAGCGCGCCCGAAGATGCGTCTCTGCGGATGGTGATTCAGGCGGCTTCACTTGTCGTAACTAACGATATAAGTAACAAGGATCGCCAGGAGATCGAGCACCGAATGCACGACGAAGCTTTGGAAGCGGATGGCTTTCCGGAGATCATTTATGACTGCCCTCGGGCCTCGTCGGTTCAGAAGTTGGGCGAGGGATTCTATGCGGTCACGTTGGATGGCGAACTGACTTTGCATGGGGTCACGCGCGCTCAACCGGTATTGGCGCGAGTGACTTTGAGAGGCGATTCTTTATCCGCTGCAGGCGAGTTCTCTGTTCGCCAGAGCGATTACGAAATTCGGCCCATCACGACGGCCGGAGGAGCCGTGAGGCTCAAGGATGAGTTGAAGCTATCTTTTAATATTTCCGCTCGCCGGCAGCCCTAGCTGTTGGTCGTGCAACTATAACTGGAACGAACTCAACAAGAAGAAATGGATCAGGATGGGACAAGTCACGACGCCACTGGAGGATGCAGAATGTGCTTAGCCATACCGGGCAAGATTGTTGAGATATCGCCTGACAATCGGGACTCCGCGTTGGTGGAGGTTGTCGGCGTACGTCGCAAGATCGATCTTGGCCTGTTGCAGGATGATAAGCCCGTGCCTGGCGACTGGGTGCTCGTTCACGTGGGCTTTGCCATGAGCAAGATCAGCGAGCAGGATGCCGCCGACCAAATGAACACGCTCCGCATGCTCGGCGAAATCGAAGGCGCGATGCAGGAAGTTCAAGGTTACGGCCTCGAGGAAGTGAATTGAAAGCTTCGGAGTTCAATCCGCGAGGAGACTCAGCATGAGATTCGTTGACGAGTTTCGCGAACCTGAACTGATTTCGAAAACTGCGGAAGAAATTCGCCGCCTTGCCGGCACGGATCGACACTATCGCCTGATGGAAGTGTGTGGCGGACATACTCATGCCATCTATCGGTTTGGCCTGAAAGATATACTTCCGGAAAACATCGAACTGATCCACGGTCCCGGCTGCCCGGTCTGCGTACTGCCGATGGGCAGAATCGACGACGGTCTCGCCATCGCGCAGCATCCGGATGTTATCTTCGCTGCCTTTGGCGATATGATGCGCGTTCCCGGCACACAAGGTAGCCCCCTTAAACATAAGGCGCGGGGCATGGATATTCGCATCGTTTACTCGCCTTCCGATGCACTCAAGCTGGCGCGGCTGAATCCGGAAAAGCATGTCATGTTTTTCGCCATTGGATTTGAAACCACCGCACCTTCGACCGCGCTTACCATGATGCGCGCCAAGGCCGAGGGCATTTGCAACTTCTCGGTGTTCTGCAACCACGTCACGATCATTCCTGCAATCCGAGCCATTCTCGATTCTCCTGACATGAGGCTGGACGCGTTCATCGGCCCCGGCCACGTCTCGACGGTAATCGGTTGCCGTCCTTATGAGTGGATCGCTCACAATGAGCGCAAGCCCATCGTGGTCTCGGGCTTTGAGCCGCTCGACATGCTGCAATCGATCGTCATGATCTTGCATCAACTGAGGAAGGGCGAGGCCAGGGTCGAGAACCAATACAAGCGCGTGGTTCCTTGGGAAGGAAATCGCGCTGCGCTTCGAGCCATGGCAGAGGTTTTTGAGTTGCGTCCTTATTTCGAGTGGCGCGGATTAGGATTTATTTCGCAATCGGCACTGGGGGTCAACGACAAGTACGCCGGATGGGACGCGGAACAACGCTTTGAAGTTCCGGGCGTTCGAGTCACCGACCCTAAAGCCGCGCAGTGCGGAGAAGTGCTGAAGGGCGTATTGAAGCCACATCAGTGCAAACTCTTTGGCCGGGAGTGCACGCCGGAGCATCCTATCGGCGCACTCATGGTGTCATCGGAAGGATCATGCGCAGCCTACCACAATTACGAACACCGCAAGGCAGCAATGGTAAGTCTGAGCTCGGTGGCCTGAACACTCCGGCTGCCCGGCCTGCCGAATCCGCACCCATTCGTTTTCGCGATCCGCAGATTGAAATGGCGCACGGGGCGGGAGGCAAAGCCAGCCGCAAGCTGGTTGAGGGCCTTTTCGCTCCTTTGTTTTTTGGCACCGCGCCCGGCCCGCTCGGAGATGCCGCGCAAGTCGACATCAACGGAACTCAAGTTGCGATTACGACCGACAGTTTTGTGGTGAAGCCGCTCCGTTTTCCCGGCGGCTCAATTGGCGAACTTGCAGTAAACGGCACGGTCAACGATCTTGCCGTGTCGGGGGCGAAGGCAGAAGCCCTAGTTGTCAGCTATGTTCTGGAAGCTGGTTTGCCTACGTCCATTCTCGAAGCCGAAGTTCGAGCCATGGCGAAAGCTGCGCGGGAGGCGGGAGTCCGTATTGCCGCCGGAGACACCAAGGTGGTCGAACACGGCAAGGCCGACCACATATACATCACGACCACCGGCATTGGACGCATGTTGCACGGGGTGACCATCGATCCACGCTCGGTGCGGGCGGGCGACAGGATTCTGCTCTCCGGGCCCATTGGCGACCATGGCATCACGATATTGCTTGCGCGCGGTGAGCTTGATATCGAGGCTGATCTGCGTTCCGACACGCGCTCGGTGCTGCCTCTGGTCGAAGCCCTTGTTAGCGCCGCTGGGCCTGGGGTTCGGTGGATGCGCGATCCAACTCGGGGCGGCGCGGCCACGTCGCTCAACGAGTTGGCTCGTGATTGCGGATTGGGGATGGTGCTTTTCGAAGATCAGATCCCAGTGCGCGATACGGTGCGCGGCGCATGTGAACTGCTTGGACTCGATCCACTGCATATTGCGAACGAAGGACAGTTTCTAGCGGTTGTCGCGCCGGAATACGCGGATGCCGCGATCAATGCGTTGAGCCTCGCGCCGGGCGGAAGTGAAGCGCAAGTGATCGGAGAAGTTCGCGAACAGCCTGCAGGAACGGTGCTGGTGACAACCCTTTATGGGGGAAGCCGAATCGTAGATATGCTGGTAGGCGATCCATTGCCTCGGATTTGCTAGGGGCATAATGCTAGCGAGAAGGATTTGTAGGACCGATACGTATGGCAACAGTTTGTAAACTTGCGAGCCGGATCGAAGATCGACTACTCGAACGGAATGAGATATTTGACAAGTTCTTCTCGCGCGAAGCGCCGCGTTTGGCTGAGGCATGCCACGAGATGTCGGAACGTTTCCTGCGCGGTGGGCGACTGCTGGCCTTTGGACGCGGCCCTTACGCCACGGACGCTCAGCATGTCTCCGTGGAGTTTGTTCATCCTGTAATTGTTGGAAAGCGTGCGCTGCCCGCTCTGGATATCTCCGTCCTGTTTCGCCCATGGCTCGAAGCTATACTTCGTCCAGAAGATATCGTCATGGGATTTGGTCCTCCGGATGGCGACCCCGAAGTCTGGGCGACGCTCCAGCAGGCGCATGGCCTGGATGCAATGACCTTTGCTCTGCCTGGCGTCGAAGGTTCCTACTCGGTTGGGTCCGCGACAACTGATGCGTTCATGCACCAGGAAATGATCGAGATCCTTTATCACACACTATGGGAGACGGTGCATGTTTTTTTCGAGCACCGCGAACTGGGCCATGAAATTGGCGAATCGGCATTTCTTTATCCATTTCTAGGCACGCAAAAACAGAGCACCGGCGATCTGTTGGCGGAAGTGGCGTCGTCCATTTTGATGAAGGTCAACGACGATGCCAGGATTCGGACGCAAGTTGCGCGCGAAGAGGGTGAACAGATCGGCAACGCTACGGTTGCGATTCATGAACGGCTATTACGCGGTGGCAAGCTGATTCTCTTCGGTAATGGCGGATCTGCAACGGATGCGAACGATTTCGCCATCGACTGCGTCCTTCCGCCCTCTGGCTATCAACCTGTGCCAGCAGTTTCGCTTTCTCTGGAACCAGCGAACATTACAGCGGTGGCCAATGACATTGGGACTGAAGCAATTTTTCTTCGCCAGTTGATTGCGCAGGCCCGTACGGAGGACGTTGCAATCGGCATCTCGACCAGCGGGGGATCGCGCAATATCATTATGGCATTGGAAGAAGCTCGCAAACGTGGTCTATTAACCGTGGCGCTGTTGGGCTACGATGGGGGCGAGATCAGGCGCAAGCGGTTGGCGGACTTTCCCGTAGTGGTGAACTGCGACTATATTCCGCGCATTCAGGAGGCACAGGCCTCGATTTACCATGTCATGCGCGAATCTCTCGAGGTGCTCCACCGTGGCCACGCTTGAACTCTATGGGACGGCTCGCTGTCCGCATACCAGCGAGATGCGCGAGTGGCTGGAATGGAAACGCAGCGAGTTCGTCGAGTATGACGTGGAAGCCGATCCCGCGGCACGTAGACGCATGCGCGAAATCTCAGGCGGACAACGCACCGTCCCGATCCTGGTGGAAGACGGCAAGGTGGTGCAAGTAGGGTGGCAGGGTCACGGTTGCATAGTGGATGGCTAAGTTTACGAACCAAATAACATAGATACCCAACTAGGTAACAAATGGCCACGGCACGTACGATTCGAGTTAAAGGCGTAGTGCAGGGCGTCGGGTTCCGTCCGTTCGTCTATCGCCTAGCCTGTGCCAATACCTTGATGGGATGGGTACTGAATGCGGAGGAGGGAGTTGAAATTCATCTCGAAGGAGCTGAGTCTGGCCTGGAAGCCTTTGTTCACGGCCTTAAGACTCAGTCCCCGCCCGCTGCCAGCATCGCAGAAATCGACGTGCGACCAACCGCGCCACAGGGCTTTCAGGAATTCAGCATCCGGAAAAGTAAACGGCGCGAGCGTCCGACGGTTCGCATTTCGCCAGACTTGCCAGTGTGCAACAATTGTCTGAAAGAGCTTTTCGATCCCGCAGACCGGCGCTATTGGTATCCCTATATCAACTGCACCAATTGCGGTCCGCGCTACAGCGTAGTGCTCGCACTTCCTTACGACCGGCCTAACACCACGATGAAAGAATGGCCGTTGGATGACTATTGCGCCGTGGAATATTCTGACCCAGGCAACCGTCGTTTCCACGCGCAGCCCGTGGCTTGCCCAGCTTGCGGTCCCACTTACTATCTTCATTCGCACGATGAAACCCACGATGAAACCGAAGATAAGGGGAAACATGAAGAGGACAGCATTCGTCGCGCGGCTGAGATTCTTCGTTCTGGCGGAATTCTCGCGGTGAAGGGGCTTGGCGGATACCACCTGGCATGCGACGCCCGAAATTCCGCTGCTGTGGCGGCTTTGCGGGATCGCAAGTACCGTAAGGAAAAACCCTTCGCTCTGATGGCGAAGGATATTGAAGTGGCGCGAACCCTGGTCGAGCTTTCGTCGGAGGCAGAAGCCCTGCTTAATTCCATCGCTCGGCCCATCGTACTTGCCCCGGCGAAGCTGGAGCTCTCGGAGGTCGCTCCTGATAACAATGAGTTTGGCATAATGCTGCCTTACACACCTTTGCATCACTTGCTGTTTTCCGCCGGCGCTCCAGAATTCCTCGTCATGACGAGCGCGAATCGAGCGAGCGAGCCAATCGCTTACGAGGACGAAGACGCGCTGCAGCGTCTCGCGGGCATTGCAGATTCGTTTCTGATTGGGCAGCGGCCCATTGCGCGCCGAGTGGACGATTCTGTAGCGCGCGCCGGAGCCTTCGGTCCGGTGATTCTGCGCCGCGCCCGCGGTTATGCTCCGGGTGCCGTTACATCGCTTCCGGCGGAACGTCCCATTCTCGCACTGGGGGCCGACTTGAAGAACACGATTACTCTTGTCGTCGACGGTCAAGCCTTTGTCAGTCAGCACATCGGCGACCTCGACACCTACCAGTCGTTTCGAGCATTTGAGCAGGCTGTTCAGGATTTGGTTTCAATGTATGAAGTTCGCTGGGACGAACTGCTTCTGGTGCACGATCTTCATCCTGAATACGTTTCGACAACCTACGCCCCCACACTTGGGATTCCAGAAAACCGTGTCGTACAACACCACCGAGCGCACGTTGCCTCCGTCCTCGCCGAACGGAAAGAGTGGACGAAGCGGGTGGTGGGCGTGAGTTTTGACGGCACTGGCTACGGCGACGACGGGAGTATTTGGGGTGGCGAAATCTTCGTTGGAAGTCTCAAGCAAGGTTTCACGCGAGTAGCCCACCTACGCCAAGCTGCGCTTGCAGGTGGAGACGCAGCCGCGCACTTCCCAGTGCAGGCGGCGGCCGGATTTCTTGCTCAGGTAGATGGTTTGCCGGACTTGCTTGCCCAGCCGTTCGCCTTTCCCGATCGGTACCGGGCGGCCATGGAATTAATTCGCAAAGATGTGCGAACATTCGCGACAACTTCTATGGGGCGTTTGTTTGACGCCGCTGCGTCTCTTCTCGGCTTTACCCGTGAGGTAACGTTCGAAGGACAGGCTGCAATGTGGCTGGAACAACTCGCCCGGTGCTCCCCTCTCACGCAGCCATATTCGTTTCCATTCGCGAATAGCGAACTCGATTTTCGTCCATTGCTGCAAGCTATTGTTCGCGACCGGCTTCGCGGCCGCGACGTCAGAGAAATTGCGCGCGCCTTTCAGCGTGGCATCGCACAGGGTTTGCGGGATGCCATCGACGCAATCACCCGGACTCATGAGGTAGACACCGTTGTTCTCTCCGGCGGAGTCTTCCAAAACGAGTTGCTGCTGGAAGATTTGAAATCCTTGCTGACCGGAGGGCCCCTGCAGGTCTGGACCAACCATTCTGTCCCACCTAATGACGGCGGAATCAGCCTGGGACAAGCGGCGCTCGCGGCCTTCGGCCAGTTCGATACACTCGACGCGCTTCGGGCAACATAGCAACACTACCGAGTCGAACTATGCATGAACTTTCTATTGCAATGAGCATCGTTGAACTGGCCGAAGAAGAGGCCGAGCGCCGCGCCGTTCAGGTCGAGGCCGTGCACCTCAGGCTGGGAGCTCTCTCTGGCGTGGTGAAGGATACTCTCCTCTCCTGTTATGAAATGGCTTGCGAAGGTACTCCGCTACAAGGTTCGCATCTCGTGATCGAGGACGTCCCCGTCGTTATCTTTTGTCCCGCCTGCCGGGCACAACGTCCTCTCAGCACAATTCAATTGTTTTGCTGTCCGGAGTGCGGAACCCCAGCTTCTGAGGTTGTACAGGGCAAAGAACTCGAAGTGGTTGCACTGGAGATACAAGAATGCGCACCGAACCCCGCTTGATCGAAGTCCGCAAGAACGTGCTGAGGCAGAATGATGTAGTGGCGCGGGCTCTGCGGGAACGCTTTCACGCCTCCGGTGTTTTTGTAGTGAGCCTGGTCTCGAGCCCCGGCTCGGGCAAGACGGCATTTCTCGAAAAAACTCTCACTCTTCTTCGCCCACATTATCGCGTGGCCGCTCTCGTCGGTGACCTCGCCACCGAGAACGATGCCATGCGTTTGGCGCGAAGCCAGGCACCGGTAAAGCAAATCACGACCGGCACTCTATGCCACCTTGAAGCGGCCATGGTGCAAAACGCGCTGCAGGATTGGGACCTCAATCAACTGGATTTCCTCTTCATTGAAAACGTGGGCAACCTGGTGTGCCCTTCTTCCTATGACTTGGGAGAGGATATTCGCCTCGTGCTCCACTCTGTCACCGAGGGCGAAGATAAACCGCTCAAGTATCCGACCATCTTCAATAGTGCCGACGTGGCCATCGTCAGCAAACTAGACCTGGCGGCAGCGGTGGAATTTAGCTGGGAGACAGCCTATGCGAATATCCAAGCCGTGCGCCCCGGCATGCAGGTCTTCGGCCTTTCTGTAAAGAGTGGCGAAGGAATGGACGGGTTCCTGGGATTTCTCGCCGCGCGCCTTGCGGAACTGCGCCAAGCGACAGCGGTTTAGAATCCCGTTTTGTGTTTGATGGTCGTTAAGAGCCCAAGATGTTGGCAGAAGTTATGACCCAAGGATTTCAGCCAAGAATTATCCAAGACAAGCTCCACATCGCCCCGCGAGGTAGCAGTAGCACTCCTCATGCGCCAGTGTATCGCAGGAGCTAAGACCCTGTGTCTGTCAGGGAATTGGTAGAATGTCAAACGTCCGAACCCTATATACTTCTCGGCATTACAGGATTCTGAATCCAACATGCAAAAGTCGCTGCTGCTTGTGCTGTTCGCTGTTTTCAGTTTAGGGACAAGTTTTCCGCAATCCCTCAATGATCCGTTATCGCAAGGAACGAACTCTCAAGGCATCAATTCTCAAGGCCAAGTACTGGACTGCTCCGATCCTTCATTGGCGCAAACCGGCCTCTGCAATGCGCAGTCGCAAGGATCCGGCAACGGCCAGATACCCGGAAGCACTGCTCCAATGCGCACACCGGTGTTGACATCGCCGGGCGCTTACAACCAAGACCAATACATGCCGTCGAGGCCTCCGCTGAATCCATCGCAGATGCGACAGTTGCAGATTCCTCCGCGTCCGGAAACCGAATTCGAACAGATGGTGGCCGACTCGGTTGGCCGTCCATTGCCGTTGTTCGGCCAATCCCTATTTGTACAAGCTCCCAGCACGTTTTCGCCGGTCGACTGGATGCAGGTTCCCAGTGATTACATCATCGGCCCTGGCGACGAATTACAGATCAAGATTTGGGGTCAGGTTGAGGCAAGTCTCCGCGTGATCGTGGATCGTTCTGGCCAAGTTTATATCCCTCAGGTTGGGCAAATCTCCGTTGCCGGAATTCACTACAGCGATTTGGAAGCATATTTGAAACGCGAGATTTCCAAGGTTTTCAAGAATTTTAACATCACCGCAAACATAGGCCGGCTTCGATCCATTCAGGTGGTTGTGGTGGGAAATGCACGTTATCCCGGAACGTACACGATTAGTTCGCTGAGCACTTTGGTGAACGCGATTTTCGCTTCCGGAGGTCCTGCCCCGCAGGGATCATTGCGCCATATTCAGGTACGGCGGGATGGCGCGACCATCACGGATTTTGATTTCTATGACCTGCTGATTAAAGGCGACAAGTCCAAGGATGTACGCCTACTGCCCGGCGATGTTCTCTACATTCCTCACGTTGGTCCGCTAGTCGCCATCTCCGGGTCCGTGAACTCACCCGCCATCTACGAGATGAAGGATGATTCCACCCTGAACGATTTGATCGAAATTGCCGGTAACCTCAGCACCGTCGCCGATACCAATAAGATCACCATCGACCGCTTCGTGGAACACACGGCGCGCAAGACTTTAGAGTTTCCCTACGATGCGCAATCGCGTGCTGAGCCGCTTAAAGACGGGGACATCGTCCGTGTTTTTTCCATCGTACCCCGTTTTGAAGACACGGTAACTCTACGGGGTAACGTAGCCAACCCAGGCCGCTATCAATGGAAGCCAGGAATGCGCGTTCGCGATCTGATTCCTAACGCACAGGCATTGCTTACTCGCCGCTACTGGCGCAATCGTGCTGCCATCGTTAACGGCCGGGCAACCGAGTATCCGGTTCGCCCTCAACCTGCGCAAAACAATCCGTCCGGCCTCAATCAACAACGTACCAATGGCACAACACCCAACCCAGGCGCTGCGAACGGTACGCCCTCCAACGCTACTGGAGCTCCGGGAGCCGTTCTTAATGGGAACGCTTCTCCGGAAGACTTGCCCGATGCCAGAGGCTCTTCAGACTTGGCCGATACCCTCTACGTTCAAAACGAACAGAATGGCGCTGTTACGGAATCGTCGCAACCCAGCGATCAGAACCCGGCGAACAACCAGCAGCCTTCCCAGACCTCGGGAAATAACCCGAATCCAAATACAGTGAGGGATGTTGCCGAAGACGTTAGACGCTATGCTCCCGAAATTAACTGGGACTACGCCATTATCCAGCGGGTGAACCCGGAAGACCTTACTTCCAAGCTCATTTGGATGAGCCCGCGCAAGGCGATCATCGAACGCGACGAAGCCAGCAATTTAGAATTGCGGCCAGGAGATATTGTAACAATTTTTTCTCAGCGGGATATCAGCGTACCTCAGGTGGACCGCTCTCAGTACGTGATCGTTGAGGGGGAAGTCACTCGCCCCGGAGTCTATAAACTCGAAACCAACGAAACCCTTCGCTCCGTGCTGCAACGTGCAGGTGGGCTGACCCCTGACGCCTACATTTACGGTGCACAGCTCACACGCGAATCGGCACGCATCGACCAGCAAAAGAGCCTGGACGAACTGGCTCGAACGATGGAAGTACAAATCCGACAATCGGCTGTATCTGTGGCGGCCTCCACGAATCCGGGAGATTTGCCACAAATGCTCGCCGCTCAGGAAGCAATCATCGGACAATTGCGCAGCACGCGCGCCAGTGGGCGGGTTGCCCTGCCGGTAAAGCCGAAGGACAAGAATCTAACCGATTTCCCTGACATGGTGATGGAAGATAGCGATCGGCTCTCCATTCCTCATACTCCTTCCACCGTGTCGGTAGTGGGAGATGTCTACAATCCGGGATCATTCATCTTCGAACCCCATAACTCCGCCGGCGCCTACCTCGATATCGCAGGCAAAGGAAAGCCTCAGTCCGACATGCATCACGCCTTTGTTCTGCGCGCCAATGGAGTGGTCGTCGCCGCCAACAACGTCAATGGTCTTTTCACTGGAACAAAATTCGATCGCATCCATCTGTACCCCGGCGATCAGATTGTCGTGCCCTACAAGCTTCCAACGGGAGCCTTCGTCCGCGGACTACGCGACTGGACTCAGATAACTTCGCAACTGGCAATTACTGGAGCAGCTCTGGCCATCGTGGCTCCATAATGTCAGACGCCCGCCGTTCTAGGGGTGCTGACGAGCAGCACTGTCCAAAGCAAAACTTCGAAGCTTGGATGCTCTCCGTTCATACGACCACAAAAGTGCGAGCATTAGCCAAAACATGGGCTCCGTATCGGTTTGATAGCTTGCGTTAAAAACCACGATCGCGGCAATAGATGATACAACCCCACTTCTCCCAATTATGGGAAAACCGAGAAGGAACGCTAAAGCGAAAAAAGCAGGAAGTCCCATTTCAGCGAGAGTAGTGACATATAAGCTATGAAAGTTTCCGCGCTTATCGTTTCCGAAAAAATCTCCCAGGACTTTCGGCGCAGCCGCGTATCCGATACCTGTGATAACAGTTTTTGTTGAGGTTAACCAAGTTTCAAGACCTCGTTCTATCAAGAGAATGTGACTTTCTCCCGAGCTACCTGGATCCATTGACATCTTGGCAGAAACGGCATTCGAGATTTCCCATACTTCCGCCAGCTCAATCATTTCCTTTTGGTATACGGCGAAAACCATCGAACTACCAATGGTGATTGCGGCTACCCATACCAACACCCGTCGCGACCGCAAACGCGTCCAGAAAGTGCGGGAGAAGAGGTAGTATGCCAACCAACACAGTATGCCGGATCTCGAAAGGGTCAGACAAATAAGAACTGCGATCGCGAAACGAAGCGTGGGCGTGTAGCGCGACTTAGGCGCAAACCTGTCGATCAGCGCCAGGTACATCGTTAACACAAAGCCGGAGCGGTTGGAGTCGTATGCAGTTCCAGACAGCGTTGGCGCCCAAGGTCCTAAGGTACTAGGTGCAAATATCGATTCTAGCCATGGCCCCTCTCGCTGGGGCATCATGACAATCCCATGGCTCCACGCGATACATTCGCCAATGCAAAAAATTACATATACGAACAAGGCAAAGGCGATGGAGCGTACGATCAGCTGTTCCTGTGCTGGCTCTTCCAAAACTTGTAGTGAAATGTAATATCCCAAAACAGCCACCAGGAACAAATCAGAAAAAGCCACCAGCCCCCTTTCCGGGTCAAGGCCGATTGGGATGGAACCAAACGAAAGAAGTAAGAATAGGCTGGACGCAATAAGGAAAGGGGACTGTCGCCGGATGGGCGTTGCGATTGTAACGCGAAACATCCCGGCTGGTGCTGTGCGCAAGAAGCGAATCAAAAGGACCAACGGCGCAAGAATCAGAAACGGAGTGAGTGTGAACGGACCGCGTCCGGCAAATAGATCGATGCGATCAGCCCCAATCAAACCGATGCTGCCAACCAAGCAGACGTATTGTAGTTTTCTCAACATGCGCTACAACATCACTGTATTCTACGAGACGCAGGATCTGTCGAAAGTCTTGCATCTCAAATACAGGTTCCAGCAACGCGAGAAACGATCGCAGTGATGTCGCGCGAAGTGAACCGTCAGGAACAAGAGGGACGCCAGAGGAATCGTTCGCGCGAGTTTAAGTTGCTTTGTTGCGACTGCGACCCGCCCAAAATACCAGGAGTCCCAAGAGCATCTGAGATCTCATTCGTAGTCTCGTACAATTGCTCAACCTTACCCGGCCAGTTACATTTGTCGAGTGCCGCCGGTATGCGACTAAGGGTTCAGCGATATATCTTGTCTTACCACCAATCAGCGCGTTCATGCACCCGATCCAAGTGTCATGATGCACAAGCCTTCCGGGCGGGAAAGGCAACGCGCTCCGCAGTAGTGTGGAGCGAAATGCCATTGTGCATCCATGGAACTTTCCAATCAGCAAATTCGACCAAAGTCCAGCCCGAAATTTACCTCGCTTGGCATAAAAGGAATCCCCGATCTTGGCACCATCCTCGTCGACGAGTATTGCGTCGCTTGCCACCAGCGTCAGGTCAGGGTCAAGGCCGAATGCATCGAGGACCGTCTCTACCTTTTTTGGCAACCAAAGATCATCCTGATCGCTGAGAAACACGATCTCTCCAGAGCAGCGGGAAAGCGCCGTCTCGAAGGCACGGAGGACTCCTTGGTTCTTATTGTTCTGGATCAAGACTAGACGAGCATCTTGCAGGGCAGAGACCTCGCCGCAGGTGCGGTCTGTCGAACCATCATCGACAACGATGACCTCATCGTCAGCTGATAACTGCCCAAGGATTGAGCGCAATTGGAGACTGATATAGTTTTCGCCTTGGTAGGCCGCCATGCATACCGAGATTTTTGGCCTGGAGCTCATCTATCCACTGTTTCCCGCGCAGGTCTGCGGTGCCCATGCCATGGCTTGTCGTATCTGGCCAAGATGATTTTGGCAGCGTAAGAAGCATTGTTCCGCTCTTCGCCACGTCCAAACCCCCGGCGGCCATATAGTGGATCAACAGCCACAGGCGATTGCGGATCATGTAATAGCAACGGCCTTCATGGTCATCAGCGCAAAGCGCAGTCCAACGAACGATAATATTTAGTTTTCCCTAGCGAGTGCAAGAGCACCGGGCAGTGCTTAAATACTGTGTCACGCCATTTACGCCACTATCGAGCACCGCTGATTGAATAACTGGGGGACGGAGGCTACAATATCGTCGATGAATTTCACCAGAGGTCGGTACGTAACCATCACGGCGCGTACAGATGCCGCTACCATCTTGCCGACTCGCTCGTAGGATTCCAATTGTTTGTGTGGACGGGCACGGCGCCGAAGCAAGACAAAGTAACAATAAAGTAAATGGGGCCGGGCACTTTGCTATTGGAGAGCCCCCCCGCGCTGCCGCTGACCCCGGTTGCGGCATGACATTCTAATCCACGCCTCGACGACCTGGAGGGAGAGACATTGAATCTTAGCTTTTCAGTGGCGATGTGCACCTTTAACGGGGGGCGGTTTCTCGGTGTGCAACTGGCAAGCATCGCCGCCCAAGATAGGCCTCCAGACGAACTCGTAGTCTGTGACGATGGTTCGTCGGATGGTTGCGTTGAAATCGTAAGGGAGTTTGCTCGGCGCGCGGCGTTTTCCACCCGGCTTGTGGTCAATGACAGAAATCTCGGCTCGACCAAAAACTTTGAGAAAGCAATTTCTCTCTGTCAGGGTGCAATCGTCGTCTTGGCAGATCAAGACGATGTTTGGTATCGGCACAAACTCGGGCGGATCGAGAGAGCTTTCTTGCGATCGAACGAAATAATTTTAGCTTTCAGCGATGCCGATATGATCGATGACGATTCAAAGTCGTTGGGGGTGCGCCTTTGGTCCACCTTTTCCTTTGATCGCGCCGAACAGATCCAGTTCGCGAACGGTCACGCGTTGAACGTTTTGCTGAAACATCCCGTGGTGACGGGTGCGACCATGGCGTTCCGCAGGGAGTGCTTCGATCTCCTAGCACCCATCCCGGCAAAACAAATTCACGATAGGTGGATATCCTTCTTGCTGGCTGCGCGGGGAAAGTTTGAAACAATTTCGGATCCGCTGATGCAGTATCGTCAACACCAGGGGCAGCAAGTGGGGCCAGGACCGCGGACTCTGCGGGAACGAACGCTGCGAGCTAGGCTTACGACAGCGAACTTCTACCTCGACGAGGTTGAACGCTTCCATGAATTCCGGGACAGGCTGGAAGAACGCAGGGCGACCTTCCCATCTGCTGGGTTCGCCCTAACAGAGATTACGCGAAAAATCTCTCATCTTGAACACCGGGCTCGATTGCCGCGCACGAGAGTCGCCCGGATCCCGAGGGTTCTCCGGCAAACTTTGAATGGCGATTATTGGCGTTACTCGACGGGGTGGAACAGTATCGCGAAGGATCTAGTGATTCGCTACGTTTAGCTGCGCGGCGGCTGGCGTGAAACATCGTGCCTAGCCTGTTTCGCTATAGGCCCTCTCGTTTCCCCATTTTCCCGGTCAGGCCATCCCAGGTTCCGAGCAGAAAGTTCCGGAACTTGCGCGCACGATTCTCCTCGGTGATCAAGCACACGATCGTGTCGTGCATCTGCCTGTACATACTATTCATAATCAATCCAGGGAATGAAAAAAAATATTTCCGATAAAAAGCGATGCAATTCCGCGAAATGTAATAGCGCCTGATCGCGCTGTGGTGGCTGGATTGAAAACTGTGGCCCATGACAGTGACTGTCTTGGGATTGCCCGGGGTATGTAAGAGTGCAGCTTGACTTGAGTCGGTGACAAGATAGCCCGCCGCCCGGATGCGAAAACAGTACTCCCAGTCCACAAGATCGATAAAGTATTCTGACGCGAACCATCCGATCCTCTCAAATATCCATCCTGGCATGAGGGCTCCGGACGTCATGGGAAATAGCGGACTACCATCGCTGGCGCGTGGAACCACCACTTCAACGCGCGTCTGTGGGTCTACATATCTGGGATGAATCGAGGCTACTCGTTCGCGGTCGAGACGGGACTCCCATGCCGCAAACATCTGACGAACAAAACCGTCGGTGATTCCGCTATCTTGATCCAAAAGAAGTACCCAAGGGTAGTCTCGGCTCTTGGCCCAACGGACACCTTCATTCAAGGCCTCGGCAATGCCGAGATTCTCCCCATTCTCGATCAGTTGAAAGCTGAGGGTCCGGCTGGCCACGCGCAAGCGCTCAAGCTCATCGACGTTTGAGCAATTGTCCACTACAACTAACCCCTGGACTTGGGCGAGAATCCTGGAAATGTTGTCGAGGATCTTTGCGCCGGGATGATACGTAACAACCACGGCGCACACAGGGAGCACAGCAGGCAGGGATGTCATTGCGCGGTAAATTTCGAATGGTTCAACCTTCGACGCAAGCTTGCGAGTATAATACGCCCTCTCACGCAGTACAAAAACTTGGGTTGTTTTATCGGGAGAGACTGGTTGTAAGCCGACAGGTAATATTCTACGCATTAACGAATTCCGCACGGATGGATTGCGCTCCGTGCACCATGGACTCGGGTGCCGATTCCGTTGTTGCTCCTTGGCACCGGCGGCCGGTTTGCGTAGCTGCTATTGAGGACTCGGAAGTCGGCTCTCATTCCTACTCTTGATATCATCAAACAGAGCTAAAACCAGCATACTCAAATGAAGGGTGGACGACGCGATTGAGCGTGGCAAAGAAAATCGCTAAGAAGGCCTTGTTAGCAAATTATCGAACCTTTATGAAGCTGTTTGGATCCTTTGCCGACCGTAGATATTTAGATCCCAAGGTCCCAATTTCGAAGGTGGTTAGCCACGGTAAATACTTGCAGTACCTGACGAACGTCGGAAATCAGAAAGGCGTCAAAATTCTTGAGATTGGCAGCCGTGAAGTGACCGGCAAATCGGATGCTCGAGAGAGATTTTCGAAAGCAGACTATGTAGGTTTTGACTTTCATCCGGGGGCAAATGTCGACGTCGTTGGCGATGCGCACAAGCTGTCCCAATATTTCGTGAATCAAAGATTCGATATCATCTATTCAAGCGCAGTTTTTGAGCATTTTGCCATGCCTTGGGTCGTTGCTACCGAGATAGCAAAACTGTTAAAACCTGGCGGAATCGTTTTCGTTGAAACACATTTCTCGTACGGATCTCATGAAAGACCCTGGCACTTCTTCCAGTTTAGCGATATGGCTCTCAGGGTCCTGTTTTCGCCAGCTTTGGGATTCGAATGTATTGAGGCGGGCGTATCGAACCCCATGGTCGGAAGGTTCTCTGCTCTGGCAGACGATTATCTGAAATTTATGCCTGTAACTGGACTCTACTGTCACAGTGAATTTCTGGGTCGCAAGGTTAAAGAAGTCGACAGATTCGACTGGAACGACGTGAACTTGGAGGAAGTTGTGGGAGGTACAAAATATCCTCTGCCTAGCAGTTCCCCAGGTTAGCAGAATCGGCCTTGGCCTGAGCCCAAATCTAAAATTAGCCGATTGTTTCAATGTATCTGGACCTCTTGTCGATTTGGCGTGAACTCATGAACTCTTAATGAGCACCCGGTTTCAATATAAGGCGGCATCTGAAAAAGCTCATTAAACCGTCGCGTTCTTCCTTATTCAATCCTCCAAACCAAGCAAAGACCAGGGTGCTGAGACCCCAAACAATCAGAAATTGAGGGCCGAGAGTTGAGCGATGAGGAGACCACCAGAATGGAAGAGATACCAACGAAGGAATGCCGGTTATCGCGGGTCGAAGCAGTCCTTTCAGGAACAGTCGTGAGCGAGAGATCGAAAGAGTCTGACGGGTAAAGTACATCGTGATCGTAAAATGCAATAACACGCTGACGAACGAACCAAGCAGGGTTCCAAGAGCCACTCCAATGGCACCAAAACGGCTTGCCAGATAGACGCTGCTGCCCAGATTCACAAGAGCTTCAGATACGACACTTGCAGTGGCTGCTCCTTGTCTGCCAGTCGCACAAATCATCGTAGCGTAGGGCGCACACAAATTCCGAATGACATTTGCGAAAACCAGAATCCTGAGATACATGAGGGTGTGAAAGGCGTATACAGGACCAATCCAAAGACGCAAAATCAAAAAGCCGCAGACTATCAGAGGCAGTCCGGTCAGAAGCAGGATTAAAGTGGAATAACGCGTGATCCTGGCCAGAAAATCACCCAACTCCAAACCGGAGCGTTGCGTGCTCATTGCCGAAGACGCAGGCATAAGAGGATTTACCATTGATGAGATAATCAGTAACATAAAGCTCGTGGGCAGCGTGGCTATGGAATAATACGCAGTCTGCACATAGTCGTAGTGACCCACGATGGTGACGTCGAGCCCGGTAACGCAGAGCATTCCAACAATCCATAGAGATACCGCCGAGCAGTAACCTGCCATAGCCTTAAGAACGCGAAAGTCCATTGCGCGAACTGAGACACGGATGTGTGACGCCTTTTTGCTCCATGCAACTACTTGCAACAAGCCGCTGCCGACATTGACCAGGGCCGTCGCGATCCCCATGGCAGCGAGATTTCCGTGGAGGGTGACGACCGCAAGAACGATGGCGGCGAAGGTGGCCCGGTTGACGATCGAGATCGTCATCGGAATCGGATAACGCTGAAGCCCGAGAAAAACAGCCGAATATACAGCGCAGACCAGGCCAAATGACAGAGAAGATCCGACCAGCATCACGCTGATGCGGACATCGTGATAAAGATTCGCAGGCATGGCGCTAAATAGCCGGGGAACTTGCCATGCGAGAGCAAAGGTGAGAAGCAGCCCCAGTATTCCCGCCAAAATCATGAGGATCAATCCGGCGCTGGCGTAACGCCCTGCACCGACGTTGTCGCCCCTCGCATCGTATTCGGCAACAAACTTGGAAACTCCCGTTTGTATGCCCAGATCGAGATACGACACATAGGCCCCAAGTTGAAGGATCAGCGCCCATGCGGCATACGTCGTGACCGGCAAATGGTGGGTTAGATAAGCAGGCAATACGAGCGCAACCAGTGCAACCACCGCAACACGCACCAAACTGGCGACGATATTCCGGGAAATGGTCGCGCCTAAGCCACCCGATCTGTCGGGCCCCTTGCCCGACAAATCGGAAATCATCGTAGAGACTTCACTCAAGTTATCGCCCTGCAAACCCTGTTCAAAAGGACATGAAACGGAACAGAAATTCTCAGTCCATCATGAAACCAGTGCTGACTGGTCTAACCGATCGCGTATTCCTAGGTAACTGGCCAATCGCTTTGAGAAGAATACACTAAGGATGGATGCCGATGAGGAGATGCGTTTAACGAGGAGGAGAGGGTTTAGGCCGTCGACTTCGCCGCAATCAGGCCGATGGTTACGCCCAGCACCTGCGCAAGGGCCGGCGCGGCGGCAAGCACAACCACCGTAGCAGGCACTGCAAGCCGCACCGCCAGATCGAATCCTAGCGCAAGTAAACAGAAAGAGATCATGCCCGTCGATCCGCCACGTACTTATCGGTCTTCGCTGGAACGTCGGAGTAGTTTGCTCGCTTTGGCTGGTTGTCGCGGAGCTATATCGGAGCCTACGCAGCGATTCGCCTCTGCGTGGATCGTGGTCAACTATTGAGTTGCAGTTTTTTTCTAGAAATAATAACCTCGCATTTCATTTGTTTGGGAAGAGCAACGATATGCCACAGGTGAGCGAATTCCTCGTGATGCTCACTGAATGCTCTGGGCGATGCGAAGTTGCCTGGCTCTCATGAAGAGTCAGCTGTCACTAGTGGTTTCGCCGGAACTCCTGCAAGGCAGATTGAAACACGTATTCGCCAAATTCGGGGGGTTCAGTGACCTGTCCAACTACTAAATAGGGTGACCCAATGCTGCGCCAGCCGATCGCGACTACCGAGCCGGGCTTTAACGAGGCCTCTCTTCGTATTCTTCTCCGCGGGAAACTCCCGTCTTACGTGCTCGCCGCCTTCGTCGTGATCACAACGTCAGCGATTTTCATTCCACTGAATCCAGAGATGCCCGACAAAGGAATTGACCAATCGTGGATTTCTGCAATTGGTGAAGCTCGCAAGAAAGCGGAGAGCGTTGTCCTTCTGGCGAGGCTTGATCAATCGTGGATTCTTGCAATTAATGAAGCGGTGGCGCGACATCTAAAGTTTGGCAAGGAAATCGTATTTACCTTCGGGCCCTATGCATCGATCTACACCCAATCTTTTCATCCCGCAACCGATCGTCTGATGATGTTTGGCAGCACACTCCTCGCATTATCGTATGCGATCGCATTGCTGTATCTGGCGCGCGGCAGACCGCCGTACATATTACTCGTACTTATGTTGTTCCTTGCGACCTTTCCGTCCAGGGACATGCTGCTGCTTTCATATCCATTCCTTCTGGTGGTCTGTGCCCTAAAATTTGCGAATTCCGACGATTTCAAGAAAGATGCGACTCTCAGTTGGCAGCAGCTATTAGTACTCATCGTGATATTTTCCGCGCTGGGGCTGTTACCTCTTATAAAAGGCAGCCTTCTGTTCCCCCTAGCCCTTTCGCTGACCATACTCTACTCCTTTCTTTTGTGCTGCTTTCCCTTCAACCAAGCGATTCCCTTACTACTAATTCCCTTCTCAGCCACCATCGCTTTTTGGATTTTTGCCGGCCAGTCGGTCTCTGATTTGCCGGCATTTCTGCACGGCACCTTGCGGCTGACTTCCGGTTATACCGACGCGATGTCAAGCCCCTGGGTGGCCTGGCCTGGCGTAATCGGCTTTGGATTTGTAGTCGCGTATATGACTATGTCAGCGCTCGTATTTTTTTCGCTAATTCGTTTTACTCGGCTAACTGTATTGTCGAAATGGCTGCTGGGGCTTCTCTGTGCCGCGTTCCTGCTCGTCGGATTCAAACATGGATTCGTAAGGACGGATCACGTATCGATTGCATTCAATTTGCTCGTCATTCTTATCTTAACTATCGGTTTCCTCTATACCGACAGATACCTTCTGGCGTCCCTATTGGTGGCGATCGCTCTTGTTATCGCTATTGACTTTCGCCAAGAACCCCTGCTCACCAGAGAAGTTAGAGAAACTTTTGGAATCGGCACAGCGACTGGGGGAAAACGCCGGGGGGAGATCTTGGCATTTGTCTCGAAAAGAGCGCTCCGAACATTTTCTCGAATTACCTACCAAAGCACCTGCAGCATGTACACCTCGGCGTGGGAAGGGATACGCTTGAGACTGACTGAGAGCAATGCGTTGCAGAATCAGTTTCAAAGAGCCATGGCGAATATCAGAAGCGAATATACAGTACCTGTGCTCAACGGCACCACTGACGTTTATACGTATGAGCAATCAGTTCTTTTGGCATCAAATGATGCATGGAGTCCACGTCCCGTCTTCCAAAGTTATTCGGCATACACCCCGGCTTTAGCAGAACTCAATGAACAGCATCTTAGGGGTACAAATGCTCCAGACTGGATTCTCCTTGACCTTATGGCTATCGACGAGCGCCTTCCGTCGCTCGAGGATGGAATGAGTTGGCCAGCGCTGCTCGATAATTACACATTCATCTCATTTGATGGTCAGTTTGTTCTGATGCGCAGGAAGCAAGTCATACAAACCACGAGTGACTACGAGTTGGTTGACAAGGGAACTTACCGGACGAGCTCGACGGTTACCCTCCCCGACACGCGCGGACCATTGTTCGCTGAAGTCGATCTTAAGCCAACGCTGGCGGGAACGTTATGGATGGCACTGTTTAAGCCACCCCAGCTTAACATCCTACTGAATCTAGGAAATGGAGTGACCAAGAATTACCGAGTCATATCGAACATGATGACGACGGGCTTCATTGTATCGCCATTGGTTTCTAACACAGCGGAATTCGCATCCCTAGCCACCGGTAACCAGCGTTTCCAAGATGAAAGCAAGGTGGAGAGCATCTCCATCTCGCCTTCGTATGGCGGTTCCCTGCTGTGGTCTGGAACGTTTACGCTCACAGTCAGGAGGTATCAGGGTCAGTCTGCCCCGAACCTTACCCGCGCTGTCCACATTCCCTAAGATCACGCGAGCTAGTAATTCTACAGCCCGCACTGAAAGCTAATTGCGAAGATTAAACGTCAGGAAAAACGCATGAGCGTTCCACATTCGCCAGCCGAATTGCAGAAATTGTATGAGAACCGATTTGCCGGCGCGGGCGAATACCGCAATAAGGTCTGGCGTGTGCTGGTCGAGGACTACATTGCGCAGTGGATTCCGCCGCATGCCGCAGTGCTGGATCTGGGATGCGGACACTGCGAATTTATTAACAACGTTCGATCGGAAAAGCGCCTGGGCATGGATCTTAATCCAGATGCGGCGAGGAAAGCCGCAACCGGGGTCCGGATTCTGACCCAGAATTGTTCGCAACCGTGGGCCATGTCTGACGACTCATTGGATATTGTTTTCACCAGTAATTTCTTCGAGCATCTGTCCACGAAGGGCGACCTTCGTGATACTTTGAAGCAGGCTTGGCGCTGTCTGCGTCACGGTGGTCGAATTATCGCCCTAGGCCCGAATATTCGTTATCTGCCGGGTCAGTATTGGGACTTCTACGACCACTACTTGCCCCTTACGGAATTGTCACTTGGCGAGGTGATGATCGAGACTGGCTTCACCCTAGAGAAACAAATTCCGCGGTTTCTGCCCTATACGATGTCCCATGGCCGGCAACCGCCGATCTGGATGTTGCGATTGTACTTAAAATTGACGTTTGCCTGGCCGCTCTTAGGCAAGCAGTTTCTGCTTGTGGCCAGAAAGTGACAACATAGTACGCCGGCTATTTCCCTGAGTAGGATTTGCTCGACTGGGCACCTACACGAAGTAAGGCGACCGTTTCGCTGTGACGGGATTGGAGGATGTCCGAGGTGGGACAGAAAGTGGTGCTGGTCACAGGTTCTTGCGGGCTGATTGGCTCGGAAGTCAGCCTCTTCTTCTTCCAGTTGGGGTTCAAAGTTGTCGGCATTGACAACAATCTCCGTGCCGTTTTCTTCGGTCCCGAAGGGGACACAACTTGGGTACTGGGTCGACTCAGAGAAAAGATTGCGGGCTACCGACACAGCACGCTCGACATCCGGAACCGTGAAGCACTGCTCCCGTTCATCAAGGAGGTGAAGCCTGACCTTATTGTCCATACTGCTGCACAGCCTTCTCACGATCGTGCTGCGGCTATTCCATTCCTCGATTTCGAGACCAACGCACTGGGCACACTTCATTTGCTGGAAGCGGCGCGACAATACTGTCCCGAGTCCCCGTTCATACACATGTCCACAAACAAAGTCTACGGCGACCGGCCCAATGCAATTTTGCTGAAAGAATTCGAATCGCGTTGGGATTACGCGGATCCCACTTACGAGAATGGCATCCCCGAGAGCCTTTCCATCGATCAAAGCAAGCACTCTTTATTCGGTGCTTCGAAAGTGGCCGCTGACGTAATGGTGCAGGAATACGGTCGGTACTTCAACATGCCTACGTGTTGCCTGCGCGGTGGCTGCCTGACCGGCCCGAATCACTCCGGAGTCGAGTTGCATGGCTTCCTGAGTTATCTGATCAAGTGCAATATGGAGGGTCGCGAATACACGGTCTACGGCTATAAGGGCAAGCAGGTACGCGACAACATCCATTCCCACGATGTGGCACGTTTCATGCTCGAGTTTTCAAAGACTCCACGCGTGGCGGAAGTCTACAATCTGGGCGGCGGTAAGCAGAACTCGTGTTCCATTCTTGAGGCTTTTGAAATCGTCCAGCACCATACCAACCAAGCCATGAAATGGCGGTACGTGGATGAAAATCGCAGCGGCGATCACATTTGCTACTACAGCGACCTACGCAAGATGAAGACACATTACCCGGCATGGGATATCACCAAAACGGTCGACACTATTTTCGAAGAGATCGTCACTAGCTGGACGGAGCGGTTGGCAAAGCAGGCTAGCGGATGAAGATCTTCATCACCGGAGTTTGCGGATTCGTGGGGAGTTCGCTAGCCGAATGTCTGTTGGAGAGGCACGAGAATCTATCGATCTGCGGGGTCGATAATTTGATGCGTCCCGGATCCGAGATTAACCGTGCCCGCCTACACCACTTGGGGGTCACATTCATTCACGGCGACATCCGCGCGGCGAGCGACTTTGAGAGTCTGCCCGCGGCCGACTGGGTGATTGACGCTGCCGCCAACCCGAGTGTCCTAGCCGGAGTACAGGCAGGACCAGGCAGCCGGCAACTGTTCGAGCACAATCTCGCCGGTTTGGTGAACGTGCTCGAATACTGTAAGGCGCGCCGGGCGGGCTTGATGCTGCTCAGCAGCAGCAGGGTCTATTCAATCTGCGCCCTTTGCTCAATTCCGCTCAAGGAGGATCACAAAACCTTCCGATTGGACGATTCCAGGCCTTTGCCGTCCGGTGTAACGCTCCGTGGAATCGGGCCCGAGTTTTCGACGAACTCGCCAATCTCGCTTTATGGCAGTACGAAACTCGCCTCGGAAATCATCGCGCTCGAATACGGCAACGCTTTCGGCTTCCCTGTCTGGATTGACCGCTGTGGTGTATTGGCTGGGCCGAGGCAGTTTGGCACTCCTGATCAGGGGATTTTTTCCTATTGGGTAAACGCCCACCTGCGACGTCGCGCTCTCCGCTATATTGGCTTTGATGGCACGGGGAAGCAAGTCCGAGACGCGCTTCATCCGCAGGACCTTGCGGGGCTGATGGATCGGCAACTCAGCACTGAACGTTCCAACGGTCGTCGGGTTTACACCGTCGGAGGCGGGTTGGAGAATGCGATGTCACTGGCCCAGCTCACGGCGTGGTGTGATGCCCGGTTTGGAGTCCTCCTTCCTCTCGCCGACCGCCGTCCACGCACCTATGATGTTCCTTGGGTCGTGATGGACAACCACGACGCAGAATCTGACTTCGGGTGGCGCGCCGAGATATCGATGGAAAATCTACTCACCCAGATCGCCTGCCATGCCGAACAGAACCCCGACTGGCTGGAAAGGAGTGGTCTGTGAAAAAGCCGCTGCTGCCCGAGGTCCGTGAGCCCATCCATTTTCTCTCCGTTGTAATCCCCGCGCAAAACGAGGAAGGATGCATCGCCTCAACCGTGGAGCACCTGCATGTCGAGTTACGACTACAGGGCATTCGCCATGAAATCATCGTGGTGGATGACGGAAGCACCGACTCGACTTGGGATATCCTGCAGCGGACAATGGCTAATGTGCAGACGTTGCGGCCGGTCAAGAACCTGGGGCCACATGGATTCGGAAACGCTGTTACGCTCGGATTTGATCACATGCACGGTGATGCGGTCGTAGTGATGATGGCCGACGAGTCGGACGACTGTCGGGACGTTGTCCGCTACTGGCGAACCCTGAACGAAGGTTGGGACGCAGTCTTCGGATCCCGCTTCGTCCGCGGGGGTGGAGTTATCGATTATCCTTGGACCAAGTTCTACGTGAATCGATTGGCCAATACTTTCTTGCGCCTCCTGTTTCAGGTTCCTTTAAACGATTTTACCAATGCGTTCAAAGCTTATCGGAAATCTGTAGTCGACGGCTGTCGGCCGTTCCTATCGCCTCATTTCAATCTGACTGTGGAATTGCCGTTGAAAACGATTGTGCGCGGCTATTCATGGACCACAATGCCCATTACTTGGAGAAACCGGCGCGCAGGCCTCTCGAAGCTTAAGATCAAGGAGATGGGCAGCCGATACTTGTTCATCACGCTTTACTGCTGGCTGGAAAAGCATTTCAGTCGCGGTGATTACTGGAGACGGCCGGAGCCGACCGAGGCCCGGTCGAACTTCCGGAGTGCATGAGATGCCGTCTGTCTCAGTCTTTAGCCACGGATTGTAGCCTAGGAAATGCGCTTGTGGAAATCAATGGCGAGCGGTTCTTGTTATCGCAGCAACCGGGAATCCGGTGGCCGGTGTGCCACTCGCAAATCCTATGAAACGCTGATTTCGCATAGCTTTAGAATCGTTTGGGCGATCCACCTTCACGATCCTAGCCATTCTTTACAGCCCTGATGCGGGGGACATGTTTTTCGGTGGCGGCTTCTCCACGAGTCGTGTAGAATTCCGCGAATCATTCGTACAATTTCTGTTTTCTTGCAGCCGCTCCGGAGGGAGAATTATGTTCGCCTGGAGAATACGCTTTGCGGTCGTCGGGCTAATCGCCTTTTGCTCGGCAATGTCGACGAGTTGTGGTTACTCTAGCCCCGCTTTCATAGCTCCATCCGCCGTTGTGCTCCTACCCGGACAGAGCTTTCAATTCACCATTTCCACGGCTTCGTTGTCGGTGCCTCCCTTGCTAGTTAATGGCGTGGCGGGTGGTTCGTCGTCTGTTGGGACGATCACACGGGATGGCCTTTACACGGCCCCAGCCACTCCATCGGGACAGCAGGTCACCATTGGCGTCAAAGGCCAGTCAAGTTCAGCAGCTGTCACTATTATTCCGAGCGTCTCTGGTTCGGTGACAGCCACCCAACAGCCGCTGGTGGCTTCCTACTCGATAGTGGCTCCGGCTGGCGCCTCGACCCAAGTGCAGTTTGGACCCGATACCAACTATGGTCTTTCTACATCCGCGACCATGATGCCCGCGGGAGGTCCGGTCACAATTCTGGTCGCGGGTATGCGAGCGAACACCCCCTACCATATGCAGGCCGTTCTCGACTTGTCCAATGGCTCCAAAGTGCTGGATGCCGACCATGTATTTACGACCGGTTCCACTCCTGCCGGCCGTCTCCCCGATATCACGGTGCAAAATGGGACTGGCACGCCGAGTCCCGGTGTCGAACTCTTGTCGATGGTGCCTCGCGTCGCTGGCCAGACACCGCTCTCCGCTGTGGCTACTGATCTAGAAGGTAATGTGGTCTGGTACTACGATCTGGGAACGAGTAACGCGTTGCCGGTCAAGCCACTAACCAACGGTCATTACCTGGTCCTTGTAGCGCCGCCGGCTGCAGCAGCAGGTGCAGGCAACGAAATCCGTGAGATTGATCTCGCCGGTAATATCATTACCGACGTTTCTCTTAGTACCGTCAATGCCGCGGTGAGCAGCATTTTTGGAGGCGCGCCCCTTTCATCCTTTCATCACGACGTCGAAGTCTTACCCAATGGGCATTGGATCTTGCTCGTCAACTACGGCGAGACGATTAACAATGTGGCCGGGGTTCCACCGAACTCGGTGATGGAAGGAGATGCTCTCATCGACTGGGATCCACAGCAGAGCGTAGCTTGGACTTGGTCAACCTTCGATCATCTTCCGCTTTCACGTGTTCCCTACGGTTTCGCCGCGCCGGGTTCAGGTACGGCGACAGATTGGACTCATTCCAACGCGATCGTTTATTCCCCCACTGACGGGAACTTGATCCTGTCCATGCGAAACCAGAATTGGATCATAAAAATCAACTACAACAATGGCGCGGGCGACGGCAGTATTCTTTGGACTTTGGGGGATGGCGGCAGTTTCACCCTGCCTCCGGGACAGGCTCCGATAGAATGGAATTACGGGCAACACTATCCTACGGTTGTAAGCGCGAACAGCGCCGGCGTTCTCTCTCTCATGTTCTTCAATGACGGCAACAACCGATTAATGGATAGCAACAACGATGTGTGCGGCACTCCGGGGATCGGTGCTTGTTATAGCAGCGTCCCCATCTTTCAACTCGATGAATCCGCAAATACCGCTACGGTTCTGTGGGAGGACAATCTCCTGCCCTACTATTCCACTTGTTGTGGAGATGCGTTGCTGCTGCCTAACGGCGACGTCGAGGTTGACGTCGCTAATGACTTTACAGTTACCCCAAACTACTCCGATATCCTGGAAGTGACCCAAACCCAGAGCCCTGAATTAGTTTGGGAGATGCAAATCTATAATCAGTTGGCGTACCGGGGTATGCGCATCCCCAGTTTGTATCCTGATCAGGTTTGGCCGGCTAGTGCACTTTCAGGACCACCTCGCAAACCGATCTCGCGTAAGAGGACCTCGGGAGCATCCTCAACTCCGAAGATCGGGCAGCAACCATTGCTTTGATCGTTTTCAATCGACGAGCGGTACGGGGCAATCAACCACACCGCTACCTTAACGATCACCATCACGCGATAATGCTGCGAATGGCAAGCAGCACGGTAATTGTATAGCTTTCTGTTGCCTTAGGATAAATCATCGAACAGCCGTTGGCTGGCGCAACGGCGATTTCTCGCCAAAATCACCCTAAAGTTCCTGATTGCCGACCACCCTGAAGCTAATTCTTCCCCTATTGGCGCCCAAACAGACTTTGCGGCAACCCGGTCCGCAGAAAAAGTACCTAATGTGTTAGCTAGACCTGCATCTGTTTGGATACAGGAGCTTTGAGACTAACTAATTCTGTGGCTCGCCTCATGAATGGGGAAAAGAGTTGTCCGAGCGTAAAGAACACTGCACTTTGACTCGTCCAGCACTGGTATCGATCTTAATCTGCGTGCTTTGCGTAAGCGCAGTTCTTCTGACGGAGAATGGTTGCGGATCGTCCGGCCCTCGAATCCAGCATGTTGTGATTGTTTTTCAGGAGAACCGCACCCCGGATAACCTGTTTCAGGATCCGGTGCTGATCGCACGCGGTGCCGATATCGTGAACCGCGGAGTGAACTCCAAAGGCGAAACCATCCCGCTGACGGAGATTGGTCTCGGCACGAACGGCCCCAGCCCCGATCTCTATGATTTGAGTCATGCCCACCAAGCTTTCTTGCAGATGTGCAATTTGAAGCAATCCACCAACGAATGTGCAATGGATGGTGCGGACCGCATTTACGTCAAATGTAGCGAGGGTTCGAGCGCTTGCCTGCCCACCAATCCGCAGTTCAAATACGTAAGTCCATCAGAAGTTCAACCTTATTTCCAACTGGCCGAGCAGTACACTTTCGCGGATCGCATGTTCCAAACCAACCAGGGGCCCAGCTTTCCGGCCCATCAATTCATCCTGTCTGGAACTTCCGCTCCTACCGCGACCAGCAATTTGTTTGCTGCCGAAAACCCGTTAAACACTGGCCAGACAGGTTGCATCGCTCCCCCGGGCGAGACGGTCTACATGATTGATCCCTCCGGGCAAGAGTCGAAGAGCCAGTACCCGTGTTTTGAACACCCGACATTAACGGATTTACTGAATAGCAATGGCGTGAACTGGCGCTACTATACCCCGGGAGCGGGTTCGATCTGGACCGCTCCGAATGCGATTCAGCACATGTGCGGACCGAACGCCACCCCACCGAATGCCACTAAGTGCGTCGGGGCAGATTGGACACATAACGTGGTGGTGGCCACCCCGCAGAACCCGGCCTCGGTATTGATTGATATTGCCAACAAGCAGCTTCCCGCCGTGAGTTGGGTGATTCCCAGCGGGGCCAATTCCGATCATGCCTCCCTAAATGAGGGGAAAGGACCGTCCTGGGTGGCTGCAATTGTCAATGCCATCGGCAATAGCCCTTACTGGGACAATACCGTCATCTTTATCACCTGGGACGATTGGGGAGGATGGTACGACCACGTGCCACCGCCGCAAATTATTAATTCCTACGAATATGGATTCCGCGTGCCCCTGATCGTGGTGTCGCCTTACGCCAAACCGGGTTACATTTCCCACACCACGCATGATTTTGGAAGCATTTTAAAATTCGTAGAGGTAACGTTCGACTTGCCGTCCTTGGGCTATGCAGACGCTCGTGCCGACGACCTCTCCGACTGTTTCAACTTCCGCCAGCAGCCACTTCGTTTCCAAACCGTCGCCGCGCCGCTCAACGCGGACTACTTCCTCAATGACAGACGCCCGCCAACCGATCCCGATGACGACTGAACAAGGCGAACTGCCAGAATATATCGCCGTCATCAGGCGACTGACTTAGTCTGGACCTTGGCATGCCTGCGAATGGCATAGATCAGACCTGCTGTTACTCCGAGCATTTGGGCGCAGGCGCGCGCGGCTAGCAGAATGGGAGAAAGCGCCCCCACCACCATATCTTTCCGTATTGCCCCCAGCGCGAACGGTAGTGTGGTAGCCACAAATGCAGCCAGCAAAATCACTGATGCAGGTACGGCCGGGTGTACAGCAAAGTCTAAGGCCAAGGCTACCAGCAGCGCGGGAAAGAATAGAAGCTGGACCTTCATGAGTTGCGGTGTATGAGTGTCCTTCATGGCCTTGCCCGGGTTTTTGCCCACCGCGAGCACCCGCCAAAAAGCGAATTTGTATTTCTTTTTGAGATATCGCGAGAGGGTGTCAGGATGAGAGTGGTACACAACCGCCAATGGCGCAAATGTCATCTTCCAGCCGCGCGCCGACATGCGATAGGAAAGTTCAATGTCCTCCGCGCATGCCAGCGGGAACGAAGTATCGTAACCTTTCATTTCCAGGAAGCGATGACGGCGGAACGCAGCCGAGTATGTATCAATGAAGTCGATCCAGGAATGCCGCGCCATCAGCCGGTAACGATCCTCATACTCAATCTGCACAAAACGGGCGGTCACGCTCTTCTGCAGGCTGCGATAGATTCCCTTCGCTCCGACCACCTCTGCATCTTGGAAGGGTTCGAGCATAGCCTCCACCCATTGCGGTGTCGGAACGCAATCATCGTCGGTGAAAAGGATGATCGAACCGCTAGCCTCCATCGCGCCCCGGTTGCGTGCCGCCGCTGGTCCCGCATTGGCTTGAGTAATCAGGCGAACGTGAGGATAGCGGGCGACAACATTGACTGTTTCGTCGGTCGAGCCGTCATTCACGACAAGAATCTCAAGGTGTCGCGATGAGGTCTGATTCAGAAGCGCATCGAGACACTTGCTAATGCGAGAGGCACCGTTAAAAGTCGGAATGATAATCGAGACTGACTTAGCGTCGATGGACACTCCACCTGCACCTTACACAACTCTTTGGTCCGCTGGAAGCAACAACGGCTGAGATCATTTCACCCCAAAACCTGGAATTACATGCAGAGCGCGTTAGTCGCCGCCTTGAGGGCTTGGAGCCGCGCTGATATTGGGATGTCCCGGCGCAGACCTCCCGGCCACTTCGATCTTCTCGTGCTGGCTGCCGCGCAACAGATACTTCGACAGCGTGATGAAGCCCTTAACATTGCGTTGCAGCTCACGCCGATCTTTCAGAGACTGTTTCAGCTTGTAAAGAAGATATGCTGGACTGAGATAGAAACTGCGCCGCGCCCGATCGCAGAAGCTGACTAGTTGCTCGTGCGTGATGTTCGGCAGAGTAACAACGCTGTTGTGCAGACCGTCCTTCGTTAGCCATGCGCCCCAGTCTTCGATCTGAATGTAATTCCGCTTCTTGGCTTCCTCGTATGCAGTTGTACCGGGATATACCATGATGGGGAAGAATTGGGCAGTATCAGGCTTTAGTTTCTTGGCAAAATCCAGAGTCTTTTCCATGCTGGCGGGCGTCTCGTTCAAGTTGCCCACCATGAAGCAGCCATGCACCATGATGCCCGAATCCTGGCAAATGCGGACGAAACGATGGGCCTCTTCGTGGTATTTCGCGTCACGGCGGTCATCGTTGTTCTTCTTCATGCCATTGATTACTTCCACGTCGCCGCTCTCGAAGCCAACGCAGAATAGACGCGCGCCAGCCTTATGCAGCGTTGAGAGCAGTTCGCTTTCGGCTCCGATATCGGCACGACAGTTGGCGTCGAAGGGCAGCTTATTATTGCGTCGAATCAGTTCCTTGGCCAGTTCCAAAGTGCGCGGTTTGCTGATGATGAAAGTATCGTCTTCCAGCATGACCGTCTTGATTTCCGGCATTTCGCGGGAAACGAAGTCGAACTCGTCGGCCACATTCGCCACCGAACGGTACCGCATTGTGTGCCCACTGAACGCCTGCGGATACACGCAGAACGAGCAATGATAGGGGCATCCGCGGCTGGTATCGAAAACCACCAGCGGCCACAAAGAGTGCCCATAGAAGTAGTCCGGCGTGTGTAGAAATCGCTTATAAACTTCCGAGACAAAAGGCAACTCGTCGAGATTCTTGATGGCTTCGCGGGGTTTGTTGGTAACAATCTCCCCCGTTCCCGTACGCCGCCATACGAGACCATCGACCGTGGAAAGATCGGCCCCGCAGGCCTTGCCTTCCAGCCAGTCGCGCACTGTATATTCGTATTCGCGTATGGCCACGGCCTCCAGCGAACTCGACATGGCGAGCGTCTCTTTAGGTAAAGACGAGACGTGCCGTCCCACGAGCAGGACATGCAGCGAGGGCCTTGCGGCCACCAGCGCATCAATAACACTGACATCATTTAATATGCTGGGCGTGGAAGTGTCGCAGATAATCGCTTCGATATTCTTGGTTGCAATCCGGTCGATGACCGCCCGCACCGAGTAACCTGCAGCCGGGGCATCCACCAAGTCCACGTCGTGACCGCTTTTGATCGCAACTCCGGCTGCATGAGCCAGCCACTTGGGGTAATACAAAGTTCCACTCTTGGTGACCGCAGGACTACGCTGCTCCCGTGAAAATCGGGGATGAAAGGGTGGATTCAAAAACAGTACACGCATCATGTGAGTATATCTTAACCTTGCCTACGATACAGGTTAAGCTGTCAAAGTTGATTACGGTGGATTACAGGTTACACTGTAGCCGGCTCCTGATCCGAGACCAGCCCTGCCAGCCAACATGGGAGCCCAATTAAACGAGGCTACACCGTTTCTTGTTTTGCTTTCCACAGAGCGCTGATTCTTCGCAGGCGCTGGCGGTTCTCCGGAAGTTCGAAAGCAGTGGCCAGGCTGTTCCGCAGCCAGATCCAAAATACAGCAACAAAAAAAGCAAGGATAGTCGCCCCCAGCACGATCAGGGTACGATGCGGAGAAGATTTATTATCCGGAGGTACCGCAGCATCCACCACTTGAATAATAGAACCCTCACGCGCCTCGTCAAGTTTCGCGATTTCGAATTCTTTTGCCAGCAACTCGAAAACGGTCTCCTGGTACTTAAGATCGCGAAACCGGCGGAGGTATTCCATCCCGGCTTGGGTCACCCTTCCCTTTGAAAGATTGATGTCCGACCCCGTGTCCTTCTGCGATCCCGCCACGCGATCGAGTTGCGCCTGCAGTGCCGCAAGTTCCTGCTTGGCGAGGACCAGATTGGGGTTATCATCGGTCGCAAAGGCTCGCATGCCTTCAATCTGTACCTGTTTGGCCACGACCTGGCCGCGCAAGACGGCGGCGGATTCGATCAGGGCTCGTGCCTGACTGTCAATCTGCAGGAGTCCGGTCGATTGCTGAGTCTTGCTCATAGCCACTTCGGCCTCGGTCAGCTTGTCCTTGGCCTGCTGCACTTGCTGTTCGAAAAACAGGCGGCGCCGCGCTGCCTCGGTGATTGCCAGCGAAGCCGAGAGCTTTCGGAATTCTTCGACGTAGCCATTGGCCAGATCGGCAGCCTTCTGCCGGTCGCCGTCCTCGATCGTGAGGCGAATTAAGCCATCCTTAATACCGGCAACAGCGGTCGTGCGTCGCTCGAGTTCCTTTCGCGTGTCAGACATTCGCTTTTGGCGATACTCTTTCATCAGACCGAAACGCTGGATCATCGCGTCTTCTACGGTTCGACTGGTCAGCAAGGAGACGTACATGTCGGCTGGGTTTTTGAGGCTAAGACCGCCGCCTGCCAGCGAGGCCAGCGATCCCAGCGATCCCAAGCCTCCCAGTTGTCCCAATAATGACGAACCGATGGATGAGTTCTGCGCAGGCGGAAGCAGCACAATCTTCGCCTCATATCGCACCGGCAGCAGGAAAGCGACAATGGTTGCGAGCACCGCAGCCCCTGACACAAACCGAGCAATAAAGCGCTTGCGACTGAGCAAAAGAACTAATATATCCAGCAGAGAAATCTCGGTCTCGGGTTGAAACGGATCTGCCTTTCTTTTGTCGATGATCGGTTCGGGTTGAACTTCGGTCTGAATCATCGTGTCGGCGCGACGTGACAGTTTACTACTCAGGGCACCTTGTCGAGAGCGATTCTATCAGGCTTTTTCGCAGTCAATCCTGCATTTTTGGACCACCAACATCCGCCGCAGAGTAATACTGACTCGGTTTTATGCTAGCTTTGAACGAAACAAGTTCCACCGGCAACACAAGAAGCGGATGTGGTAGCCATCCATAAGGGTTGCTCAAAAAGGGTCAAACAAAAAAATTCAGGTTAAGCGAAACAATTCCCTTTCGCCCGGGTTACCAGGAGTGCGTGAAGTGAAATCGGATGCGCCTTTTATCGGGACGCTGGATGTCGGCTGCTGCCGTGTCAAAATTCGAGTGACTTGGTGGTTGTTGCTGCTGGCCCAGATCGTTGGCTTTACTGTGATCTCCTGCGCGCAGATGCCTGCTGACGAAAAAAACAGTTCCGTTCCATCTCCCAAGCCGAAGGAGCACTCTGCGGACGTCTCGCTGCCGCCAGTTGATTTGAGGTCGCTTCCGCGCAATCTGTTTACGGATCAGACAAAATTCTGGTCAACCCCGTTCCACATGAGCCAGTCGGAATGGCAGTGGACGGTTCCGTTAGCCTTTGTCGGCGCTGGATTGCTGGCTACCGATACTGCTATCGAAAAACATGTTCCCACGAGTACAACAACGGTCTCCCATGCGGTTACGGCCTCCAACGCCGGACTCGGGGCAATGGCGGGGATAGGCGCGGGAATGTTCCTGTGGGGCCACGTTACCAACAACGATCAAGAACGCGAAACCGGACTTCTGAGTGGAGAAGCTGGCATTGATGCATATCTCGACACCGAGGTCTTCAAGTATGCATTTGGCCGGGAGCGCCCATTTACCGGAGATGGTCGCGGACGTTTTTTCCAGGGCGGGACTTCCTTTCCATCAGAGCACGCGACGATCAGCTGGGCTATAGCCAGCGTGATCGCTCATGAATATCCCGGACCCGTGACCCAGTTCCTCGCATACGGCTTGGCGGGAGCTATAAGCGCGGCGCGCATTGCCGGACACCAGCATTTTGCAACAGACGCGCTCGCAGGCAGCGCCTTGGGGTGGTATATAGGCCGGCAAGTTTTTCGATCGCATTCTCATTACAGCGATGCCGATATCGCGAAATGGGGTACGTTCAGCAAGAGTGAACAAGAAGACAACGCACATGAACCGCGGAATATGGGATCCCCCTTCGTATCCCTGGATAGCTGGGTTTATCCCGCGATGGAGCGCCTGATAGCGCTGGGCTACATCGACTCAGGCGACTTGGGAATGCGCCCATGGACGCGGATGGAATGTGCACGGCTGCTGCTGGAAGAGGCCAACAAACGACTCCAGGAGGACGACGAACGAAATAGCCAAGCGCAGAAGATCTACGCAGCCTTAACGGAAGAGTTTAAAGATGAAACCGGCCGCTTGAACGGCGACAGCAATCTTGGAGTCAGTCTGGATGCGGTCTACACCCGCCTTATGGGCATCTCGGGTACCCCGCTGCACGACGGCCTGCACTTCGGACAGACCATCGTAAACGATTACGGCCGGCCCTATGGAGAAGGGTTCAACAACGTAACCGGTTTTACTAGTCACGCGGTGGCCGGTCCACTCTCATTCTATATTCGCGCCGAGTATCAACACGCGCCCTCGCTTCCGGCCCTCTCCACTGCCGCAATGCAGGTTATCCAAAGCGTGGACGGCCTACCGTCAGCCCCGCCGAGCAGCCCCGCTCCGGCGGTCAACCAAGTCGATCTGCTGGAAGGCTACGTTGGAATGCAGCTCAATAACTGGCAGATCACTATCGGTAAGCAGTCGCTGTGGTGGGGGGAGGATGCGGGCGGGCCGATGTTGTTCAGCAACAATGCCGAACCCATCCTGATGCTTCACATCAACCGGGTCACACCTTTCAAATTACCTAGCGTCCTTGGCCTGTTCGGGCCCGTGCGAGTTGATTACTTTGTGGGACGGCTCAGTGGTTATCACTGGGTGTTCGGCCAGAACACCGGCTTTGTGGGTTCATGGACACAGTCATTGAGCGACCAGCCGTTCATCGTGGGGGAGAAAGTCAGCTTTAAACCTTCCCCCAACTTCGAAGTGGGTCTAAGTGTCACCGCTCTTTTCGGCAGTCCGGGAGTTCCTGCAACGTTCCATAAACTCTTGCAGGCTGGTTTCTCAAACGGAAATGGCGCCCCAGGCACTTCAGGTGACCCCGGCGATCGGCGAGGCGGATTCGACTTTGCTTACCGAGTTCCACAGTTGAGTGGTCTGACGTTTTATGCGGATGCTTTTACAGACGATGAGGTAAATCCTTGGGTTGCTTGGAACAAGACGGCCTTGACTTCCGGCCTTTACTTACCAAAAGTCCCCGGGATCTCCAAACTCGGCCTCCGAGTGGAAGGTGTGTATACCGATCCGCCCGGAGGCGGGGCTACTGTAGAACACGGTTTTTTCTACTTCAATGACCGCTTCAAGAGTGGCTACACCAACGATGGAAACCTGATCGGAAGCTGGATTGGCCGCGAAGGTCAAGGTGCTCAGGCTTGGGCTACCTACTGGCTTAGCCCCAAGAGCAAGGTGCAATTTGATTTCCGGCACCAGAAAGTTAGCCAGCAATTTATTCCAGACGGCGGAACGCTGACTGACTTCGGGGTGTCCAGTGATTACTGGGTTCGCTCCGACCTGGGACTTTCTGCCAGGGTGCAGCACGAGAGCTGGCTTTTTCCGGCGATTCAGTCAAACATTTCCAGGAACGTAACGGCGGTGGTGGAAATCTTGTTTCAACCGCGCAAGTTGATCGAGCATTCGCGTTCTGGCGCAGGCCAGCCGTGACTGGTCAGCGAGGGTTAGACGTAACTCGAGGATTCAAGCATACTGCCGTGCGATGAAAAACGACTTTATGAGACAGAAAATGAAAGGATGAGAATCGCGAGTTGCGAGGGCCTGAGTGTCGCTCTGATTTCCTACAGGTTAATACCACTTGACACACGAGTGCTTAGCAGCTTATGAGTATGGGCAACAATAAAACCATAAGGATAATAGGGATAGCTGAAGTGGTTGTCGAAGGGGTAGAAGTAGGAGCCCTGCACATATGATTCGCAGTCGCCTTAGTTTTGCGCGCTTGTATTTGAGAATCATTACGCTGTTGTTGCCAGCCTGCGCCTATTTCATTGCCGTCAAGATTCGGTTTGGTTTCAACTTCCTGCTTTGGCGAATCGCTCCAACTGGCTTGCCCTCTTATTGGGGCATTCTCTTGCTCACCACAATCGTGTGGGCCATTGCCGCGGAGGAGTCGGAGCTCTGGAATGTAGAGCGGCTGTATGCTCCGGGGGGAAAGAGCCGAAGGTTGCTGGAGGCCTTGGCTTTCACCTACGCGATCGTAATGGCGGCTGGTTTTCTGTACCGGCAGGCCAGCTATTCGCGCATCGTCATCGCCATCAGCGCTGTCGCTCTTTTTGTCCTAGCAACCATCACCCGCGTAGCTTTCAGGGTCGTCCTGGAACTTATGCGGAAAGATGGCAGAAACGAAGTAAAGATTCTAGTTGTTGGAACGGATCGTTTCGCCCGTCGGGTCGGCACATCGTTGCTTCATGGCGAAGTGCTTCCTTGCAGAATCATGGGCTTCGTGCGGCTGCCGGATCAGGAAATTGCCGTGGAAGGGCCGGTTTACGAACTGGATCAGATTCCCAACTTTTCCAATGGAAATTCTATCAATGACATTATTATCGCTTTGCCGGCCGCTCGGCTGAGCGAGGTCCAGAAAATCGCGCCCACGCTGGAGAAGCTCTGTGTCCCCACGCGCGTTGTAATCGACCTGGGCGAAGGAGTCGTACTCCGTGACCGGTTGATTGACCTGGGCGGAATCCATATGTTGGATCTTCGTCCCACGCTGGCGGAGACCGGTCCTTATCTGTTTCAAAAGCGCATCTTCGATGTGGCTTTTTCGGCCCTAATCCTTTTGCTCACA
>CAYOVU010000050.1:0-4107 GCA_964407505.1 uncultured Acidobacteriaceae bacterium | reverse complement strand
GATTCCTCCTCGCTGCGCTCCTCGGAATGACAAGGTGAAATGGGGTTGAGCGAAATGCGGTTCAGCATCTCCGGCGTCAGCCGGGTGCGTTCCAGCAGCTTCCTCATCTGGTACAGCCGCTCTTGCTTAGCTTGAAAATCGTTCCACGCTTGATCCGAGATCAAGCCTACGCGTCGGCCGTGCGGCGTGAGCCGGCGATCTGCGTTGTCGATGCGCAGGTGTAGACGGAATTCGGCACGCGAGGTGAACATTCGATACGGCTCGTTCGTGCCTTTCGAAATTAAGTCGTCGATCAGGATTGCGGTGTAGGCTTCGGTGCGGTCGAGAATCAACGGTGACTGTGCCTTTACCTGCAACGCCGCATTGATCCCGGCCATCAATCCCTGGCAAGCGGCTTCTTCATAACCGGAGGTGCCGTTAATCTGTCCCGCCAGAAACAGGCTCGCGATCTTCTTCGTTTCCAAGGTGCGCTGCAGTTCGGTGGGATCGATCGAGTCATACTCGATGGCATATCCCGGGCGCAGCATCTCGGCGCTCTCGAGGCCGGGAATCGATTTCAAGATCGCCATCTGCACTTCCACCGGCAGCGACGTGCTCATTCCGTTGACATAGATTTCGTGCGTATTCAAGCCCTCGGGCTCGAGATAAAGCTGGTGCATTTCTTTGTCAGGAAACTTGACGATCTTATCTTCGATCGAGGGACAATAACGCGGCCCGATGGATTGAATCTGGCCGCTGTACATCGGCGAGCGGTGAACGTTCTCGCGGATGATGCGGTGCGTCTCCGGCGTAGTCCACGCGATGTAGCACGGCACCTGCGAGTCGTGATGAGCCACGCGCCGGGTGCGGAAACTGAAGGGCGTGGGGTCAGCGTCGCCGGGTTGCTCCGCGAAACGCGACCAGTCAATGGTGCGACCGTCCAGGCGGGGCGGCGTCCCAGTCTTCAGCCGGCAGCCGCGCAGACCCAGCTTCTTCAGCGCTTCCCCGAGGAGAACAGCATTCGGTTCTCCGGAACGTCCCGCGGGATATTGCTGCTCGCCGCAATGAATCAGTCCGTTGAGGAACGTTCCAGTGGTGATGATCACTGCTTGCGCGCCGACGGTGCGGCCATCGCGGAGCTTCACTCCGAGTACCGAGTACCTAGTACCCAGTGCCGAGTCATCGCCTTCACTTGTTACTGGGTACTGGGTACTCGGAGCTGTTGTTATCAGTTCCGCCACCTCTGCCTGCTTGATCTTCAAGTTCGGCTGCGATTCCAGCACTTCACGCATCTTCAGCCGGTAGGCTTGCTTATCGCACTGCGCACGCGGCGACCATACTGCCGGGCCGCGTGAAGTATTGAGCAGGCGAAACTGGATGCCGACCGCGTCGGTGATTTCGCCCATGATGCCGCCGAGAGCATCGACTTCGCGAACCAGGTGGCCCTTGGCAATTCCGCCGATGGCCGGATTGCACGACATCTGCGCGATCAAATCGACGTTCAGGGTGTAGAGCGCCGTCTTCAGCCCCATGCGCGCTGCGGCCATTGCAGCTTCGCATCCGGCATGTCCGGCGCCGACGACCACTACATCGAACTGTTCGGTGAACTGCATCTCGATTCATTCTAACAAGTTGGCATGTGCAGGTCCGTTCTATGCAGGACCAAGGCTGCCCTTAGCTGTTAGTAGGACAAAATTATCCATAGCTCGTCAAAGTGGGGTTCTGTCGAATCGTTCTGTAGAATCGAGTGATTCGGAGCTTCGTCTTGAATAGTTCCTCCGGGGAACAATAGAATGGCCAAAGAAATCCCCATCGGCGCGCGTGGTGAAGCGCGGGAAACAGTCGAATTCAAGCACACGCTGACTTCACATCACGCCGAACTGCCGCCAATTTATTCCACGCCTGACATGATTCGTCTGATGGAGACTGCGGCCTTTAATGCACTTCAGCCTTATTGTGAGGGTGATGAGATCACGGTGGGGACCGCTATCAACATTCAGCACCGCGCTGCCAGCGGCATCGGCGCTCGCATCCACGCTGAAGCTGTGCTTGAATCGTTTGACGGGCGCTTCTACGTGCTGCGCGTGACCGCGCGCGACGATGTGCAGGAAATCGGCCGCGGCAGTGTGGGTCGGGCGGTTGTAGGCATCGGCAAGTTTGTCGAAAAGATGAACAAATCAGTACCTGGTACCTAGTAGCCAGTACCCAGTACTGAGAGCTAAGGACGGAGAACTGTCCATCCTGATTGGCGTTATTTCCGACACGCACGGTCTGCTTCGCCCGGAGGCCATCGAAGCCCTACGGGGCTCCGACCACATTATTCATGCCGGAGATGTCGGTTCGTCAGAGATTCTCGATAAGCTTTCGACGATTGCTCCCGCGGTCGCTGTGCGTGGCAATATCGACAAGGGTGACTGGGCTCGACAACTTCCCGAGACCGAAGTGCTGGAACTGGCCGGCACTTCGATCTACATTCTTCACGATCTCACTCGGCTGGATCTCAAGCCCAAGGCCGCCGGATTCGCGGTTGTAATCAGCGGCCATAGCCACATTTCGAAAAACGAGATACGCGACGGAGTGCTCTATTTCAATCCGGGCAGCGCGGGCCCACGACGATTCAAACTTCCGATTAGCATCGGCAGGTTAATCGTAGAAAACAGAAGCGTGCGTGGCGAAGTGGTGGAGTTGTAACTTTCCAGTCTCAGCCTCTGATCCCACCCGTTGCTACAATCGCAAGGCAAACAGTCACAGCAGACGAATGTCGATTGAATTTCATCTCGAGGCACGCGCAGCGGCTGGACGTGCGGGGAAACTGGTCACGCCTCATGGCGAGATCGAAACCCCTGTATTCATGCCGGTTGGCACGGTCGCGACGGTGAAAGGCATGCCGCAGGATATTCTTGAAGACATCGGCGTTCAGATTCTTCTCGGCAATACCTACCATCTTTATTTGCGTCCCGGAGTCGAAACCGTGCGCAAGTTTGGAGGACTGCACGGCTTCATGGCTTGGCCGCGAGCAATCCTGACCGATTCTGGAGGCTTTCAGGTTTTTAGCTTGAACGAACTCCGCAAAGTGAGCGAGGAGGGCGTGACCTTCCGCTCACACCTCGACGGCTCGTCACACTTCTTCAGTCCAGAGAGTTCCATGGCAGCGCAGATCGGCCTGGGCGCCGACATCATCATGGCGTTCGATGAGTGCACTGAGTATCCCGCCGACCGAGCGCGCACAAAAGCATCGATGGAATTAACCCTGCGATGGGCCGAACGCAGCAAAAAATATTTTGAGGAGCATAAGGGTGAGGTGCCGTGGAGTTCTCAGGAGTTAGTACCTAGTACCCAGCACCCAGAGAGAAACGCCGCGGCCGCCCAAGGAATTGCAAGAGCTAGAGACTGGGTACTGGGTACTGGGTACTTGACACAATCTCTTTTCGGTATCGTGCAGGGAGGCATGGATCTCGAACTAAGAAAAGAATCGGCCGAGCGCACGGTTGAAATCGGATTCCCTGGATATGCGATTGGCGGCCTTAGTGTCGGCGAGCCTCGGGAATGCACGCGTGAAATGATCGAAGCGGCTCTCGAACATCTTCCGGCCGACAAGCCACGCTATGTAATGGGAGTGGGCACGCCTGAGGAGATCACTCAGTACGCCGCGATCGGTGTCGATATGATGGATTGTGTTCTTCCCACGCGTGCGGCACGTCATGGACTGCTCTTCACTTCCGAGGGAAAAATTTCAATCAAGCAGGCGCGCTATGCGCAGGATGCCGGCCCGCTCGATCCAAAATGCAATTGCCGGGTGTGCCAGCGCTATTCGCGCGCCTACTTGCGTCATCTCTATGCTTCTAATGAGGTTCTGGCTCAAGTCTTAAATACTCTCCACAACCTGAGTTTCTACCTTGACACTATGCGGCGGGTGCGTCATTCTATTCGACTTGGGGAAGTCCCCTATTCTTTCTAGCGACTGGTCTCAAGCGAAACCGTAGACCTCGCAGCGAAACCTCCCCGGATTCGTGCTTGGGTTGTATTTGGAGCTGTACGAGGATCCGGCCGGAATCGATTAGAACTCCCGTCGTGAAATGACAGGACCGTAGTGAGGCAGGCTTGGGCGGTTGTTCGCGGATTAGAGCC
>CAYOVU010000049.1:0-28470 GCA_964407505.1 uncultured Acidobacteriaceae bacterium | reverse complement strand
CTGGCATTGATGCAGTCCTCTCCACAACTCCACCTCCAAGCGGCCGATGTCACGTTTGAGCAGAAGATCAAGATTCATTTAGAACCCTATTCAGCCGAGGTTTATTTTCCCGGCAAGGCGCACACCTCCGGAGATGCATTGGTTTACTTCCCGCGTCAACACGCTATCGCGATGGGGGATCTATTCCTGAACCGGTCTTCTCCCGCGATGGACGAGGGCAGCGTAGAAAACTGGATCAAAGCCCTCGATCAAACGCTGGCCCTTCCCTTGGACAAATTAGTACCTGGCCATTTTGAGCTCGCGACGAAGGTCGAACTGCAACGCTTTCGCGACTATCTCAGTGATCTCTTCACTCAGGTCCGTTCTCTCTACCGGAGCGGCGTGAAGGTTCAGGATGCCGTCCGCCAGATTCAAGTGGAGAAATACGCCGACTTCCGACAATATCCGAAATATCAGGCCACGTTTGCCGACAACGCCGAGGTGATCTATCAGCAACTTCAGCAGCAGTAAAGCCGCGGCGCCTAACTTCCCGATCGCATGGGTTCGCAGTTCCTTTCCTGCGCTGAACAGTGGCGACAATTTTATTTCTTCGATAACGGAGCCGGAGCACAGGTACCGCAAGTCGTGCTGGACGCGAGTGCAGAATCATCTGCTGATGCGCCACGTGCAGCGTGATGGACGATACGAGAGGAGCAAGGAGGTGGATGCCGTCATCCAGCGCGCGCAACTTCAATCTCGAACCCAATGCAAGCGCTTCGCAGTGACTAATCATCCACAAGTGCTAGGAAGACGCTGAGCCGAAAAACGACAGATTCGTTGCCCTGCTCAACGCCGTCGACGAGCTCCGCCGCGTCATCCTCCTGCGAGCAAATGACACCATAAGCAGGTTCAGCTTGCTCATTGACGTTGCTCCTTTGTGAGCGGAGATTCGGGGAGCAACAACAGGGCTCGGCTGAACGAAACGACCCGTCAGGACAAAATCCAGACCGCACCGCATGGCATGCGCCAAATGCAGCTTCTATATGCCGAAGAAATCGAGTTCCGCGCTCATGTTAGAGGGGAAGCAAATCTATTACGGCCTTTTGCAGGAGATCCCTCTCGGTGGGGCTGAACAGATAGCAGTCGGAGTAGGCATCAATGCTCGCGAGCATCTAATTGTTAAGCTCGCAGGTGTGCCGATACCCTCGGGTTCGGACGCCGCGTGAGATCGGTTCCGAACTGCTACCGCTTACGGCCCTCCGGCTAGCAGGGTTTAGCACCCGATTCGTATCACGAATCATTCACACTTATTCATTGACACCCACAGGGTTGTGCAGTTAAAGTTTTCGGAATTTTGACGAGATAGATCGTCATTGGGCAGCCGGTGGCTCTTCAAGCTGTTTGTCCCTGCCGCCGCTTTCCTTGAAGTGTGAATGGATTACGCCCACCTAGGTGGTGGAGCAAGTGCGAACGCGTAGTCGCATGGGTAAGACCGGCGTCAGCCGGAAGAATCAGTCGGTTCATCTAAGAGGAATCTAGATGGCTCGCTCTGTTGTGGCGTCGTTCTCATCTTCGTTTGCTTCTAGTCACTGCAGGGCAGTATTAGTGTGTGACGCACAACGAAAAGGCGGTCATCCTTTCGCTGGCGATCTTGATTGTCTTCCTTGTCAGCTAGTGGGCGCTGAACGACCCCGCCATTTTGCCGTTTTAACACGTTTCGGAGGTCCCGTTGACTCAGTGGTCTTAGCTACCGGCAGTTTACCAGTCAATATTCTGGTCGGAAGTAAGCCATGTAACATTCGCTTTTTAGCCAGTCTGATACGAAACAGCCATATTTGCCAGTAACACTTTCTTGTATACCTTTTCGAACTGTAGGAGAAAGAGAATTATCTATTGCACACTGTCAGATATTTTTGGGTCGGCTTGAACTCTACTCTTACACCGAGGCACGCTTACCCAAGGATTCCCTTGGCTGCGCGTTCTTCTTACGGGCATTTGTCTGATTAAGAGCCTACTTGTTCGCAAATGAGCGCTTACAGAGCGCAAGGAGGAAGCTGCATGTCATTAGAATCTTCGCTGGGTTCGATCATAGTCACCTTGAGGAACGGCAAAGGCGTACGCTCTAGACTGCAGTCGATCTTTTGTCTAATCGGAATCTGCCTTCTGGTGGTCGCGCCCCAATGCAGCTTAGGGCAGGTTGCGCAAGGTGTTCCGCCGTTCTCAACCCCTGACGCTCATCAATATGACACGATAAACCTCGCTGACCTGAGTATTGTCATTACAGTGCCGGTGAGAAGCAAAGCGGCGGAGCCCATACCATTCTCTTACTCGCTGCAGATGGACAATTACATCTACGAAGCCTGTTGCGGTGGCCTCCACGGAACTACTCCTTTTTGGACCGCAAATGCTGCCATGACGGGAACTGGGCCCGGAGACTTCAACCCCAACACCGGCGGAAATGGTGTTGGGTACAGTTCGCAATCCTCGACCTGTAGCAACGGAACAGCAACAACGTTATACATTGATTGGATCTTTACTGATCGCTTCCTCCAAAAGCATTCCTTCACAGGCTTGGAGGTCGATTCGAAAGGCTGCATCGCTTCCAATGCCAGTGCCACCGCTCAAGATGCCTCAGGCTATACGCTTGTCGTCAGCTCCTTACCAACCCTTACCAGCACTGTCTACGATGTTGGAGGGAACTCGGTACAGCTGACTACTAAATATCAGAACAGTTCTTACACCATCGCTTCCTCGGGCGTTCCAGGACTGTCGATCACCACGGCGACTCAGAACATAGTTTCCATTAACGAAACGGTGGGCTGTTGCGATGGGCCGCCAACGGCATGGGGCTTGATAACCATGACGCTGGCAAACGCCTTGTCACTCCCAGTCGGATATGGCGACAAAGTTCAGATCGCGGGCGTAGCAGTGTCAGGTTACGACGGCGCTTGCACGATCCAGACTGTCAGCACGAATGGTAAGACGGTAACCTGTCAGCCCCCCGCGTCAGCCACACTCAGCCCATCTTCTGGCGGAACGGTCACCGCTGGTCTCATTCAAGTCACCACAACCGCAGCAAATGATTTTGTTGTTGGGCAATCCGATGTGGAGATTTCCAATGCTGGGAATGCTGGCTACAACGAGGCCTACGGGGAGGTGCGTTCTATCATCAGCTCTACCGAACTTCTCCTTTCGACAAACGATATAACAACTTGGCAGGGGTTGCCGAATTCAGGAGGTGGAACGTTGTCTGGAATCCAGCTCGCCGGTCCACCTTTGCTGATTGATCCCAATGGGAACGTGTTGCAGACAACCGAATCCATGAACTGGGAGACCGGTGTGGAGACTTATGGCTATCAAGATCCACTGGGCCAGGTTCCATTAACCTATACCTTGGGTGGGCCAAATTACTTTTCGCCGACGGCTGCGTATAACCCGGATACCTATACGTATACATATAAGACTGAAGGTGGAACCTCGCAAAACGCCAATATCACAGTTAACTATGCTGAGCAGACGTTGTACACGGACTTTGGCCCTTGCAACGGCATACTAAACACTCAGCGCACGCTACCCTCATTTGCCGTACCATCGACCGTCACCTTGCCCGATGGTTCTTCTTTTTCCTTTACTTATGAGACAACCCCCGGCCAATCTTTTCCCGACACGACCGGAAGGGTTGCATCGATGGTTCTCCCAACGGGCGGCACCATATCCTACAAGTACTCCGGCGGCGCTGGGGGCGACGGCCTGAACTGCGATGGTACGACTAATACGCTTACTCGCACTACCCCGGATGGCGCATGGACTTACGTCCACACTCCAACCAACGGATCGACCCCTTCCACGACAACCGTCACCGACCCCGCCGGGAATCAAACAACGTATACATTTTCGGGAATCTACCAAACCGGGCGTCAGGTGTCACAGCTGATTAACGGAACTCAAACTCTCCTCGAATCCTGGATAATCTGCTACAACGGCAATTTTGCAAACTGCAACACCACCGCAACCGTTACGCCACCTATCATGCGGCGAGACGCATACCGTACACCCGCCAACGGCCAAACAGCACTCTCGGAGGTGTTGTACAACACCAACGGTATGGTTGTGCAGCAGAACGAGTTCGATTATGGCGTCAATACGGGCGCAGCTCCGACCGCCACACCACTGAGGGGTACCTTGATCGCGTACGCAAGCCCAGCGCCTTTTATCAACAATCGTCCATCGTGCGTACAGGTAACTGCAGGTAGTAATCCGACGACGTGCGGAACACCAGCAGCCAACACGGTCGCGCTCACAAACTACCTCAATTACAATTCGCACGGAAAAATCGGAACAATCCAGAAGTGGGTCTCAGGAATAGGTTCGAGTGCCGCCTATTTATCCAGTAGCTTTACTTATAATGCAAACGGCACGGTCGCGACTTCCACCGATGTCAACAGTGCCCTAACAACCTACTACTACAACGGAACCGGAGAATGTAATGACCTTTTGCTGACTTCGGTAGTTTATCCAGTCGATAACCTCTCGACCTCGCAGCAATGGGATTGCAACGGGGATGTTGTGACGTCGGTCAAAGATGTCGATGGCCAGGTAACCTCGTTTACGTACAGCGATCCATTTTGGCGCATTACTTCCTCAACCGACCCTCTGCTCAACGTCACCAACTATGTTTACTCGCCATTCATTGCGGGATCGTCGGTCCCGTACCAATCGAACACTTTGAGTTTTAACGGAGGTATGTCGATAAGCGGTCAATTGAACTACATGGACGGCTTGGGTCGAGTTGTGCAGTCGCAGGTTCAGCAAGCTCCCGGATCGAAGACGTACGACACAGTGTCCTATACGTATGATACAAATGGCCGGCCATATTCCACGAGTATGCCCTGCGCTGTGGCAGCCAATACAAACTGCCCAATAACGCCAGAGACCACGCATTCGTACGATGCGCTGAACCGCCCGCTCGTCACCACGGACGGAGGCGGAGGAACGTTGACCCGGGGTTATCCACAAAATGATGTCCTGCGCATAGTTGGGCCACCGCCCAGCGGAGAGAACGCGAAGCAAAGGCAATCGCAGTACGACGCCTTGGGTCGGCTCACGTCTGTGTGTGAGGTCACAGGTCTGCCCGGTAGCGGAACTTGCTCGCAGGCGTCTTCTAAACCCACAGGTTACTTCACCACTTATACCTACGACAGCCCTGCAAATACTATTAAGGTGACCCAGAACGCCCAGGGCACTCCCCAAACCCGTACTTATCAGTACGACGGCTTGGGCAGACTTACGTCCGAGCAAAATCCAGAGACGGGCACGACCACCTATACCTATGACACGAACACCACATGCGGAACATCGATGGGTGACCTCGTGAAGAAAGTGGATGCTGTCGGAAACGTTATCTGCAACGCATTCGACGGGTTGCATAGGAAAACCAGCGTCACGCATCCTACCGGTACCTACGCAAGCGTGACGGCGGATTCATACTTTGTTTACGATTCGGCAACTGTAGATGGCGCAGCAATGCAGAATACTGCAGGGCTTAACGCGGAAGCCTACACAGTGGCGAATGGTACTGGTGCAAGCGGAACGAAGCTTACGGATGAGGGTTTCAGCTACGATGCTGATGGCCGCTTGGCTGGTGTCTACCAATCTACACCCAACTCGGGTGGCTACTACAACACAATGGCGAGCTACTGGGCGAACGGTGCGCTTAATACCCTGAGTGGGGTGCCCGGGCTGAGCGGGTGGACGTTCACGCCGGATGGCGAGGGAAGACCGTCCTCGGCGACCTATAACGCATCTCCCGTCGTCGACTGGGTTACGGGCACGGCCTACTATCCCTCCGATCCGCAGACCACTGTGACCTTCGGCAACGGCGACAATGATGTTTATACCTACGACCTGACGACGGGACGAATGAGTGGATTCCAATTTACCGTTGGGACTACACCCACAACCTTAAGCAGCACTGTAGGCTGGAATAAAGACTGGACACTGGGTAGTTTTGGAATTACCGATGGCTTCAATGCCTCCAACACACAAAACTGCAGCTATGTCCACGATGATCTGGCGCGCATAAACAGCGTAAATTGTGGCACGAATGGATCGACCAATAACGTCTGGAGCCAGAGTTTCACTCTCGACCCGTTTGGCAACGTCAGCAAATCGGGTAGTAGTTCCTTCGCTGCCAGCTATTTGCTGGCGAACGGAACCACAAACAACCAAGAGCAATCGGTAGGCACTTGTGTGCCCACCTACGACGCGAACGGCAATCTCACCAAAGACTGCGCGTTCTCTACTCCCTACACGTATGTCTGGAACGCCGATGATAAGCCAACAACCCTGGACGGTAAGGGGATCACTTACGATGCCTTGGGCCGCGAAGTGGAGTTTGCTTCCGGTTCCACACATACACAGATCTTGTATAGTGCGCTTGGCAAACTAGCTGTGATGAATGGTCAAACCCCCAAGACAACTCGCATCCCGTTGCCGGGTGGCAGCACCGCAGAGATTCTGGGGACTGGTGGCACGCGACACACCTTGCATTCGGACTGGTTGGGGAGCTCGCGTCTCTCAACAGCCTACATCAACCGCACACTAGCTTACGACGTTGGCTACGCGCCTTATGGCGAGAGCTATGTTGGATCGGGCAGCTCTGCTGATCTGAATTTCACCGGCCAGAGCGAGGACACACTTTCGGGGCTCTACGACTTTCTTTATCGCGAATACAGCCCCGTGCAGGGCCGCTGGATATCGCCTGATCCGGCAGGAACGGCGGTGGCCAACTTCAGCAACCCCCAGAGTCTTAACCGCTACTCCTATGTTTCCAACAATCCACTCGCGTCGGTAGATCCTCTGGGCTTGGACTGTTTCACCGACCCCTCCTGCGGCGATGGCCCTCCCGATTGGGGCGACGAAGGGGACTTTTACGGGTGGTACTATTGGCCTGGACCACGTGGAAATCAGATTTGGCTGTTCTCAATTTCTGCACCACTCGAAGTTAAACAGATCGAGGCGGGAATAGACGCTGCAGAGGGGACTCGTATGCTGGAAACCGAAGGATTGCTGCCGGGCGAGGACTGTTTATATTGCTACCCTGTAGGCGCTAATCCACTGGCGATATTGCAGGCCGTGCTCTCCGGTAACATCTGGGGAGCGCTACAGGGAGTGGGAGCGATCCCGCAAGATCCCAACTGCGAGTTTGGAGCCTGCGGCGACAGCTTTCCGGGGGCAATGAATGCAACCCCAGCGAATTTGCCCTCCCTCAATCCCCAAGCCGTGCTGGACTGCTACAACGGGTTCCATAACAGTAGGTTTGGAAGAGGAGTAGAGTTCTTCAGTCTGCTGTCTTTGACGTCTGTTGACCAGAATTATAAGAGGAATTGGTGGGATACGCTGACGTTTGGCCTTGGGAAAGCCAGTACAGTCGGTGCCGCCGGCAGGTTCGGCAAGGGATTGCTGAAACTGGGTGCCGAGGCTGCGGAAGTCGCCGCCTCGGGACTGGTTGTCGGCGCGACGACCTTGGATGGGTTGGTGCTGACGAGCTGTCTCCCAACGGGAATTAACATCCCGACCGCGCCGTCCATTCCAGGGGCGAATTGATGCAGAGGAGGAGGATGGCTGAATCGATTCACTATGGGGAGTCCATTTGAGTTTCCAGTTGTGCCCTGTCTTTCGTTGTCTGCGGTATTTTTTGCAACCGGATACATTGGGTTTCGCAGCCAGAGCCCGATCATTGCTTTCTTCGAATGGCTCGGAGCATTTGTCGTTCTCGGCGTCTGTGTGCTTGTCCTATTCATGGAACAGAAGGCGTGGCCGGGCGTAGCCTTGGTGCTGGTTGCGGCCATCTGCGAAAGTGTACTCTTGGCCTATTGTGTTACGCGCCCTCCGCGGAAACAACCGAAGCGACCGGACCGCACCTAGAGGGAGAAGCTAGATATAGTACGGATGGCGAAGGCGCCAATTGCCCGCAACGGCCGGGCGACTGAAGATCACCGCAGTTGTTGATGTAGAAATTCGCCCGTCCGCCCGTTGGCGAGGGCCAACGCCGCGGCAAGGGTCACCGTCCCGCCTTTTTTCCGGAAGGCACATGTGCAGTCCGGTTTCAAGAAGGGCGGCAGGCGAATGCAATGCGATCTCGCGGCCGGGGATCCAGCCAAAGCGGTTGGCTTTGTGGCGTGTTGGAAACCGAGTTCGCCATTTCCTCCAAGGCCGTTTCTGGATAACTTCCGATTGGCGAAGATCAAACGCCCCAAGGGGCTATAGTTCTGAAATTGTGGGGTGCTGAAATCGAAATTCTGTTGATCGTAACGTGCTTCTTCCGCACTACTTCATATCAAGCAGCGCAGCCATGGTTTCCACCCCGTCCCACAGATTCTGCAAGCGCAGGTTCTCATTGGCGGCGTGTTGATTATCGTCATAGTTGGCAATCGGTACAGTGATGGTACGCGTCTGCGCGGCGCGTTCCATCGCTCCCAGTGGTACGCTCCCTCCCATGGTGGGCAGCAGCACTACATCTTTGCGCGCGCTCTTCACTGCTTCAATTACCTCCTGGGCGATGGGCAGATCCATCGGCGTGCGCACAGCGTTGTAGCCTGCCTCATCGCGCACCACCATCGCAACCCGAGAATGCTCCAGCAGGATCTGCTGAGTGGGTTCGCGGTCCGTGATGAAGTAGCCGCGGGAACGAATATAGTCGATGACACGCTGCTGCTGCTCTCGCCAGTCGATGCCCACCACCAAGCGCAGATCCAGATCGGCGGTCGCGGTGGGCGGAATGACATTGGCGGCTCTGGCTCCGGTTTGGCCCGAGGAGAATCCGTTGATGTTCAGTGAAGGCCGGTTGATCAACTCAAGCAGATGCGCGCCTGCGCCGTCGATGTGCCCCAGCCAAAAGGCATTCATCAGCATGTGGTCGTTCACCGGCGCATGGGCTAGCGCTTCTTTCTCAGCAGCAGAGAGCGGCTCAATTCCGTCATAAAAATGCGGTATCAGGACGCGGCCGTCTTCATCTTTCATCCCGGCGAACAACTGCGCCAGCATCATCGCCGGGTTCGGCGCCCAGTTTCCGTAATGGCCACTGTGCAACCCATGGTGCGGTCCATAAACTGTGATCTCCAAATGCGCATCGCCTCGTGCCCCAAAGACCACCGTCTGTCGTCCGCTCTGATCGACGGGCCCATCGCACACCAGCCACACATCGCCGTGAACCAGATCGTGGTTGGCATTGAGGATCTGCTCCAGATGTGGCGATCCTGCTTCCTCCTCACCCTCCCACACGAAGCGAAGATTCGCCCGCAACGGGATCCCGGTCGCCTTTAACGCATCGAACGCGGTAAGCTGCGCGAAGATCGCCGCCTTATCGTCGCCGGCAGATCGAGCGTAGATGCGTTGCTCGCCGTTTACTTCCCGCACAATCGGCGTGAAGGGAGAGCCGCCATCCCATTCCGACGGAGTAACTGGCTGTCCGTCATAATGCGCATAAAAAACGATCGTATGCTGAGCTCCCGGCACGTCGATCTTCCCGAAGACCACCGACGGCGCGCCGGGGAGAGAGAGCAGCCGGGAATCGATACCGCGTTTCCGCAGTCCTTCGAGGAGTACGTCGGCATTGCGCTTCAGGTTTGCCGGATCGGCGGCAACGTTTGGTATCGACAGCAATTCGCTAAACTGTTGCGCGAGTTCCGCGCGATGTGCCGCGGTATACTCGCGGGCCGTATCCGGCGGCTTCTGCGCCGCTATTGCGGTTGCCAGGCAAAGAAGAAACGCAGCAAGGTAGGGAAGTTTCATAGGCTGACTATACAATGCGATTCGTACAAATGTTCCTGCCAGCGCTCCTGCAGAACTGGACATCCCGAAGAATATGTGGACGAATGCAAACGTGGGCTGCAAAAATAACGGTGGAGATTTGAATGAGAGCCGAAGGCCCCGACTTACGGGGATACGATCCCAGCTTCAGGGCTGCTGTAAACGAACAGGCTAGCACTAACGCAGGATGCCGATATTTGCGTCGAACCCGTGAGCTGCGCTCTTCGTGCCGGTGGACCACGGGACTTCTGCTGCTTCTGCCACTGACGGCCGTGATATCGATCCAGTTCGTGAGCGTCGCGAATGGCGCGATTGTCGGAGATCCACCTCTTTCCGGGGAGTCTTCTGGCGCCATTGAGCTTTCCTCTTGCAAATTGTCAGGTGTTCCGCAACCAGCGCGGTGCGGTGTACTCCAAGTCCCCGAGAATCCCAATCGGCCTGCGGGGCGTCGGCTCAAAATCGGCGTGGCCGTGATCCCCGCTACCGCCGGGAAGTCGCATCCAGACCCGATTGTCATATTGATGGGCGGCCCTGGTGAAGATGCGATCAGCGCAGCCGAGATTTACGTCAAGCAGTTCACAACGCTGCGTCAGGATCGCGACATCCTGCTAGTAGACCAGCGGGGTACTGGACGCTCGGGCGCATTGAATTGCGCTCTATTCTCAGCGCAAGAAGCTGCGGTGAGCCTGCGCGATGTATTCCCACCTGCAGCCGTCGAAAAATGCGAGCAAACCCTTCGCGTGCGAGCCGACCTGACACAGTACACCTACGATCGCTTCGCCAACGACCTGGAACAGGTTCGACAGGCTCTCGGCTACGGACCACTGAATTTGTTCGGGGGCTCCTACGGAACTCGAGCCGCGCAAGTTTACCTGCGAATGTACCCCAAAAGCGTGCGGACTGTGTATATGGGTAGTGTCGTTCCGCTCGATGCAGCGACGCCGCTGCCTTTCGCAAAGACCGGACAAACTGCGCTCGAGAAGATGTTCGACGCCTGCGCCGGAGATTTCGCCTGCAACGCTGCGTTCCCTAACCTGCGAGAGGAGTTTCGCCAGATATCTGCTCGCCTGTCCTCAGAATCCGTGCGCGTCACCGTGCAGGGACAAACCGGCACCGAGCCGCTGGATCGTGGTCGGGTTGCGGAGTGGTTTCGCTCGAAACTTTATAGGCCCCGGAGCTCCACCGCACTACCCTGGATGATTCATCGAGCTTTCCTTGAGGACTGGAGCCCGATTTCCGAGGGCGTTCTAGCTGATGCCAGCGATAACTCGCCTTTCAGCTTCGGTCTCTTCTTTGCGATTACGTGCAGTGAGGATGTCCGGTTTATCAGAGAAGCCGACGTCGCAGCTGAAACCCAGGGCACTTTCTTGGGTGACTATCGCGTACGTCAGCAACAGGCCGCCTGCAAGTTTTGGCCTAAGGCCTCACTCCCGAAAGACTATCGCGAAACTATTCGGTCATCCGTGCCGACCGTGTTCGCCTCTGGTGATACCGATGGTGCTACGCCGCTATGGTATACGGATCATGCCGCCAAGGGTTTCTCACATCGCCTCGAAGTCGTGCTCCGTGGGCAGGGGCACACCGAGTGGAATGAATGCATCGCGAAGATTTATCAAAAGGTCGTCATTTCCGGCTCCGTGGGCGGCGGGGGCACATCGACCTGCCCGCTAGTGCCACGACCGCCATTCAGACTACAGTAGGTGTCGTCCTCATGGTTCGCAAGTTCACGGGCGTTTGCGCATTGCGGATGGATAAAGCACTTGCGTCACCCGGGCCAGAAGTCGGCTTCTAGGAAGTTGGCTTTCTCCGACGACACCAACAAATCTGACAAACTAAGGTTGTCTCCGATTCTTAACCAAGAGGCGAAAGTCAGGAAGCACGAGGAAGAATCTCTAAAAACCCCCATTTAGTTGCGCTTCTTGGAGCATTCCCTGCGGATAGATTTTTCGCTTTCGGACTGCGCGATAGGCACGCAGGCCCTGCGAACATCATCAGGATGCCGGGGAACCTTGCGCCGTGACCATTTTTGTCACAGAATCGCCTGGTGTTCGCCGTTTACGCACGAATAAATGGCGAATCGAAAACCGGACTAGTTGCAAACTCTTGAGGTCGCGTTTTGGTGTGAGATTCTCTGGTAAGGTTTTGCTATCTGCAACTCACGGACACGTCGAGGCTTAGCCTGTCAAAACCGTACCGAGGGTTCGAATCTCTCTTCCTCCGCCAGCAAGTCTTAACTGCAGAGAAAATCGGCTCTTCTTCCCTCGGAAATACGCGACGATTGCCTGTATTTCGCGATTGTGCCTAGACAAACCGGACTGCAGAGAACGGCCCGCTTAGCAACAAAGGCGGTCACTGTTCTGGCTTTTCTCTGGAGGGCACGTGCGCGGTCCGGTTTCAATAAGTGCCTCAGGCGAATGCAATGCGATCTCAAGCCGAAGATTCGGCCGCAGCGAGTTGACTTTCGCCAACACCTTAGAAGTGGCCTTCGGTGGCCTTCGGCAACAGACGCTATGGTTCGGTAGCTACATGGGCGGTTTTCGCTAACTGGCCGACGAACCGATAACTTCCGGTTTGCCCGTCATCCGGAAATTGACTACGGAATCGATTCTGACGAGGCGACTTGTAGGTGCCCACCCTAATGGGCGGATTTTTATGAAATAGCGTCCCGCGTCGCTTCAGACTGCCTTGGCGTTCGCAGAGAAATGAAGGAGTTTTGGCTCCCGATCCGATCGGCATTCACGCGCTGCGTTCTGATTGAGAACGTATAAACGTGATTCTTTCATTCAGGCCATCCTCAGCGGGGCATAAGCCGGAAAAATAGAGCCTGCTTGGCAACAGGTTCTACCTTTGCTTCCAGGGCAGCATCTGGGCCTAGAAGTCTTCCGTACTAGTCTTGAGCGACTAACAGCTTGCCGATAAAAAAATTAATCATATGCACTTTATCGATTCCGAATCCCCGTCCCTTTCGTCGAGGTTTCGATCGTACGGTAGGTTGGTTGTGGCAGCAAGTTCGAAGGTAGTAGCGTCACCACTTAGTATTTTCAGAGGCTTCCCCGTAGGTTGCGCAAGCCATGATAGCGGAAATTATACAAACAGAGCGGTCCAAGGTCCGTACAAAAGGGCTCGCCGTCATTGGCATGGCTTGCAGGTTTCCTGGGGCCCGGAACATCGACGAGTTTTGGCGCAATCTCCAAGCAGGAGTCGAGTCGACTACGGAGTTTTCGGATGAGGAGTTGCGGCGTTCGGGAATCCCTGAGTCTGTCTTTACTTCGCCCAGTTATGTAAAACATAGTGCGATTCTCGCGGATGTTGATTTGTTTGATGCCCGGTTCTTTAATATGAGCGCCCGTGAGGCCGAGTTGATTGATCCGCAACAGCGGGCTTTGCTGGAGTGCGCCTGGGAAGCGCTGGAGGATGCCGGATACTCTTCGGAGACTTACCAAGGCAGCGTAGGAGTTTATGCCGGCAGTGGTGCTCCAACTTACTTGTTGAATTTAGGCGTCGATCACAAAGCCATGGATCCGAACGATGCCACGCCCATGTTGTTTGCCAATACCAACGATCTTCTGGCAACGCGGGTAGCGTATAAGTTGAACTTAACCGGACCTAGCATCACGGTACAGACCGCCTGCTCAACATCCCTGGTAACGGTACATGTAGCTTGCCGGGCTTTGCTGAATCATGAGTGCGATCTTGCATTGGCTGGTGGCGTCACCATTCGAACTCCCCAGGTAATGGGAGATTCATTCATGGAAGGCGGAATTGTCTCTCCTGACGGCCACTGCCGGACCTTCGACGAGCGGGCGCAAGGCACGGTTCGTTCGAATGGGGTGGGAATCGTAGTGCTGAAGCGATTGGAAGACGCGCTTCGTGACCGGGATTGCATTCATGCGATTATTCGAGGCTCAGCTATTAATAATGATGGATCTCAGAAGGTAGGCTTTGCGGCCCCCAGCGTAAGCGGACAGCGGGACGTGATCCAGCAGGCGCTTCGCGATTCCGGTGTCGAGCCGGAAACCATCCGCTATATCGAGGCGCACGGAACGGCAACTCCGATGGGGGATCCAATCGAAGTGACTGCTTTAACGCAGGCATTTCGTGACAGCACCGCGGAAAAAGGTTTCTGTGCCGTCGGTTCGGTCAAGTCCAACATCGGCCATACTGACTGTGCAGCTGGAGTCGCGGGCTTGATTAAGACCGTGCTCGCTCTCGAGCACAAACAGATCCCCGCCACTTTAAACTTCCAGCGGCCCAACCCGATGATCGATTTCGCGAATAGTCCGTTCTATGTGAATACGACTCTCAGTGAGTGGAAAACCAACGGTGTACCGCGCCGCGCCGGAGTAAGTTCGTTTGGTATTGGCGGCACCAATGCTCACGCGGTGCTGGAAGAGGCCCCGCCGGTCGAGTCTAGTAAAGAAACTCGACCGTATCAGATGCTTGTACTCTCAGCTAAGACGAGCACTGCCCTGGAGGCGGCAACTAGCGATCTGGCAGCATATCTCGAGTCACATAAAGATGTAAATTTGGCGGACGTCGCTTACACGCTGCAGGTTGGTCGCCGGGAGTTCAGTCATCGCCGAGTGATTGTAGGCAAAGATCCTGAAGACGCTCTCGATTCTTTGCACTCACTGGACGTAAAGCGTGTGGTGACTGGATTCCAGGAACCTAAGAGCCGGCCGGTTGTCTTTATGTTTCCTGGGCAGGGCGCGCAGTATGTAAATATGGCCGCTGACCTTTATCGCAACGAACTGGTTTTCAAACAAGAGGTGGACCGCTGTGCCACGCTTTTGCAGGAGCACCTCGGACTTGATCTTCGCGACGTCCTCTACCCCAAACCGGACGAAGTTAGGACTTCCGAAAGTGCGACACGATTGCTGCAAACCCAGTTCACCCAGCCTGCTCTCTTCGTCATCGAGTACGCGCTCGCCCAGCTGTGGATGGACTGGGGACTACAACCCCATGCCATGGTTGGACATAGCATTGGCGAATACGTAGCAGCGTGTCTGGCCGGAGTATTTTCGCTCGAAGATGCACTGGCCTTGGTTTGTGCGCGGGGTGAGTTGATGCAATCGCTGCCCGCGGGGAGCATGTTGGTAGTTCCTCTGCCTGAGGCTGAAGTTACTCCATTACTAAGTAACAACTTGTCACTCGCTGCCGTAAACAGTCCGGAGTTTTCTGTTGTCTCCGGTTCCGACGAAAGCATTGAACGCCTTGAGCAAGAGCTGATGGCGAAGAAGCTAGCATGCCGCCGTCTGCAGACTTCGCACGCATTCCACTCGGCGATGATGGACCCGATTCTCGAATCCTTCGCCGCCGAACTCCGCAAGGTTCACATGCGCGCTCCGCAGTTGCCGTATATGTCTAACCTTACTGGCACATGGATCACTGAAGCCCAGGCAACCAGTCCGGACTATTGGGTGCAGCACTTACGCCGGACAGTGCGTTTCGCCGATTGTGTTTGTGAGTTAGTGAAAGATCCAGACTGGGTGCTGCTCGAAGTTGGGCCTGGCCGGACGCTGAGCACACTGGCGCGCTGGAATCCTTACCGAGCCCAAGGTCAGGTCGTGATCAATTCTGTTCGCCATCCAGATGACTTACTTGAGGATGAAGCATTCTTGTTGGTGGCTGCCGGTAAACTCTGGATGACCGGCGTCCAGTTTGATTGGGCTCGCTTTTATGGGCATGAGGAGCGAAAACGAGTATCTTTGCCGACTTATCACTTCGAGCGTCAGCGCTATTGGATCGAACCGAAAAAGAAGACGGCATCGACATCTGCGGTAGAGGCAAGCACGGAAAAAAACAGGAATGCCGATGAATGGTTTTACATGCCGTCGTGGAAGAGAACACCCTTAACTCCCAAAGCCGACCAACAATCGCTCGTTGGACCGTGGTTGATCTTTTTTGACCGCTTTGGCTTGGGAGAACGACTGAAGTCCGAAGCGCAGCAACGCGGAATCGAGGTGTTTTCGGTTACAGAGGGCTTGCAGTATGCTCAGGTTGCTGAATCTTTCACGATATCTTGTCAGAAAGATTCCGATTACCACTCTCTTTTTAAGGCCCTCAAACAAGCAGGAAAAATACCGTCTAAAGTCCTGTACTTGTGGACCATTGCAGACGCGGACAACAACAATAATGGAGCGGCACAAGTTGATCTGGAATGGAGTTTCTACGGCCCTCTGTTTCTCGCGCAGGCGATTGGTTCTCTGGCGAATGCTTCTCCAGTTGAATGGGTAATGGTGTCCAATTCTCTTTACGACGTCATCGGTGAATCGATTCACCATCCAGAGAGGGCAACGCTGCTAGGGCCTTGCCACGTGATCCCGCAAGAATATCCCAATGTATCTTGCCGCCATGTTGACTTCGACTTTACCGTTCGCGAGATTCCTCTAACGGACGCTGTCCCTGGCTTGGTCGAGGAGATTGTGAATGGCTCGGAAGAAAAAGTAGTGGCCTATCGAAAAGGAAAACGGTGGGCACAGATCTATGAGCACTTACACCTCCCAGCGAATGATCGAAATGTTCCTTTACGCGAAAAGGGAACTTACCTAATCACCGGCGGTCTTGGGGGAATCGGTTTGGCTATTGCTGAACATTTGGCGGAAACACTCCGGGCTCGACTGGTCTTAGTCGGAAGGTCAACGTTTCCGCAACGAAAAGCGTGGGAAGAGTGGCTGGAAACGCATCCCGAACAGGATGAAGTAAGTTCAAAAATCCGGAAGCTCCAGTCGCTGGAAAAGATGGGCGCCGAAGTGCTGGTGGTTAGTGCCGATGTAAGTGACGAGCAGCAAATACGATCTGCCATTGCTTACGCACAAGAATGTTTTGGACCGCTTAACGGCGTGATGCACTGTGCCGGTGTCCCTGGCGGCGGAGTCATTCAACTGAAGACGCGTGAAATCGCGGAAGCGGTGTTGGCGCCCAAGGTAAAAGGAACGATGGTATTGGCGTCTGTTCTGAATAAAACGCCGTTGGATTTCTTTGTCGCGTGCTCGTCGCGCACTTCCATCACAGGTTCCTTTGGGCAAGTTGACTATTGTGCTGCCAATGCATTTCAGGATGCATTCGCACATTTCAGCCGTCAAAACGGCTCTCCGGCAATGGTTGCCATCAACTGGGACGCATGGGCAAATGTGGGCATGCTCGCCAGCGCTGCGATTCCCGGCGCCAAACAAGCCGAGCCTGTCTCTCAGGAGACGGGAGAGAAAGTTGACCATCCTTTCTTTGATGTTCGGATAGTCGAGTCGCCAGACCGCGAAGTATATGTAACAACCATGAGTCCGTTGACGCACTGGATATTGGACGAGCATCGTATTGCGGGTAATCCCATCATTCCCGGAACTGCATATCTGGAAATGGTTCGCGCTGCTGTGGAGAAGTATGCCAACGGCAGAGACATCGAAATACAAGATGTCTTCTTCCTTGCTCCGCTTGGTTTGCGTGAAGACGAAACGCGAGAGGTAAGGTTAATTCTTGAGAAGCAGAACGCAGGTTATACCTTCCGCATTGTCAGCCAAGTGAGTGAAGATAACGGAGCGGAAACTCACTGGAATGATTACTCAACTGGCGCCGTAGCATTCATTGAGCCGAAACGTATAAAGAGACAGGATTTAGCGATAATCAAACGGAGGTGCAACCTACAGCAGGTCGCATTCACAGACGAAAGCAAGCGCGATGAAGATCTTGGACCCCGCTGGCAGACTCTTAAGCAAGCCTATGTGGGTGACCACGAATTGCTGGCCGTATTTGAGCTGCCCGATCAGTTTACGGGGGATTTCGAGAAGCTAAAAATGCATCCCTCGCTTTTGGACCGCTCCATGGAAATAGGCAAGCACTTCCTCTTTCCGGTGGGGGTGTATTTGCCAATGGGATACCGTCGTCTGACGATCAAACAGCCGCTAGGAAAAAGAATTTATACGCACGTTGTTTTCGATCCAACCAAGCGTCAAGATGGAGAGACAATGCTGTGCGATGTCACAATCTTTGATGAGCAGGGCGTGCAGTTGCTTAAGATCGACTCGTTCTCGCAGAAGAGAGTGAATGACATTGCGGCTCAGATCAAAGCCGTCGCCAAGAAACAATATCACAGCAACCGAAGCGAGCCATCGGCGAAAGATGCAGCTCTTGCGAGCGTGTATGCCGAGGCTATGGAACAAGGGCTAAGCGTCCGCGAAGGCTTGGAAGCACTGCGGCGCATCCTTCAGCTGAAGTCTGAGCCGCAGGTGATCGTATCTACCAATGACCTTCAAACCATGATTCTCCAGGCCGGAAGTCTCAGACCGATGGCCGAGATGCTGGCGCAGGCAGCAGAAGCCCCAGTTGCTTCCGGTTCAAGGCATCCTCGTCCCGCTATCGTGACGCCCTATCAAGCCCCGGGCACTCCGGTAGAGCGGCAAATTGCGGAGATTTGGCAGAAGATTCTGGGGATCGATGAAATCGGTATTCACGATAACTATTTTGAATTATCTGGAGATTCGGTTCAGGCGATTCAAATCGTCAGTCAAATGAACCAGCAGGGATTTCAACTCACACCCCAACAGCTTTTCCAGCATCTCACGATCGCTGAATTGGCTGTAGCCATCACAACCTCCGAGACGCCCGGCGCTGAACAAGAAAAAACAACGCTGATTACGTCTGCGCCTTCTGCAAGCGACGATTGCAGCGAAGTCCCGGCGTCCGATTTTTCACTTGCCGGTCTCGATGAGCAAGAGCTGAGAGATCTTGAGCTCACCCTTGCGCAAGCCGATCATCAGTTGAGTGAAACTGCCAATGGCCAACCGGGAACCTTCCAGAACAGCGTCGAATTTGACATAACTCGCAGCGGAAACGGCAGCGGTTTTTCTGCGCAATTGGAGGAGATGCTACGCCAGCACCCGGCTGTTTCTGAGGTATTAGTGGCAGAGACACCCAACGCCCCTGATGAAACGACCGCGTACGTTGTTTTGAGATCCACGGACTCGACTTCCGCGGAACGTCCGATGCAGTTCGGTTTGTTTTACTTCGGCGACGACAATTCAATCTCTGGCAGTGACAAATATCGGCTCTATTTGGAGGGAGCAAAATTTGCTGACCGTCACGGCTTCAGTTCTGTGTGGACACCAGAGCGCCACTTTCATCGGAAGGGTGGACTCTACCCGAACCCATCCGTTCTTAACGCTGCGTTGGCGATTGCAACTGAGCGTGTTCAATTGCGTGCGGGCAGCGTCGTCATGCCGCTGCACAACCCCCTGCGCGTGGCTGAGGAATGGTCCATTGTCGACAATCTGTCCCGGGGCAGAGTTGGCATCGCGTTTGTTTCGGGCTGGGTTGCCAACGATTTTGCATTTTTCCCCGAGAGGTTTGCCCACAAGCGCGATGAGATGTTGAAGGGTATTGCAGAGGTCCAAAGGTTGTGGCGAGGCGAAAAGATCGACACCCGAGATGGCGCCGGCAATATGACCCAGATCGAGATATTCCCGAAACCAATTCAACCAGAGTTGCCTATATCACTGACTTGCAGCGGCGGACAGGAGATGTTTGTCAAGGCTGGAGAACTTGGATTCGGAATTCTTACATCGCTGCAGGAACAGAGTACTGACGAAGTTGCGGCCAAGATCAAAGCCTATCAAGAGGCTAGAACTGCCGCCGGCTTTGATCCCGCAACCGGGCAGGTCACGATGATGATACACACCTTCATGGGCAGCGATAAAGATACGGTCCTGCAAAAAGTACGCGGACCTTTATCCAATTATTTGCGATCCCATGTCGATCTGATCAAATCATCCGCTGCGCACAAAACTGAATTTGGTAACAATGCTTCCAATGCGGAACTCGTGGATTCACTCGTAGCCTTCGCATTTGAGCGCTATTACAGAAACTCCTCGCTGATCGGCACACCAGAAAGTTGCCTCCCTATGATTGAGCGATTGAAATCGATTGGGGTCAGCGAAGTGGCATGTCTCATCGACTTCGGAGTCGATGTGGAGTCGTCTTTGGAAAGCCTCCGAAGCGTTAACCTGCTACGGCAGCTTTGTGGAACCGCCAACATTTCCGACCGTCACGCGAGTCTTCAGGAGGATCTGATGGTTTTCCTGCGGGCAAAATTGTCTGCGGCGGCGATACCTAATTCATTGCTGATAGTCGATGAGCTGCCTGCGCGGGAGCATTGGTCCGGCGTCGCATAGAACTCACTGTGGTTGCCGCAGGTCGCTCACTCGATGTTGAACAGCAATGTGCGGCGAAAGCAGCTGAACAGTTGGTGTCTAGGACGAAAGACGATTGCCATGCCATTGGATATCGAATTATTGCAAGCGGCGGAGGAATTGCGGGTGCCCGTAATGGGCTCGGAAACTCTAGCTCCTCTGCTTTATTTCCTGGTTCGGTTTACGCGGCCGCGGAAGGTTCTGGAAGTCGGCACAGGGTACACCACTCCTTTTATTGCTCGGGCCTTAGCCGACAATATGGCGGATTACCAGCGAAGCAGTATCCAGTTGGCGGCCAAGTCTCGACACGTATTGAACAGTCTCAGCAATAACAGTGATCCAGACGCGAGACGTCGGCAGGAGGAACAATGGGCAGGGGCTGAACCAGCCCTTGCTGCTCCAAAATTCTACGCTGCGCCTTACGAGCCGAAGTTCCTTGCAATAGATTCCCTCACATTGACTACATCCTCGGCGCCCAAAGTGTGCTCCGTGTTAAGCAGATTGCGTCTCCGCGAAGCCGTGACGGTAATTGATGGAGAATTCCAAACGGTTCACGACAAGATATCTCCTGATTTTCTCCCGTTCGACTTCGCTTGGGTAGACTGCGATCACAGTTTGGAGTTTTTTGACCAGTATTGGCAAAACATCAATCCGCAGGATGGTTTGTTGGTGTTTCATTGGCTGTTAACTGACAAGCCCGGTGAGGTTGTACTGGATTACATCAAGACGCGAATGCGCGTCCACAATGATCTGGAGATCGTGAGTTTCTGCGAGCCACACAAGATCGCTCAAAATAGCTTGACCATTATACGTAAAACAGTCGTCAAGAACCGTACCTTCGATGATAAGTCTGCTCTGCTACAGGATACGGTGCAGTTCCTCAAGAATTTTGTAGCGCGGCAGAAATCGATGCGCGGGGGGGTCGAGGCAATATGAAGTACCGCTAGAAGTGTAATAGGAAAATGTCGCGTCCCGTTGTTCTGATTGCTACGCCCCTTTCCCCCAACCGCTCACCACGAATTATTGCTTTGGGAAAACATTATGCAAAACGTCACAGATATATATCCGTTGTCTCCTCTCCAGCAGGACATGCTGTTTGATACTGTGTACGCGTCTAAGCGCGGCGCGTATGTGGCGTATGTCACCTTCCGTGTCCATGGATATCTCGATGTCGCACTGTTTAAACAAGCATGGCGGAAGATTATCGAGCGCCATCCCGTCCTTCGCACTGCATTTGTCTGGGAGCGTGTGAAAAAGCCGGTGCAAGTGGTTCGCACGGAAGTCGTTTTACCTTGGGATGAACGTGACTGGCGTGATCTCGACGAGGAGCAACAGGAACGGCAGTTGCAACAGTATCTCGATGAAGAGCCCCGGCGAGGATTCAATCCAGGCCAAGCGCCCTTGACGCGAGTGGCGTTGGTCAGATTGAGGGATAACCAATATCAGTTTATCTGGACTTATTCCAATCTGTGCCTGGATGGACGGTCTATTCAAATCATTTGCCAGGATCTGTTCGCGCACTATCGCACCCTGTCTGAAGGGAGAGAGCCGGACTTCCCGAAGCCCCGGCCATTTCGCGACTTCATCGCCTTGTTACAGCATCAGGATAGGGCTGGAGCCCAAGTGTTCTGGCAAGAGGCATTGCGAGACATTGTCCCTCCGGCGCCATTTGTAATCGACGGATCGGAGAAGAAGGCGAGCACTGATCCACATTATCGGAACGTCTCCGACAAACTGGACAGGACAATCACTGAGAAACTGCAGGCGGCGGCACGACAACACGGTCTAGACCTGAATACGTTTGTCCAAGGCGCTTGGGCTTGGCTCCTGAGTTGCTATAGCGGATCGGTTGATGTGGTATTTGGATTGGCATCAATGGCTCTCCCGATGACGCGAGACGGTGCCGGCTCGATCGCTGGTGTGCTGCTCAATACTCTCCCGTTGCGCACCAGAGTTGGTCGTGACGAACAAGTGTTGAGCTGGCTTAAGAAATTGCAACGTTATCAGTCCGAGGCGCAAAAGTACGGATGCAGTTCTTTGACGGAAATTAAGGGGTGGAGCGGGGTTTCTGAGTCCAAACCCTTATTTGAAACCGTTCTGGTATTTGAAGGTCGTCCGTCTGCAAAAGAAGTTCATATCAATGGTGACCTTGCATTTTTTCCCGGCCGCATACATTCAGATACCCAGTATCCAGTGACATTGCATGTCGAACTGGAGGAAGAGTTATCGCTGTGCCTCGTGTTTGACGAGAGTCGATTCACTTCCGAAACAGCGGCGGGGATTATCCGCCACTTCAAGAACATTCTGTCGGAGATGGCGCTCAATGTAGAGAGGAAGTGGAAGTCAATCTCTGTACCTGTTGGCCGCGAATACCCACTACATTCGGGAAACGGATCAACGCCCGAACCTGTACGAGGGCAAAAAGGCCAAGGAGAGCTGGCGGCCCAAGCGGCTGTGAAGACGGAGCAGAAAACCCGGCTGGACCGTCGATCTGGATTCGCGGAAATCCCGGAGAATGGTATCCCTCTAAATTGCGCAGCTATTTTGCCAGGGATGTTGCCGCTGGTGGAACTATCAGAGCAGGAGATCGAGAGGATAGTTAGTGGAGTCCCAGGAGGAGCAGGAAATGTTCAGGACATTTATCCGCTGACACCGTTACAGGAGGGGATTCTGTTTCACCACCTGATGGGAGAAGAGGGCGACCCGTATCTCCTGGCAAGCTTGATCAGCTTCCGTAGCCGAGCGCTGTTGGACGGCTGTGTGAATGCAATGCAGGCAATCGTGGATCGGCACGACATTATGCGCACTTCGGTGGCGTGGGAAGGATTGCGTGAGCCGGTTCAGGTAGTGTGGCGGAAAGCCAAGCTGCCGGTAGAGGAAGTCGTACTCGATGGCATTGGGGATGCCGCGGAACAGCTATCGGCGCGATACAGCCCGCGGCATCAGCGGATCGATGTGCGGCAGGCGCCACTAATGCGGATCTACATCGCGAAAGACGAGCAGAAAGGGCGATGGCTCATGCTGGTGTTGCTGCATCACTTGGCCGGTGATCACAGCTCACTGGATGCGATGGGAGAGGAAATCGAGGCGCATTTGTTGGGGCTTGCGGCACAACTGCCTACGCCGGAACCATTCCGGAATTTGGTGGCGCAAGCTCGTTTGGGGATGAGTCAGGAGGAGCACAAAGTATTTTTCCAGCGGATGCTGGGAGACATAGAGGAACCTACATTACCGTTTGGGTTAAGGGATGTGCAGGGGGATGGGCAAGAAATCGAGGAAGCACGTTTGGTGCTGGGGAAGGATATGGAGTGGCGAGTCCAGGAAGGGGCCCGGAAAGTGGGAGTGAGCGCGGCCAGTGTGTGTCATGCAGCCTGGGCTCAGGTTCTGGCAAAGGTGTCTGGGCAGGAGGATGTCGTATTTGGCACGGTACTGTTTGGGCGAATGGGGGGAGGAGCAGGAGCGGAACGGGGACTGGGATTGTTCATGAACACGCTGCCCATAAGGATTCGAGTAGGGGCGGAAGAGGTGGAAGCGAGCGTCCGGTCAACACATCGGCAGTTGTCAGAGCTGTTGCGGCATGAACATGCGTCTCTGACGCTGGCGCAAAAGTGCAGCGGAGTGCCGGCCTCGGTGCCGCTATTTTCGTCTTTGTTTAACTATCGGAATAAACGGGGCGCGGCGGGAAAGACTTCAACAGAAGCACACCGCGCATGGGAAGGAATGCAGCGGTTGGGCGGCGAAGAGCGGACGAATTATCCCTTAACACTGTCCCTCCATTTTGGAGATGGCATTTTGTTGTCGGCGCAAACGGTTCGCCCGGTTGATCCCGAACGGATGTGCCGGTATATGAGCCGCGCTCTGGAATTGCTAGCCGAAGCTCTGCAGAACGAAACTCGGAGAGCGATGTGGACGCTCGACGTGTTACCGGAAGAGGAGCGGGATCAGGTTCTGTATGAGTGGAACGAGACCAAAGCCGAGTTTCCCAGCGGCAAGTGTGTGCAGGAGTTGTTCGAAGAGCAGGTGCGTAGGAGTCCCCAGGCAACGGCGGTGGTTTTTGAAGAGGAGGAACTGAGCTATGGGGAGCTGAATGCCAGAGCCAACCGGCTGGCGCACTATCTCCGGGAGTTGGGAGTGAAGCCGGATGAGCGGGTGGCGATCTGCGTGGAGCGCGGCTTTGAGATGATTGTGGGTTTGCTGGCCATACTCAAGGCGGGAGGAGGGTATGTGCCGCTGGACCCGGCGTACCCGGAAGAACGGCTGCAGTATATGTTGGAGGATAGTGCACCGATCCTATTGCTGACGCAAGAACATCTGCAAGGTTTGTTCGGCGGAATCCGGGACACCGTAAGGGTGCTTGATCTCACCGATGCCGCACCGGCGTGGAGCAGACAACCAGAGACCAATCCGGATCGGAACAGTATCGGACTGACCTCAAAGCATCTCGCGTATGTGATCTACACCTCCGGCTCCACCGGCCAGCCCAAGGGCGTCATGGTCGAGCACATGAATGTTGCACGTCTGTTCACCGCCACCGCTGCCTGGTTTCAGTTTAGCGACAAGGACGTCTGGAGTCTCTTCCATTCCTATGCCTTCGATTTTTCTGTGTGGGAGATTTGGGGAGCACTGTTGTACGGTAGCCGCCTGGTTGTGGTCTCCAGAGAAACGACACGTTCCCCGCAAGCGTTTTATAAGCTGATCTGTCAGAAAAGAGTGACGATTCTTAACCAGACGCCAAGTGCATTTCGACAGTTGATCTCAGCCCAAGCTGAGAGTGGGAAAGCACATCAGTTACGCCATGTGATTTTTGGTGGGGAGGCCCTCGAGGTGACCGGTCTCAAGCCGTGGTACGAGCAGAACAACGGCGGGCCTGCCCGGCTGATCAACATGTACGGCATTACCGAAACTACCGTGCACGTGACCTACCGGCCCTTGGAACAAGTCGATACCGAACGAAGGCGTGGGGACAGTCCAATCGGTTGTCGCATTCCTGACCTGCGGGTGTACATACTGGATTCCAACCGGGAGGCGGTGCCGGTGGGAGTGGTGGGGGAGATGTATATCGGGGGAGCGGGAGTGGCGCGGGGATATCTGAAGCGGCCGGAGCTGACGGCGGAGCGGTTTGTGCAGGATCCGTTTGTGAAGGAAGCGGGAGCGCGGATGTACCGGACGGGAGATCTGGGCCGATGGAGGAAAGACGGGACGATTGAGTTTGTGGGGCGGAACGATAATCAGGTGAAGATCCGGGGATTCCGGATTGAGTTGGGAGAGATTGAGGCGCGGTTAGCCGAACACCCGGAAGTGCGCGAGGCGGTGGTGCTGGCGCGCGAGGATACGGCGGGCGAGAAGCGGCTAGTGGCGTACTACACCGCTTCAGGCATCGGCGCGGCTGAAGCAGCGAGTGTGGGAGCGGAGCGGTTGCGCGCGCACCTGTCGGCGGTTGTTCCCGACTACATGGTACCGGCGGCGTACGTGCGGATGGAGAGGCTGCCATTGACGCCGAACGGGAAGTTGGATCGCAAGGCGCTACCCGCGCCGGAACAGGAGGCCTATGCGGTACGCGGCTACGAGGCGCCGCAGGGTGAGATGGAAACGAAGCTGGCCGAGGTCTGGGCCGAAGTGTTGAAGGTGGACAAGGTGGGCCGCCACGATAACTTCTTCGAGCTTGGCGGACACTCCCTGCTGGCGGTGCGGGTCGTCAGCCGCCTGCAGCAAGTATTGAGTGTGGAAGTGGCGATCCGCGATCTGTTCGTACATCCAGAGTTGGCCGATCTGGCTCGTCATCTCCAGGGTGCGGCCCATGCCGAACTTTCGCGCATCATGCCGGTACAACGAAGCGGGCATTTGCCGCTGTCGTTTGCGCAGCAGCGGCTGTGGTTTTTGGCGCAGATGGAAGGAGCCAGCGAGACTTATCACGTCCCGTTCGGCGTGCATCTGAAGGGCGATCTCAACCGCACAGCTCTTGGTCAGGCGCTGGACCGGATACTGGTTCGTCATGAAGTCCTGCGCACCACTTTCGCTTTCCACGACGGAGAACCGGTGCAGGAGATAGGGGCGGTCGAGGGGAGCAGCTTCGGTCTCCTCGAACAGGACCTGCGCGGCCACAACGATGTCGAAGCGGAACTTGCCGCTCTGAGTGAACTGGAAGCGGGAGCGCCGTTTGACCTGGCAGCCGGTCCGCTGATTCGCGGGCGGCTGATCCGTTTGGCGGAAGACGAGCATGTGTTGCTGGTCACCATGCACCACATCGTCTCTGACGGTTGGTCGATGGACGTGACGGCCAGCGAACTGAAGGCGCTCTACGGAGCGTTTGTAGGCGGGGAAGCCGATCCCTTGCCGGAGTTGGAAATACAGTACGCCGATTACGCGGTATGGCAACGCGAGTGGATCGAGGGCGAGATTCTGCAACAGCAGGCCGCGTACTGGAAAACCACGCTAGCGGGAGCGCCGGCGTTGCTCGAGCTGCCGACGGATCATACCCGCCCAGTGCAGCAGGATTTTGCCGGCGGCTCTGTGGAGCTGGTGCTGGACGAACAACTAACGGCGGGGCTGAAGGATTTGAGCCGGCGTCACGGCACAACCCTGTACATGACGCTGCTGGCGGGGTGGGCAGTGTTGCTGGCGCGGTTGTCGGGGCAGCAGGATGTGGTGATCGGTTCTCCCGGGGCCAATCGCGGACGGGCCGAGATTGAGAACCTGATCGGGTTTTTCGTAAACACCCTGGCGCTGCGTCTGGACCTGTCGGGTTCACCCAGCGTCAGCGAACTACTCCAGCAAAGCAAAGCGCAGTCGCTGGCGGCACAGCGGCATCAGGATATCCCCTTTGAGCAAGTGGTAGAACTGGCCCAACCGGTGCGCAGCCTGGCCCACAGTCCGCTGTTTCAGGTGATGTTCGCCTGGCAGAACGCGACGGATGCGAAGCTGGAGTTGCCGGGGCTGGAAGTGCAACCGCTGCCATCGGCTTCGTATCTGGTGGCGAAGTTCGATCTCACGCTTTCGCTGCGGGAGGTGGGCGAAAGGATTGTGGGAGGTTTGGAGTACGCCACCGCGTTGTATGAACGATCGACGGTTGAGCGCTATCGAGAATACTTCCTCAGGTTAGTGGAAGCGATGGTTGCCGACGACACCCAGGCGGTGGATCGTCTGCGATTGCTGACGGAGACGGAACGTCATCAGGTGTTGTACGAGTGGAACGCGACGGAACGGGAGTATCCGCGGGACAAGTGTGTGCATGAGTTGTTCGAGGAGCAGGTGCGCAGGAGTCCGCAGGCAACGGCGGTGGTGTTGGAAGAGGAGGAACTGAGCTATGGGGAGCTGAATGCCAGAGCCAACCGGCTGGCGCACTATCTCCGGGAGTTGGGAGTGAAGCCGGATGAGCGGGTGGCGATCTGTGTGGAGCGCGGCTTTGAGATGATGGTGGGATTGTTGGCCGTACTCAAGGCGGGAGGAGGGTATGTGCCGCTGGACCCGGCGTACCCGGAAGAATGGCTGCAGTACATGCTGGAGGACAGTGCGCCGGTGGCGCTGCTGACGCAGCGACATCTGGAAGATCGATTCTCGGGTATGGGCGACGGGGTACCGGTCCTGGATCTGAATGTCACGGCCGCCTGGCAGAGTTTCTCGGAGAGTAACCCGGAGGCAGAGGCCGTCGGGCTCACCGCGAGCCATCTGGCCTATGTGATCTACACCTCGGGCTCCACCGGCCAGCCCAAGGGCGTCATGGTGGAACATCGTGGATTGGGAAATTTGATTCACTGGCATTGGGCTGCCTTTGCGTTGAAGAGTGGGCAACGCACCTCCAGTGTGGCGGGATTCGGCTTCGACGCGGCGACTTGGGAGATATGGCCGGCACTTTGCGTGGGAGCGGTTCTGTTGTTGCCCGGATCGGCGAAGGCCTACGATCTCGAAGGATTATTGGACTGGTGGGGAAATCAAAATCTTGATGTAAGTTTTCTTTCGACTCCGGTAGCAGAATTTGCTTTTGTGCGGGGGATTCGTAACGCCAGTTTGCGAACTTTGCTGATCGGAGGCGATCGTTTGTCTCACCCTCCAGTCAATCCACCGCCATTCTCGCTGGTCAATAACTACGGTCCCACCGAGACCACGGTGGTTGCGACCTCGGGGCGTGTTGAGTCAATGGATAGGACTGTTTCAATCGGTCGTCCGATCGCGAATACCCGGGTATACATCTTGGATGGACGTGCGGAGCCAGTGGCTGTAGGGGTGGTCGGCGAGCTATATATCGGGGGAGCGGGAGTGGCGCGGGGATATCTGAAGCGGCCAGAGCTGACGGCGGAGCGGTTTGTGCAGGATCCGTTTGTGAAGGAAGCGGGAGCGCGGATGTACCGGACGGGAGATCTGGGCCGATGGAGAAAAGACGGGACGATTGAGTTTGTGGGGCGGAACGATAATCAGGTGAAGATCCGGGGATTCCGGATTGAGTTGGGAGAGATTGAGGCGCGGTTAGCCGAACACCCGGAAGTGCGCGAGGCGGTGGTGCTGG
>CAYOVU010000048.1:0-16116 GCA_964407505.1 uncultured Acidobacteriaceae bacterium | reverse complement strand
CTTTTCACCCTTACCCTCGCCGGTAGGCTTGGGCGGTATGTTTTCTGTGGCACTTTCCGTCGAGTGAACTTGAATTCACCCTCCCGGACGTTATCCGGCACACTGCTCTGCGGAGTTCGGACTTTCCTCTCCCCGCGTCCGCCCTTTCGAGCAAAGACGCTGAAAGCGGCCGTCCGGCCCAGCTGCCAACTTGTTCATTATACGATGCCGCTAGCTACCTTAAAGAAGCGACCCTGAATCGGTGACTTGTGCTTCGCACGGATTGCAGCCAACAATATCTGCGTTAGTTGATGGGCCGCTGAAAAAAAGCCGAGGTGAGCCATGATGGATCGTTCCACAATCGATGGAGTCGTAGAGGATGTGTTGAGGGAGATGGAATACGAACTCGAGAATGAAATGGGAGCCGAATTCGATACTCCACTTCCCATCCCCAACTACAAATGGAAGGTCTACACGTCTGTGGATCTGAGCGGTCCAGCCTGGAGATTCGATAGGGAAATAACTGCGCCGAGATCGATGGTTCGTGTTGATGCGTACAAGTATGAACTCGAGTGCCTTAAGAAATTGGCCCGTACCACGGGGCCTCTGAACCAACGCGTTGGCGTGCAACGCTGTATTCTCCGGGGCGGAAAATGGGTGACCGACCACAGTGGAAATTGCCAGCAGATCGACGTTTTTACGGGCAAGATTTCGGCCTGTGATAGCCCTCCACGACGAACTTGCTAGAGCAAGACGGGGACACACTTTGAGCCGAAGGCTGGCGAAGGATCGGCCTCACACCAAGCCTTCCCGGCTAGCAACTCGATCCTTCCATCCGATGCACGACCGGCCCCAGTTTCGGCTTTCCTGCCCCCGTTTCGCATTGCGAGCATGTATTCGAGTTTGGCTGGTAGACTTATTGCCAACGGTGGTGTGTCAACCCGGAGGCAGCGCCGGAAGCCGAACTCATGAATACCCTCGAAGCCATCCGAATCGCCTTTCAGTCGCTGTGGGTGAACAAGTTGCGCTCGGTGCTCTCGACTCTCGCCATTGTTATCGGAGTTGCGGCGGTAATTGCGGTCGTCACCTTCGTGGCGGGCATTGATGGATATGTTGCGGGCAAAATCTTTAACCTGGGCGCCGACGTTTTTATTATGTCCAAGTTTTCGCCAGTCGAAACCAACGTCGAGCATTTCCTTGAGGCTGAGAAGCGCAAGAATCTGGAATTGGAAGATTATCAGGCCGTGCTTGCGGCCTGCCGCCACTGTGAATATGTGGGCGCAGCCCTGCGCAACAGTACTGGACACGTTAAGTACGCGGAGCAGTCGATCAGTGACACCACCGTGCAGGGGATCACACCTTCAATGGCGCCCATCTATGACACGGACCTGAGCGCCGGACGCATGCTGACCGAGACCGACTTGAACAACCGGTCGCTGGTCGCGGTGGTGGGAACTGATATTGTGGAGCACCTGATGCCGGGCATCGATCCCATAGGTCGAGAAATCCGATTGGATGGCTGGTCCTATCAGGTTGTAGGTGTCGGGAAAAAGAAAGGCAAGACCCTGGGCCAGAGTCTGGACAACTACGTGATGATTCCGATCACTGCTTACCTTAAGCAATATGGAGCGCACACGGACAGCATCCGGATTTCCGGAAAAGCGGCTGCGGCCGGCGCCTCGCTGAATGAAGCGGTTGATGAAGCCCGTGTCGCATTGCGCGCGCATCGTCACGACCGCATTGAAGCCGGCGACAGTTTCGATATCGAAACCAACGCCAGCCTGCTTGGAATTTGGAAGGACTTCAGCAGCACCTTCTTTATGGCGACCATTGGTGTGGCTGCTATCGCACTGGTGGTGGGCGGCATCGTCATCATGAACATCATGCTGGTCGCGGTTACCGAGCGCACGCGGGAGATCGGGATTCGCAAGGCACTCGGAGCGACGCGCGACGATGTGCTGATGCAATTCCTGATCGAATCGGTGACGCTGTCGCTGTTGGGCGGCGCTCTGGGTGTTTTGGTTGGAGCTGGCGTCGCACTGGGGGTAACCGCACTGATTGGGATGCCTTCCGCGATCAAGTTGTGGGCAGTTGCGGCGGGGTTAATCGTGGCGGCGAGTGTGGGCGTTTTCTTTGGAGTCTATCCCGCGCGTAAGGCAGCGAAGCTGGACCCCATTGTGGCGCTACGATTTGAGATGTAGGGGGGATTGAGTAACTGTGCGATTGAGTGATTGCGCGATTGAAAATCTTAGAATTTCGCAGGTTTCAAATTGCGCAATCGCTCAATGACTCAATGTGTCGATGATTAAACGAGACGAATTCGGCGAAATTATCCAGATGGCGACCGACACCCTCTGGGGCAACAAACTGCGCTCGTCGCTGACTGTGCTGGGTATTGTGATCGGAGTCGCGGTCGTCATCAGCGTGTCTTCGATCGGTCGCGGTTTGAACGACAATGTCGAGGGCATCGTCACCAGCATCGGCTCCAACGTCATCTTCGCATTTCACATCGAGCCGTTCACCTTCGGACGGCCTACCGAGGAAATGCGCCTGCGCAGAGAGCTGACTTACGACGATGCCGTCGCCATTCGCGACCTGCCGCATGTCAAGGCCGTGACCGCCGGCCTGCGCTACTTCCGTCCGGAACTCGGAGTCGGATCGTTCGCGGTTAAGTACGGAGACAAGAAGGCTAAGAATACGATCCTTGAGGGCGATCAAGCCTCCGCGAAGGACGTGTTCGATCTGCAGATTGCATCCGGCCGCTGGTTCGGCGAAGCGGACGAAGAGCATCACTCGCCGGTGGTATTGCTCGGTTCCGACACCGCTGAAGAACTGTTCGGCGTGAACGACCCGCTTGGGAAAGAAGTAAGCATTGAAGGCGAGCTGTTCACCGTGATTGGAGTCGCTAAGCCGGTGAAATCAGTATTCGGCGGAGGCAAGAATCCCGAGGACAACAAAGCCTTCTTTCCGCTCAGCACGTTGCGAAAATTGCATCCGGAGTTGAAGCAGCACTGGATTAGCATTAAGGCCACGTCGCACGACGACGTACCGAAAGCGATCGACGAAACCCGCCAACTGCTGCGCCGCCGCCGTAGAGTACCCACCGATAAACCGGATAATTTTGCCGTCTTCACGGCGGATTCAATCTCGGATGTGTGGAACCAGCTGACGGGGATGTTGTTTATCGGCATGTTTGCGATTTCGAGCGTTGGGCTGATTGTGGGCGGCGTCGGTGTAATGAATATTATGCTGGTGAGCGTGACGGAGAGAACGCGAGAGATTGGCGTCCGCAAGGCCATTGGCGCACGCAAGCGTGACGTTCTGTTGCAGTTTACTCTTGAGGCCATCATTCTTACTGCAGTCGGAGGAGTGATCGGCGTTCTCCTAGGCGCGCTCATCGCATGGATCATTCCGGCGGTGTGGCCTTCGCTGCCAGCACGCATGTCCATGTTCTGGACAATTTTTGGTTTCACTTCTGCCGCGGGTGTTGGGCTGGTGTTCGGTATCTATCCTGCGTGGAAGGCGGCAAACCTCGATCCGATTGAGGCTTTAAGGTACGAATAAGTCGCGCTGCGTTACTGATAGTTCGCCCTGCGCTCGTGCATGATTCATTCCATCGCCAGAGCCATTCAGATCGTCGCTTTCTTCGGTACTGCTTCCTGCTCGATCTACTATCTTCTGTGCTTGTGGACCGCCGCAGGATTTTTGCGTGAGCGAAAAGCCGCGCGTGAAGCCCGCTTTGTGGGAAGCAACTCCACGCCGTTTTTGCCGCCGGTATCGATTCTAAAACCTCTGAAAGGAGTCGATCCCGAAATTTATCAGAGCTTTCGCAGCCACTGCCTGCAAGATTATCCGGAGTACGAAATCATCTTTGGTGTGAGCGATCCCAATGATCCTGCGATTGGTTGCGTGAAACAACTGCAGGCTGAATTTCCCGGTCGCAGAATTCATCTGATTCATTGTCCAAAGATCCTGGGCGCGAATGTGAAGGTCAGCAATCTGGCGCAGATGCTGGCGGAGGCTCGCTACGATCACCTGATTGTGAACGACAGCGACATTCGCGTCGAGGCAGGCTATCTGCGGGGAGTGGTCACGCTGCTGGCCGACTCGCGCGTTGGCATGATTACTTGCTTTTATCGCGGAGTCGCGGCCTCAACGCTGGGTTCACGACTGGAACAGCTGGGCATCAGCACGGATTTTTGTCCGAGCGTTTTAGTGGCGAGGCAGGTCGAGAGTGGGATTCGTTTCGGGCTGGGTTCGACGCTGGCGTTTCGCCGCGCTGAGTTGGAAAAGATTGGGGGCTTTCTATCGTTCGTGGACTATCTCGCCGATGACTACGAATTGGGAAAACGCATTGCGGGCCTGGGATTGGCGGTAGAGTTATCGGATGTGGTCGTCGAGACCTATCTCCCGGCCTACACCATGCGGGAATTCTTTTCCCATCAACTGCGTTGGGCGCGCGGAGTGCGAGACGCTCGCGCGGGCGGATACTTGGGTTTGGTTTTTACATTTGGACTCATGTGGGGCTTGCTGGCCGTGATTGCGAGCGGCGCGGCAATATGGGCTAGGGTTGCGCTCGGCATTACACTCGTGCTTCGCTTTGCAGTTGCGATCGTTGTGGGCGGTTCGGTTCTTGAGGATCGCAAAGGGTTTAAAGCCCTTTGGCTGCTGCCGCTTCGCGACTTAACGGCGGCCGCCATCTGGATCGCAAGTCTTGGCGGCCATACTGTGACTTGGCGCGGAGATCGTTTCCGGTTGAAAGGCGGCAAGCTTACGCGTGTTGCGTCGTAGCGCAGAACATCTTTAGTAAGCCGTCAAATTCACTTCGTCAAGCCAGACGTGATAGGTGTCTCCGGCTTCATCCAAATCCATTTGGAACGCCGTATCGATCTCTTCCAAATCCCAATTCAATTGATTCGGATAAGATGTATTCACTTGATTCACCGTGCCGTTTATGGTCAGCGTGTTATAAAGCACGCCACCGTTGCTATCCTGCTGAACGTCCCAAATCAGGTGGTTCCATGTGTTCGCCTGGAAGTCGCTGGCTTTGCATGGAATCGTCGTCGGCTCCCAGCCTTTGTCGGGCGCGTCATTCCAGATGTCCCACACACCGTCCGCCTTGAAATTGCATTCCGATCCCCACACCCACCGCTGACCGCCATAGGTTTGATTTACATCAAACTCAAGCGCCTGCGGAGCGTTGGGATTATCGATGTAGAAATACAAATCGTAAATGAAGTGGCTTACGTTGCTTCCCCCGGCCACGGCATTGAAGTACAACATGTTGCAGTAGCCTGGGCAATCCGGCGACGAGGGTCCGATGCTAAACTCCGCGGATTTTCCGTCCATCGCCGGGGAGGACACGCTTTGAGTCATCGTAGAGGTCGGCGTTCCACCGCCCGCGGCGCATATCTGTCCGGCACGCCCGGAGCCGGGAGGAAACAAGCCGCCACAAGATTGCCATCCTGCCAGCGACTGGATACCGCTGATCGTGGTCTGCGACTGACCGGTGACCGTGACGTCGACTAATGTGGCGGAAACGTAGCCGCTGGTATCCTCGGCCTCGACTTCTATCGTGTGCTTACCGGGGGCGGCAAAGATCTGTGTGTTGATTGAGTTGGTGAAAGTAAAATACACCGCCAATTGATCGACGTAGACCCGCATGAAAAATATAGGATTCTTTGGTGTCGCAGAGGCCACTACAGTGATCGGCGAGGTGACGCCTGCTCCCTCGGTGGGATTCGAAACCGTCAAGGGAAAATCGTCGGAGCCGGTCGAGAGCGGAGGCTCCTGCTGATTTTGGTCTGGTGGTGCAGGCAGAGGGCTCGTACTGGGTGACCACGTGATGGGCACCGGGGGCGTGGTGGGATAAGAAGGCTGAGTAGGAGAAGGCGTAGGAGTAGGTGTTGCCATTGTTGAGTTGTTTGAACTGTTGCCGCACCCCACGAGAATTGTGCAGCTACCCAATAAACTCGCGAGCAAAATAATGAACTGCAGCTTTGCCGCTACCCGCCGAGCGCGGTCGATGCCACGGGGCAATGCAACCAACTCACTCATGACTTCCCTCTCATAAACCCGTGAATCAGTCGAAAATCCAGCAGGGTGAGAGCGGTCACAAAAAGGCTGGCCACAGACTGAGCGATAGGGCGCTGTATCACTTATCAGGGATAGCGCCACCACCTGGCAATACGGGGACACCCGTAAGTCGGCTGCGCGACAACCGTACTATCGAAGTTGAAATCCTAAGGGATGCGGAGAGAAGTCCCCCCGCAAGGTTCAGCCGCCCACCGGAACCGCATTGTGGGCATGGTCTAGCGTTGTCCGGACTTTACTCGCCAACTGGGTCAAGGTAAATGGCTTCTGAAGGAAGTTCGATTCGAGATCGATTACTTTATGATCCAACACCGTCTGGCCGGCATAGCCGGATACGAATAGCACTCTCATCTCAGGACGCAACGTTTCCAACTCTTTTGCCAATTGTCCGCCACTCATGTGCGGCATCACCACGTCAGTAATCGCTAGGTGGATTGGTGATTCGTGGCTCTTGGTTACAGACAATGCATCCAGGCCATTTCTAGCTTCCAGAACGTTGTATCCGCGCAGGCTGAGAAACTCGGCGGTTGCTTTGCGCAAGGCGTCTTCATCCTCCACCAGCAAGACGGTCTCGGTGCCGCGTGCCGCTACCACGCCGGCGATCGGCGACTCAACTGTGGCTATGCGCTCCTTCACGCAAGGCAGATAGATTTTGAAGATCGTGCCCATTCCCGGTTCGCTGTAAGCCCAGACGAATCCATGGTTCTGTTTAACTATGCCGTAAACCGTCGCCAGCCCAAGTCCCGTGCCCTTTCCGGATGGTTTGGTTGTATAGAAGGGTTCGAAAATGAGCGACAACTGATCTTCAGGAATACCGGTGCCCGTATCGGCCACGGTCAACACCACGTAACGGCCGGGCGGAATGACGGCTCGCTTACGGTCCGCATATTCTTCGTCGAGATAAACATTCAGGGTTGCGATTGTGCATCGGCCTCCTTGGGGCATAGCGTCGCGGGCGTTTGCGGCAAGGTTCATGAGAATCTGTTCAATCTGCACTGGATCCAATCGAACTCTGCCCAATTCTTCCCCCGGCACAAACGTCAGCTCTATGTCCTCGCCGATAAGGCGGTGAAGAGTTTTGACGATTCCATTGACTACCGGGTTGATTTCGGCCACGCGCAAGGCCTGCGGTTGTTTGCGGCTGAATGCGAGCAACTGCCGGGTCAGATCGGCAGCGCGACGGGCGGCAGCGAGAATCTCTTGAATGCGCGACTGCGTGCGGCTTCCCGGAACTACCGAATCGAGAGCCAGCTCAGAGTAACTGGTGATGATGGTAAGCAGATTGTTGAAGTCGTGGGCAACGCCTCCGGCGAGGCGGCCGACCGCGTCCATTTTCTGCGCCTGAAGCAGCTGTGCTTCGATGCGCAAACGTTCGGTAAGGTCGCGGCCGTTGGATACAAAATGCGTGATGTTGCCCGCCGCGTCTTTTATGGAGCTGATGCTCTCGTCCACATAATAGAGATCGCCATTCTTCTTGCGGTTCACCAGAATGCCACGATAGACGTCGCCGGAACGAATAGTTTCCCACAATTCGCGGTAGAGCGCTGGCGCCTGCTGTCCTGATTTCAGAATCGCAGGGGTCTGGCCGATTACTTCGTCTCGAGAATAGCCGGATAATGCCTCAAACGCTGGGTTTACATACTCGATGATTCCTTCACGATTAGTGATGAAGATGGTATCGGCTGATTGCTCGACTGCGCAGGAAAGCTTGCGCAGAGATTCCTCGGCCAAATTCCCCCGCTGCTGCATCGCTTGCAGATTGAGCGAACAGCGGATCGTACGCACCAGGTTCGCTCCAGTGAGATGTGATTTATCCAGGCAATCCCAGGCGCCCGCTTCTATGATTTCAGCCACCGATTTCTCGTCGGCGTGCTCCGTCAGAACGATGAAGGGTATAGTGCGCCCGCTCTGCAGGAACTCCGAGAGAAGCCTGGTGGCGGCAGCGTCCCCTGTCTCATGCGCAAACAGGACAAGTCCATAGTGACCCTGCAGGAGCATCGCTTTGGCCTCTTCCAAAGTGCTCGCATGATCCAACTCTGCCCGCAGTTCGCTCCGGTCCCCGGTGAGAATGTCGCGAATCAGGAAGAAATCCTCCTCCAGGTTCCCCACCAGCAGGACGTGCAGAGTGGATTTGCCAAGGTCAAGTTGAAGCGCAGTGGACATGGGCGGGTCAGCCGTCACTGTGCACATCGGAAACTCTCTGTCGTAACGCTGCTTTCCATGAAGGAAGAGGCAGATTGAGCCCGAGGAGAAATCTCGGATCGGAACAGACTCAATTTGGGACGGTTGCAATCGGCTCTCCGGCCACACCGTGGCTGCCGTTCTGATTGGAAAGGCCCGCTCTCACCCGCAGCCTCAAGATAGTTTGAACATAAATTTTATGAACACTCTCGCTTGTTAACCAACTCTAACTTTGTCCGTCTAACCCGCAAGTCTCGTCGTCAGGGACCGTCTTTGCTGGGGTGATAATTCGGGAACCACTGGCCGGTTCCGTGCGTATTGATTAGAGAGCGACGGTTCGAGAGTACTGGTACGCCTGAACGGCGAGGGCCACGGAGGGTTTATGGAAATCCAGGAGAGCGTCGGAAGAACGATCCCTAGCGGCGGAAATGGTCATGTTCAAGAAGTGGTGCGTCAGGCCCATGAAGAGTTGCGGCAACTGCTACAACAGCGCGCCGAGGTGATGCGCCGGATCGGCACCATCAAGCAGACCATCGCCGGCCTCGCTAACCTCTTTGGCGACAGCGTGTTGAGCGACGAATTGCTGGAACTGGTCGATCGTAAGAGCAGCGGCCGCCAGCCGGGCTTTACCAAGGCCTGCCGGATGATTCTAATGGACGCCAACCGCGCCCTGAGTGCTCGCGACGTCTGTGACCGGATTCAGGAAAAAATTCCGCCGATGCTCATGCGCCACAAGGACCCTATGGCATCCGTGACCACGGTATTGAATCGTTTGGTTTCGTATGGAGAAGCCAAGGCCGTCTCTCTCGACAACGGCCGCCGCGCCTGGCAATGGGTCGCCGATGGAGAAGCGGAATCGACCAGGCTTTCTATTTCGGCCTAAACTTTTCAGCGTGAACATCTCTAGCCCGGCGGCAGCAGCATTCCCTTTTCCAGATGCCGGGTGACATGGGCATACGAGGCCGCATGTGGATCGTGGGTCACCATTACGATGGTCTTATGGAAGTCTTCGTTTAGACGCTTTAATATCTCCAAGACTTCAGTGGCCGAGTGACTATCCAGGTCGCCGGTAGGCTCATCCGCGAGTAACAACGTGGGGTCGCTCACAATCGCCCGCGCGATCGCGACTCGCTGCTCCTGCCCGCCGGAAAGTTGCTTCGGAAGATGGCTAACTCGCTCGTCAAGCCCCACGAGTTTCAGCGCAGTCATGACATGATCACGCCTCTGCTGCTGGTTCAGCTTGGTCAACAACAGCGGCAACTCCACATTTTCAAACGCGGTCAGCACCGGAATCAGGTTGAACGTCTGAAACACATAACCGATGTGCTCGTTGCGCCAGTGAGCCGCCTGCGCGTCATTGAAGCGAAAAATGTTCTGGTTCTGTACCAGCAGCTCGCCTGAGGTCGGCCGGTCGATGGCTGCGATCATGTTGAGCAGCGTTGTCTTCCCTGAACCAGAAGGGCCCATCAGCGCCATAAATTCTCCGGTCGCGATATCGATCGACACATCGTCGAGAGCCTTCACTTCAAATGCCTCGCGCTTGAAGACCTTGCTGACATTGCGTGCCTGCACGACTTTGGTTCCGGTTGCGACATTGGTTTCAGCCACTGTGCTCATAATTGCCCTCTGTTTTTGCCCCGCAAAATTTTTGTCGCCCGAGCTCTACGAACCCTTGATCTTGATGTTGTCTCCATCTTTCAGCTCTGGCGGACCTTTGCTGATCACGCTTTCGCCGCCAACAAGTCCATCGACGAGAAATCCATCGGTGCGCTGGCTCAACACGTGAACCTCTCGCATCCGTGCTTTGCCCTCGAACGCCAGGAAAACAACTTTCTTGCCATCGTGATCGCGCAATGCAGTGGCGGGCACAAAAGCTCCCGCTGGCTGGGTGCTGGTAGGTTTTTGTTCGTCCGCCAAAAATTTTACGGTCGCGTTCATCTCCGGCCGCAGATATTCATCCGGATTCAGCACCTGCACCTTTACCTGCACCGTGGCCTTCTGCCGGTTCGCTTCCGGTGAGATCTGCGCGATCTCACCCTTATATTTGCGGTCGGGATACGCATCCACGGTAACGATCCCCTTCTGCTTGGGACCGAGCCGGGCAAAATCAGACTGCGCAATATCGAGCTCCACCTGAATATCGTTCAGATCCGCCAGCGAGACAACTGATCCTTGAGGACCACCTGCCGCGGCGCTGGCAAACTGCGCGGTGATCAGCTCGCCTTTTTCCGCGGTACGATCAAGAATCGTCCCGGTGACTGGAGCGCGAATTACGGTGGCATCGAGCTGCGACTTCGCGTAATCGGCGAGACCTTGTGCCTGCGCCACCGATCCACGGGCGCGAGCCAGTTCTTCGGCTCGCGGTCCAATCTTCATAAGCTGAAAAGCCTTCTCCAAAGAATTCACACGCTGCTGATCGGAATCGAATTTCGCCGTGGCATCGTCGAGCGCCTGACGGGAAACTACGCCTCCCGCAGAGAGTTCTTTGGTTCGGTCGAGAGTGAGTTTGTCATTCACCAGCGTGGCTCGAGCTTCATCCAAATTGTGCTGCGCCTGTTGGATCTCCTCCGGCCGCGAGCCGTGCTCGAGTTCGTCAAGATAGGCACGGGCGTTATCCAATGCGCCCTTGGCTTGCTCGTAGGAAGCACGGAACTCTTCATCTTCCAGCCGAACCAGAACCTGGCCTTCCTTCACCTTGTCGCCTTTTTCCACGCCGATCCAGGCCAGGCGGCCGGTCACTTTCGAATTCACGTTGATGGTATGGTGCGCGACGATGTAGCCCGTAGCCGATAGCACTGTGCCACCTACATCGCTGCTCTCCGCCGACGCGCGCACGACCTCGACCTCGGGAACGTCGCGCGAAAGCAAGCGGTAAGCGAGAGCCGAAAGGCTCAGCACGGCGACAACGACGATCCCGATGACGATGTAGCGGCGTGCCCAGGCAGGCGGTTCGCCGCTGCCCGTGCCGCGCTCGGTGCGGTCGATTCGCAAGCTCTGCAGGTCCTGGTGTTTGGTATCAATCGGCATAAATAATTAGCTATGACAAAGTGCTACACAGCTGAATACGGACAATCTCGCGCCCCGGTTCCGCCGGGGCCGCCTCAAGCTACCCGCGCAACGCAGTCAGAATATTCTGCCGCGCCGCGTGCCATGCGGGAAAAAGCCCGCCGAAAAATCCCATCGCCAACGCGAACAGAATCGCATATCCCGCAACCACCCATGTGATCTGGAGGCTGAATACGACTTCGCTAAACGTCACTGCATTCGATGTTCCCGTTTGCATTCCATTGAACGGCAGCATCAGAAGAATTCCGGCAAGCGCACCCAGCAAAGCCAGCAATAAAGATTCCAGAACGAAGGATGTCAGAATCGAAGGCCGGGAAAATCCCAGCACGCGCAGGGTCGCAATTTCGCGCCCGCGATACGCCACCGCAGCATACATGGTATTCATCGCCGCAAAACTTGAACCGATGGCCATGATAACTGCGACTACGATTCCGATGTATTTAATAGCAGCTCCCGAACTGGTCTGCTTCGCGTAATAATCTGTCTCCAGAACTCCTTCGAGTTTGAGGCGCTGGTCGTCGCTCACCCGGTTTTTCAGAGCATCGGCGGCGATGGGGTCAGTAGCGCGCAGGTATGCCGAGGAGTAGCCGCCCTGCCGGTCGAAGTCAGCGGCCATCTGATTCACGTCGCACCAGATCTCAGATTCGTACGCGGAGCCACCGGCGTCAAACACTCCCACCACTTTCCACGATCCTTTGCCGAACTCCATGGTGTCGCCGATGTTGGCGTGAGAGAAGCGGCTGCGAATCGATTTGCTCACCACCACCTCACGCTGCCCGGTCTGAAACCAGCGTCCCTCGATCAGCTTCGCGCTGGGCCGCAGTTCCAATCCATCGGGCATCATGCCGCGCACCGTGACGTTCACTTCGCCCGTACCGTCCTTGCGCGGAAGCACGATGACCACCACCCATTCGCCGGAAACCATGGGCTCGCCGTGGCTGTCCTTGGCAATCCCCGGCAGAACTTTGAGAGTAGGAAACAATGCCGCATCGAAGCCGCCGGACAGTTCGGCTTCCGACCCTTTTCGCAGTACCAGCACGTTCTGCGGATTTCCGCTGGAAACAAAAGCTCGCTTCAGCCCCGCCAAAAGAGCCATCAGGAAAATGGCGGTAGTAACGGTCAGCGCGATGCCCAGCGCAGTCATGATCGTGAGCCCCTTGCGAAGCTTCAAATTGCGTACGTTATAACTGATGGGTATCGCCATGAGTTCACTCTCAATTCAACGAATCAATTCCGCCGCTGTTCAGCCGATGTGGCGTAATCCTTCCACAATATTTGTGCGCGATGCGCCATATGCGGGTACATACCCGCTCAGAAATCCCACCGTTGCAGCCACCAACAAAGCAAGGACCATGGTTGGCAACGTGACCTTCATGTCAATTGGAACTCCAATCGCGATCGAAGAATGCGTCAATAACTGAATGAGCCCGGCCGCTCCCAGTATGCCCAACAAACCGCCTGCTACGGCGAGTGCCACAGCTTCGAACACGAAGAGCGAGAGTACGCGTTGACGTGTGAAGCCCAGGGTCTTCAGCACGGCCACTTCGCGAGTGCGGCTGCGCACCGACATGGCCATCGTGTTCGCAGATACCAGCAGGATGGCAAACACAACTGCGCCGCAGATGCCAAGAATAAACGCTTTCACGTTGCCCAGCGTTGCCACAAACGATAGCTGGAAGGCTTTTTCACTCTCACTCTTGGTCTGCTCCGGCGAGTTGTGAAACATATCGTCAATCACGCTTGAAACCCGCGCCACGTCTTCGGCCTGAGCCACTTGCGCCGAGTAGAATCCCGCCTGTCCCTTGAACCAGCCGACGGCCTCTTCCAAATATTTTGCGTTGAAATACAGCGCGTTCTGCGGCGGGTCGCGGTGGTAGATGCCGCGAATCGTCAACTCCAGATTCACCGGGAATATCGTTCCCAGCAGCGTGATCTTGTCGCCAATTTTCCAGCCGTACTTATTCGCCAGCGTCACATCGACGATGGCCCCGGCGCGGTCGCGCTGCCACGCGATCACTTGATCGGGAGGAATGATCTTGTCGGATGCAACCTTCAGATACTCGTCCGGATCGGTGGCCATCTGGGCAAAAAAATTCTCCGGCCGGTCATCTTTGTAGCGTCCTCCGAACCACGTCATTGGCGCTACTGCGACCACTCCTGGGACCGATCGAATCTTATCGCGGTAATATCCCGGTAGAAAAAATGCCAGCGAAACACGATCGCGTGTAATCACTCGCCTCGCCGAATCGGCCGCCCCCACATCGATGTAAAAAGTGCGCCAGATGGAGATCATGAGCGTAAGCAACAGCAACGAAAAGCTGATACTCAGCATCGTCAGGAAGCTGCGCCGCTTGTTGCGAAACGTATTGCGCACTACAAAACTGCTCAACGTCATAAATTCAACCGGATCTTAAGCACGAAATTTAAATTTCGAATCTTAACCAATGTGCCGCAACCCATCCACGATGTTCACCTGTGAAGCGTGGTACGACGGAATTAACGAGCTCATCAGTCCTACCAGCCCTGAGACGAACAGAGCCGAAGCCCACATGCCGGCCGTTACCTTCAAGTTGTAAAAACTGAAAAACTGCGGCGAGTGCGTGACCATGAAGATCAAGCCATATGCCAATCCAACTCCGATCAAACCGCCGGCCAAGGCCAATGCCACGGCTTCGCTCACGAAAAGACTAAGGACGCCTTGCCGGGTAAAGCCCAGAGTCTTAAGCACCGCTACTTCCCGCGTGCGCTCGCGAATCGACATTGCCATGGTATTCGCCGAAACCAGCAGAGTAGCAAACACCACTGCCGAGCAGATCATCAGGATAAAAGCCTTAACGTTTCCCAGCATGGCGACAAATTCCAGCCCGAACGCTTTCTCGCTCTCCGATTTTGTCGGCTGCGGCGAGTTGCGAAACATCTCGTCCACCGTGCTTGCAATCTTGCTCACGTCCCCGGGAGAAGCTGCCAGAATGCTGAACGTACCCGCCCGCCCTTTGAAAAAATCAACTGCCTCTTCGACATACTTGGCGTTGAAATAGATGGATTTATTGTCTGGCGTCGAGTGGAAAATACCTCGAATGTGCAACTCCAGATCGACCGGATAAATATCGCCCTGCAGAAAAATGCGGTCGCCTAACTTCCACCCATACTTCGCCGCCAACGTGTCATCGACAATTGCACCCTGCCGGTCACGCTGCCACGCCGTAATTTGATCGGCCGGCATCTGTATATCGCGGAACACTTTAAAAAACTCTTCCGGATCAGTGCCAAAGCGCGCAAAGAAATTCTCCGGCTTCTGGTCCTTGTAAGTGCCTCCGAACCATGAGACGGGGACCACCGCGACAACTCCCGGTACCGCGCGAATCTTCTCGCGATAGAAACCGGGCAGGTTGAAGGTCAGTGAGACTCTGTGCCGCACCACGAGCCTTTCCGCCGACTCGGCGCTTCCCTGGTCGAGATAGAAAGCCCGCCAGATCGTCATCATGAGGGTTAGCAGCAGCAAAGAAAATGCGATGCTCAATACCGTTAAAATGCTGCGGCGCTTGTTGCGGAAGGCGTTCTTGGTGACGAACCGGCTCAAAGTCATGTTGAACTCCAGTTGATACCCAAGGAAGATTCGACGTGCCGGACAAACGGACAATCCTGGCTCAAGTAGGCTCCAAGGATAAACGACTCGCTGTACTCACCACAACTTGCCGGCACCCGCACTACCGTCCTCTCACGCCATCAGCATCGGAAATTTTCCGCAACCCAATATTCGATTCTCGCCCTTAAATCCGCCAGTGGAGATCGTCACCCGGCTCAGATGACAATTGTCACCCGCGCCTTCCTTTAGTGGTTAAACGCGCGTAGAGAACAAAGGTCACGCGAGGAAAGCAAGGTTATCTAGCGAGTTGGCTTTTCCTAAGGTGTAGTTTTCGGGCTTAGCCGGAATCAGGCCTGGAATTCGGAGGCTTCCGGGAAACGAAGGTTGCACTTGGAGAGTGCCTCATTGAGAAGCTCCTCGACCTTCGTTTCTTCGCAATTGCGCGACATGGCGAGTTCGCTGACCAGCAGGTAGCGGGCGCGTTCGAGCATCTTTTTTTCTCGGAAGGAAAGCGGCTTGGCCTGATGAAGGGCGATCAGGCTTTTGAGAACTCCGGCGACTTCGAAGAGCGAACCGGTTCGCATGCGATCGGAGTTTTCTTTGAAGCGATCTTTCCAGTCGGCGGTGCTGAGGTCATCGGTGACGGAAAGGAAATCCAGAATCTTCTGCACCTCGCCGTTGCGGACGACACGGCGAATGCCGACGCTGCCAACGTTGTTGCACGGCACCATCACCTTGAGACTGCTGGCCTTAATGTTGAGAAGGTAGAACTTTTCCACCGTAGCGCCAATAGAGCGGCTGCTGATTTGTTCGATAACGCCGACCCCGTGGTTGGGATAGACGACTTTGTCGCCAATGTGGAAATTCAGGTCCGCACCATTCATAAAAAGGCACCCGGGCAGGAGAAGGGTCTTAGCGAGGGAAACGTTTATTGTTCTATAAACAGGGTACTCCGGCAAGGGGTTAAAAGCAAGGATTAGTCCCGGTTTGGGAAGGATTTCCGAAGGTTAGGGTACGTGTCATTTGGCGAAAATCGTGGAGTGTGAGGCGCAAGTCGTTATACTGCTGGTGTTTACATAGCCTACCAAAGACAAGATCTGATCCAGGAGGCTCTTCCAAGTATGGAATCGCCGCGCTTTTAAGCCCAATCCTCGCTAACCTGCGGCAAAGGTCCGCTTTTCCATCCAACCTTGCAGAATCAATACTGCTGC
>CAYOVU010000047.1:0-12501 GCA_964407505.1 uncultured Acidobacteriaceae bacterium | reverse complement strand
CATCTGGGGTCATGGTTCTCCGCAATCTGAGCAAGCGTGGCCTGAAGCCTGTTCTCCGAAGCTCGGTTGTGCACCAACCCAAGGTCACAGCTGCATTGAAGAAGTGCATGGGTATGTTCATCCCAGAAGCGGGCCAGGACGTGGATGGAGGCATACAGATATCACTGCGCAAAGGGTGTAGTTGAGCTCGTACTGGTTTCCAGTGGAGAGCGATGGGGACGGGGGCCCACACACGATGTTCACTCCAGCCTTGAAGCACAGGTGGACAGCCCCGCGTGGCACCTGGTGCAAGCGCTCAACACGCTCATCGAGTCCGATGGACACACGCCTGCGGTCGCAGGCTTTTTTGACAAAGCCAAGCCGCTTACTGCCGCACAAGTGAAAATGATTCAGGAGGCCGCTGCCCGCCGCAGTGAAGCCACCGTGAAGAAGCAGTTAGGGGTTGAGCATTGGGTGCACGACACAAACTGGCTGGACTCGCTTGTGTTGCTCGAATCCAAGCCCACGATCAACATCGAGGGCCTGGTGGGCGGATACACTGGGCCGGGTGGCAAGACCATTCTGCCGCATCGCGCCGTCGCGAAGATTGACATGCGACTGGTACCGGACATGACGGCTGCCGGTACACTGGCCCTTCTGAAGGATCATCTTGCCAAACACGGCTTCGGCGATATCGAGGTCAATATGAGTGGCGGCTACGATCCGACTCAGACCTGGCAGGATTCGAAGCTCATCCAGGCGCAAATTGCGACTTACCGCAAGCTGGGTTTGGATCCCGTGTTGTGGCCTCGATCCGCTGGCTCCTGGCCGGGATACATCTTCACTTCCGAACCTCTCAATCTTCCCGCCGGACATTTTGGAGTGGGGCACGGAACCGGGGCACATGCTCCGAATGAGTACTATCTGATCGATTCGACCGACCCAAAGGTTGCGGGGATTGATGGGGCAGTGCGCTCCTTCGTCGAGTATCTCTACGCTTTGGCATAAAGCAGAGCGATCGATAATTATCGATCCTTAATTATTATTGATCCCTAGCCAAGCCAAAGTCGGCTCACAAAGATCGAATCAAGGCTGAACCCCTGCATAAAGAGGAATCGCTCCGCGGGAAGCGTTTTTGTAAACCACGCCGCCCTTCATCACAAACGCAACACGCCGAACGGCGGTAATGTCTTTCAACGGATCTCCCTCGAGCGCAATGATGTCCGCTTGAAAGCCGGGGGCGATCAAGCCAATCTGATCTCCCAAGCCTAGCGCTTCAGCGCCCAGCGAGTTGGCAGAGACCATCGCTGCCATCGGGTTCACACCGCAGTCACGCACGCGATCAACGAACTCCTCGGCATTGCGCCCGTGAGCACCCGCTACGGCGTCAGTGCCAAAAACCAGTTTAAGCCCCGGAGTTTTTGCTGCGTGTTTCACGATCTCGTGGTCCATGGGCAGAATCTTCTCCATCGCCGCAAATCCCTCGGCAGTGTAGCCTTCTGTGCCGAGATACTTTTCCTCGTTCAGCAAGTAGTTCTCGATGACCAGCCCGCATTGCGGATCGAAATAGGTGCCCTTCTCTGCCATCAATTTCAAGTCTTCGTCTGGGGCCAGCGTACCGTGCTCAACCTCAGTGCAGCCCGCAAGAGTCGCGGCGCGAACCGCCTCTTTGTAGGCGTGCACGAGCGTGCGCAGTCCTTGCTTCTTAGCTTCATCACACGCGGCGTTCAATTGCTCCTGCGAAAGACTCATTCCTCCGCCCTGGCGAATGGACTTTGACGCAAAAATTTTGATCAGGTCCGCGCCGGCTTGTTTTTGTTTCCTCACGTAAGTGCGGATCTCTTCGGGCGTGCCGGTCGCCTCGCCTCGTCCTTCAAGCGGTTCGTTGGCCGTCAGGATACGCGGGCCCGGGAGTATTCCTTTCGCGATCGCATCGCGCAGCGGAATATCGTTGGGCGCACCCACACTTTGTACGGTCGTGAAGCCCGCCATCAGCGTCACCCACGCATTCGACGCCGCTTGATAAGCATCCTCTTGGGTTGTCCCTTCCGTGCCTGCGTTTTTCCCATCCTTGCCGAAGATCCATGTGATGTGAACGTGCGCATCGATCCAGCCGGGCAATACCGTCAGGCCGCGCAAGTCATAGTCCACCGGTCCCTCGACTTTAGGACTTATCGCAACAATCTTTGAGCCCTCGATCAAGATCCGAACGTCATGGAGTATGTGCCCCTTGCCATCGATCACAACGCTCGCGGCAATTACTATGTGTTTTCCAGAGGCCGGCGTCTGCGCAGAAGTTCGAGGCGCCAGGAGGCAGATTCCAACTATGCTGAGGATGAATGAAATAGCCTTTGTCGGTCGCATGACCGCTCCTTATTCGTTTCGATCTGAAATACGAACCAAATTCTGCAACTCTTGAACCAGAATTCCGATTCGGACCTCTGATTTGTGCATTGTAGGCGTCCAATTCATAGCCTGTACAGAAAACGGGTGGACTGTCGGCTTGGCCGGGAAGGTCAGCTGCGTTCGAAGCGGGACGGCGGCCCCAGAAACGATAATATGGGAAGCGCGGAGCCCGGTTTTCAAACACGCCAACAAAAGTCAACCTGCTGTGGCCGAATCCGGGACTTAAGATCGCATTGCATTCGCCTAAGGCCATTATTGAAACCGGACTGCGCATGTGCCCTCTGGAGAAAAGGGAGGTGACAGGGAGAACGCTCTATTTCGGTTCCGTTAGCCCGGTCACACGTCTACGCGAAGCGCAACCAACGGTTGACCTTCGCTGGTAGTAGAATAGGTGCCCATCTTTGAGTTTTGCTGTGCGGTTCTGGTCCGATAGGGCATCTCTCAAAACCGGAGGCAAGCAGTGGCGCTCACGATCACAGATCTGTCCAAGACTTATCCAAATGGAGTAAAGGCACTAAAGAAGCTATCCCTGTCCATCGGCAATGGCATGTTTGGCCTTGTGGGGCCCAATGGCGCCGGCAAGAGTTCTCTGATGCGGACTGTCGCCACGCTGCAGGACCCGGACTCCGGTTCGATCGACCTCGACGGCATTGATGTGCTGCACCAGAAAGACGAGGTCCGCCGCATCCTCGGCTACTTGCCACAGGAGTTTGGCGTCTATCCCAAGATTTCCGCTTTGGACATGCTCCGGCATATCGCCGTCATGAAGGGCATTACCTCTTCGTCTGAACGTAAGGAAACCATCGACACACTGCTCCAGCAGACCAATCTCTGGGATGTCCGCAAGAAAGCGCTCTCCACTTTTTCCGGCGGCATGAAACAGCGCTTCGGCATCGCTCAGGCCCTGCTCGGCAATCCCCGGTTGATTATTGTCGACGAGCCCACGGCGGGCCTGGACCCTGCCGAACGCAATCGCTTCCTGAACCTTCTGTCTTCTCTAGGCAGCGACCGGACGGTTATCCTCTCGACTCACATTGTCGACGATGTGCGCCAACTCTGCCCCCGCATGGCGATCATTGCGCAGGGCGAGTTGCTGGTGGAGGGCGCACCGGGCGACACCCTTGCCGCACTCAAGGGCAAGATATGGTCGAAGGTGGTCGCTACCGACGACGAGCTGCGCGCCTTGGAGACCGAGATCCACGTGATCTCCACACATCTGGTCGGCGGACAGCACGAGGTGCGAGTCTACGCGGATGCTTCCCCAGGTAACGGTTTCGCCCCTGTCGATTCCGACCTTGAGGACGTTTATTTCCTCAACCTTTCTCAGCACGTCAAGCAACAACGTCCGAACTAACGCCTCGCAAATTTCTTCATCGCGGGAGGAGGAATCTGACATGGCACTGTTTTGGGAGTTTTTCACGTTCGAACTCACGTATCGCTTCAAGAGCCTCTCGACCTACATGTACTTTCTGCTCTGGCTCGCGTTTTCCTTTCTATCTGTTGCTTCGGAGAGTTTCGGCCCCATCGCGAATAGCAACGGAAAGGTCTTGCTTAATTCCGCATACGCCAACACTTACAATGATTTCGGCGCCGCGCTCTTCGGCATCATCGTCATCGCCGCCATTTTCGGCACTGCCATACTCCGCGACTTCCAGCGTGACACCTATCAGATTCTCTTTACGCAACCCATTTCCAAGTTCGCCTACCTCGGGGGACGCTGGGCTGGTTCTTTCGTTACCACTGTATTCGCATTCTCCGGCATGATGCTCGGCACGTTTCTCGGTACCTTCGCACCGTGGGCAGATCACGCCCGCATCGGTCCGAACCATCTTTGGGCTTACCTTCAGCCCTTTCTTTCTGTCCTTGTCGTCCAGATATTCTTCATCGGCTCAGCTTTTTTCGTGGTCTCTGCCCTTACCCGAAAAATCTTTGTCGTTTATCTGCAGGGTGTCGCCCTGTTCATGCTCTACGTCATCGGCATCACTGTCTTTTTCGCGACCCGTTCTCTCGAACGCTTTTGGTCGGGTATTTTCGATCCCATCGGCCTGGTCTTGTTCAATGACGTCACCCGCTATTGGACCGTCATCGAAAAGAACACGCTTTTCGTAACCTGGTCGCCGACGCTCGTCAATGGCGTCTTTCTCTACAACCGCCTGTTCTGGCTCGGTGTGGGGGTTTTATCGCTGGTCTCAGTCTGGGCCTTATTTCCAATGTCGGTGGAGGCGCTGACCGCGCGCTCGCAAGGCCGCCGCGCTGCCAGGGCGAAGGAACAGGAACTCGCGGAAGCCGCGCCGGTCCGTTCGGTCGTCGCCGCTCGTCTACCACGCGTCCGTCAGGTATTTACTCCTGGCACAACCTTTGCCCAATACGTTTCTCTATCCCGCCTTCGCCTGCGCAGCATTTTCCGCGATGTTGTGTTCTGGGCGATCGTCGTCCTGCTGCTGGCGTTTGGCATCAACAACGGCTACTTCGCCGGACGCATCGCAGGAATCGACGTCTGGCCCGTCACCTACCTCATGGTCCAGGCGGTCGAGGGCAGCGCTCTGCTTTTCCTCTTCATTATTGCGGGACTCTATGCCGCGGAGTTGCTCTGGCGTGAGCGCGACACGCACTTCGATGGCGTCCACGATGCTTTGCCCATAAGCGAGTCCATCGACTGGCTTTCGCGCCTCACTGCCGTTGCCGTCGTTGAAGTGATTCTTCTCGCCTTTGCCATGCTCATCGGTATCGTGATGCAAACCGCAGCCGGTTACCATCATTACGAGATCACACAGTATCTCAAAGAGCTCTATGTCGTAACCTTCCCGCAGGTGCTGATGTTCATCCTGTTGGCGCTCTTCGTTCAGACCGTGGTCTCAAACAAGTTTGTGGGTTATGGCATCCTGATCGGTATTTTTGTGCTCATGCCGATCCTGTACGGCTTTGGATGGGAAAACACGCTGTACCTCGTCGGTCAGACCCCCAGCTATACCTACTCCGACATGAACGGTTACGGCCATTTCGTCCCGGCGCTGTTCTGGTCGATCACCTACTGGCTTGCGATTTCGGCCGGCCTGGGCATAGTGTCGATCGCTTTCTCCCGGCGTGGCGCCGAGGATTCCATGCGCGCCCGCTCCAGACTGGCCCTCCGGCTCGCTCCTCGCCTCGCTCCGATTGCGATCATTTTTGCGGTAATCGCCGCCGGCGCCGGATCCTGGTACTTCTACAACACCCACGTGCTCAACGAGTATCTTAACTCCAAGGCCCGACGCGATATTCAAGCCGACTACGAACGCAAGTTCAAACAATACGAAAACCTGTTGCAGCCCAAAGTCACCGCGGTCGACGCCACCGTCAATATTTACCCAGACCGCCGCTCTTTCGTCGGAAGTGTCCGCATCACGCTCGAGAATAAGACGAACCAGCCAATCCCACAGATCCACATTACGGATCAGAGGCAGTCGGTCAGCAACCTGCAACTTGATCGGCCGTTCCACCTTGTCAGTTCCGCGGCCCGCAACCTCTACTCCATTTACGCCTTGGAAAAGCCTTTGGCACCGGGCGAAACCATTACCCTTACCTGCAACGTCGGCCACCAGACCCGCGGCTTCCGCGACGGCAATGAGCCCGCTGAGTTCGCCTACAACGGAACCTTCTTCGACTCCGACTACTTCCCCTATATCGGCTACAACACTAACATCGAGCTGGATGATCCCCGCCGCCGACGCGAAGAGCACCTTCCGGCTCTCGAAGAAATGGCTCACCGCGGCGATCCCTTCCACTCCCTTAACAACGTTTTCTTCCGCGGTGAGTCCGACTGGATTACCTATCACACCGTGGTCAGCACCTCTGCAGACCAGGTCGCCATCGCCCCCGGATACCTGCAGCGCGAATGGCAGGCGAATGGCCGCCGCTTCTTTGAATACAGCATGGGATCGACGCACATTCTGGACTTCTTCTCTTACATCTCCGCCCGGTACCAGTCTAGGAAGGAGACCTATCACGGGCCCAACGGTGATGTCGCCCTCGAGGTCTCCTACGATCCTGCGCACACCTACGACATCGACGACATGCTCGCCAGTTCCCGTGCCGGCCTCGACTACTATCAACGTGTCTACAGCCCCTACCAGTTCAGCCAGTACCGCATTTTTGAGTTTCCCCGTTACCGCACTTTCGCTCAATCCTTCCCCAACACCGTTCCATATTCCGAAGGCATCGGCTTCATCGGCCGTGTGAAGAAGCCCACCGATATCGACTTCACCTACTTCGTAACCGCCCACGAACTCGGCCACCAGTGGTGGGCTCACCAGCTCATCGGCGCCGACGCAGAAGGCTCCAATATGATGTCAGAAAGCCTCGCGGAGTACTCCGCCTTACAGGTCATGGCACATAAGTACGGCCGCGATCTGATGCATCGCTACCTGCGCCACGAACTCGACCGCTACCTTCGCGGTCGCGCCGGCGAAATCCGCCACGAGCCTCCACTGGCTCTCGTGCAACGCGAAGACTACGTCTGGTACCAGAAGGGCGGACAGATTCTCTACACTCTTGCCGACTACATCGGCGAAGACAAACTCAATCTCGCGCTGCACAATTTCCTCATGCGGTACCGCTATGCCAACGCCAACAACCAGGTCGATGCCAGCCCTAACCAGTCCAGCGCTTCCCGCGCCTCCGAAGCTCTCGATAATTCCTACCCCGACACTCGCATGCTGGTCGATGCCATCCGCGCCCAAACTCCTCCGGAGCTTCAGTATCTGGTGGACGACGGTTTCAACCGCATCGTTCTTTACGACAACAAGGCTGTCTCTGCCACTTCGCAGAAAACGCCCGACGGAAAATACAAGGTCACCCTCGAGGTTGAGGCCCGCAAGATGCAGGCCGATGGGAACGGCGCGGAAACTCCGATGCCCCTAGCCGATTACATTGAGATCGGTGTTTTCAACGGGAAAAAGGATGAGGAGAAACCGCTATATCTGAAAAAAGAGAAACTCACCGACGAACACAGGACCTTTGTGGTTATCGTCGACCAACAGCCTACCCTGGCGGGCATTGATCCCTACAACAAGCTGATTGACCGAAATGCCGATGACAACATGATCGACGTCGTTAAGCAATAAACGATCGCGCTTCTGGCCGCTAGGGTCGAATCCTAAAACTACACGTCAATGAGCGTGTAGAGGCCGAACCTGTTCCCGGATGCAAAACAAGGAAGTCGACCAGCCTTCGCCAGATCCGGTTTGTGATCGCGTTGCATTCGCCTCACGAGTGCTTGAAACGGGACTGCCAAATTGCCCTCCAGAGAAAAGGGCCGCAAAGCTTGCCTAGCGAGTAAAGCTGGACACTTTCTCCAGTCCGGTTTGATAGCGAAATATGCGAAATTGCGGCGATTTCTCGCGATTTCCAGGGGATACCGCCTGTTTTCTCTGCAGTTCAGACTGCGTGGCGGAGAGGGAGGGATTCGAACCCTCGGTACAGGTGTTAGCCCGTACAACGGTTTAGCAAATTCACCCCGTCCCCTACCTATTGCACGGAATCAATCAGTTACGATCAGCTCAAGTGCCCTTAGTCGGGCAGAATCAGGGTGCTCGGCACCTGTGTATGCACCTCAGTATGCACCTCCATCAGCGGGGATGATTGAGCGGGGAAAGAACTCTAGCCGCCGTCTCGCACCCTGCTCCGTTGGTGAGCTTCGACCCCACCCAAGCTATACCCGGCACCGACTCTCAGTCGACGCTTCTAGATTGTCAGCTTTGGCGGAGCGTGGGGACCTCGCGTTTAGCGAACCGCTCGCAATCACACACGAGCGCATTGTTATCGATGGCTATGCGCGATGGGAATTAGCGAAACGCACAGGGCGACCAATGCTGAACTGTATCGAATACGAGCTGAGTTCCGAAGAAGCTCTCGGAGAGCTGATTCGGACCCATTGTCCGTCTCCCGGCTTGACAGACTTCGTTCGAATAGAACTGGCGCTCGATATAGAGCCGTACTTTCAAAAGAAAGCACTTATGAATCAGCAAGCCGGAGGTCAGAATAAGGGTTTGTCAAAATTGACACAAGCTCAGCAAGTTGATACGAGGCGAGAGGTCGCAAGGCTGGCCGGTGTTTGCTCCGGAAATGTCCGAAAAGTGAAGAACATCTTGACGCATGCGTGTTCGTCTTTGCTACAGGCCGCACGTACAGAAGATATTTCGATCAACCTCGCCGACAAGTGGAGTCATGAACCAGATGCTCAACAGCAGGAATACTTGAGACTCATCCGGATCGAGCGGGGCATAAAGAGGAAGGCGCGCAATCTCGTAGCGGCATATGTAGCGCAACTGTCGCCATCCACGCGAGATCGTCGGGTAATCAAATTGCCGGATCTCGTCGCACTCGTAAGAGACATTGGTTCCATCGAGGTCGACATAGTCGATGTTCCAGGCAGGATGATTTTTGTGACCAAAGAACTGATTCATTCGCTGATGCCACGGGAGGAGGACCTCGTCTAATGACTGGTGAGCACCCAATTAAACAATTGCTGTTAGATACCCGAGCGCACTGGGACCATGCCAGTACTCCGGAACATGTCCGCGACACCTTTTGGAAAATCATCAAGTGTGGAACTATTGCCCTCGGCGCAGAGGTCTATGCAACGGAACTTGAATCAAAACTGGTTTTTCACACTTGTAAGTCGAGATTCTGCACGAGCTGTGGGCAACGCGCGACAGAAGCATGGCAGCAGGACCTGGAGTGCGTCCTCCCTGACATCCCGTATGTTGGAATCACTTTCACGCTGCCGATGGAGTTCCGGACCATTCTCCGGCAAAACCGGCACATATTGCACGGTATTCCAGCGATGGGAGCAGAGGCCGTTCAACAATGGGCAAGGGCGCGCTATGGCGAGCGCTTGATCATCAATGTGGTACAGCAGACCTTTGGCGGCTTTCTCAACTTCGTACCTCACCTCCATATTATGGTTTCGGCCGGTGGTTTGCAGGAGTCCAAGTCTCGGTGGATTCATCGTCTTCAATATGACCCACGCCAACTGATGCTCGGATGGCGCTATGCAGTCGGCGCCTTTCTGTCAGAGGCATATAAAAAAGGGACCATCAGATCCAGCCTTTCGCGTGAGCAATTTCGCAAGATGCTTGAGACGCAACATGGACGGGCGTGGAATGTCTTTATTAGTCGGATGGGTGCGAAAGCCTATTGGCTAAAGCACGATGGACGTTACATACGACGTCCACCAGTCGCCCAACACCGGCTTGTGAGGAAGGGCGTAGACCGCGTCGAGTACCTGGCGAAAGATACACGAAATAAGCAGCGCGTTCCGATGCAGTACAAAAACGAGGAATTTGTCGAAATACTAATCCAGCACGTCCCCACTCCTGGTCTGCACTCAATGCGCTATTTCGGGCTGCTTGCACCCCGTTGTAAAGCACGACTGTGGGCTGCGATCTTCGTCCTGTTGAATCAGCAGCAACGGCCACATCCTCCCCGACTCCGATGGAGATGGCTTCTTATCAAGACCTTCGGCACAGACCCGCTGTTAGATAGCAAAGGTCAGCTCATGCGATGGGTTGGACGGCGAGCCCCGGTCGAACAGGCTAACACCAGAATAGCGGCTCACCCAGCAATCTCTGCAGGACGAGAAGGGCCAGTCGACTACGTGGCTGGCATGGCGCAGTTGGTACATGACGCGAATTGTTGTTGACGGACTGCTTAGAAGTGGTCTCGGTATAAACTCGGAGGCTAAGAAGATGCTTGATCAATACCGAGGAACACTGCTCTGCGCTGTGAATTACAATGACGGCTCGTTTGCCGAGTGCGACATCCTCGATGCCATCTCAATTGACCCTGAAGTTTCCATTTACGACGAGTTCTGGCTAGGAGCATCTCGGGTCCAGGTGCATGCTGATTTGCTGAATTTGGATGAAGAAGAGTTCCTAGCTCAGTACCCAGTTGGAAAGGAATTTCGAATGGAACTCACGGTGCGGGTGATAGGCGAGGAACCCGTCACAGCAGTGTCGGCACAGGTCGACCGAGTGAACTGAAGAACCCGATCGACGGGTAATTAACTTTGTCGCAGACTGCCTGGGTTGGTCGCCGAAAAACCGGCTGGTGAAGGCAGGCTGAATCCTACTCTCTTCCTGACTGTCCTTAAGGACGATTTAATCGATCCCGCGGCGGCGAAAACCCTTGTCTGCGACGACGGGAAAACGTTTCTCGTCATCTCCTCGATTCTCTCTCCAGCACGTCGTATCGTTTTCCTCGATCGCCTCCCGCGAGACTGCAAGCCGGGCGCCAGTGAAATCAATTTTTGTATTTCCTATACATCAAGGCGTCAGCGATCTCGATGGCCAAAGAGAGCATCACGTGCGTGTCCATCGGACGGTTGCCGATGCGATGCTTGAGCGTCACACCGTCGAGATACTCCATCACAATGAACGCTTTGCCTTCCTGCTCATCAATCTCATGGACGGTGCAGATGTTTGGGTGATTGAGCGCGGAGGCAGCTTGTGCTTCACGCTGAAAACGGGCAAGGGCTTGCGGGTCGCGCGCGACGTCTTGCGGCAGGAATTTCAGCGCGACGAAGCGGCGGAGGCGCGTATCCTCGGCTTTGTAGACGACACCCATGCCGCCACCGCCGAGCTTTTCGACGATACGGTAGTGCGAGACTGTTTGGCCGATGGGCAAACCCGGATCGGGCATGTGCGGTGGAGTTTAGTGCGCGCGGTGACGGCAGTCAAATCGAGCAAAGGCAGGGCCTTGAGAAATAAAACGGGGCGGCGCAGGTGCGCACCGCCCCGATCGAGTACTTGTATAGAGGTTAGAAGCTGATTTTTAGGATTTGGCCGTTGTTGCCTACGAACCAGCCGGCTTGCGGATTGGCGAAGGCAACGGCCCAGTTGCCGCTGACTCCCGAGATGGTGTACCAGGTGTGGCCCTCGTCGGGCGACCACGCGGCGGGGCCGGAGGAAAAATCAGGCTCGGTCTCGGCGGTGATCACTACGGCGTGTTCGAATTCCCAGTCCTGCCCCCAACCCCATTCGGTCTGACCGGTGAAGAAGTCCCAATAGTAGCCATCGTTGCTGAAGCGCTGGCCGCGGACGTAGGCGAGACAGAAAATCGCGCCATCGACGGGCGGCTTGTTGGTGAGCGTCCAGGTTTGGCCGCCATCGTCGGAGGTGGCGACGTCAGCGCTGTCGTTGGTGGAGAGATCGCCGCCGCCGACGATGCCGTGACGCGAGTCGCGGAACGCGACGGAAACGGCGCCCGCGCCGGGATTGCTGACGAGCGGAGTGTTGTACGCGTTCCAGGTATTGCCGCCGTCGCGGGTGGCCAGGATGCGAGCGGTGTCCGAACCGCCGGTGGCGATCCAGGCGTTCGAGAGACCTTGCGTAGTGATGCAGGTACCGCTGGCGGAAAACGACGCTTCGCCGGCAAGCGCGGCCGGCATCCTCGACGCGATCGAGTTCCAATTCTTGCCGCCGTTGGTGGTGCGCAGCTCCGGGAACACGCCGTTGAACGAATCGCTGTGCGCCAATCCGCGCTCCGGCGTCCAAAACGCGAAGCAATCGTAAAAGGCGTTCGGATCCTGGTTCGTGAATTGCACGGCCCAGGTTGCGCCGCCGTCTTCAGTTTTGTAAATCTGAAAATTGTCGGGATCGTTGCCGATGGAAAGAAGGTAGGCGATTTTGTCGCTGACGCCCTGCACGTCGCGGAACTGCAGCTGATCGGCGCCCGGAACAACGCCGGACTTCCACGTCTTGCCGCCGTTGGTGGTGACGACGTAAGTGCCGCCGGTGCCCGCGGCCCAGACGACTTCGGAATTCACGGGGCTGACGGCGATGAGAAGCTGGGTGGTGCCGCTATTTTGAGCGGTGATTGTCGGCTGCGGAACTTTATTGCCGCCTCCTCCTGCTGCGAAACCGGCGGACGCACACACGGCTCCAATGACGGCGAGTAATGACAAGCGCTTGAACATTGAATTCCTCCCAGGATGGGACTGAGGCTGGCGAGGCGGAGTATAGGAGCGGAGGCAAGGCGGAGTCAACGTCCGGTTGCCGCTTGAATCAGGACTTGACGATTACTTCGGGGTTGCTCGTCATCCGCCGGAACCGACCGACGGCGATGCGCTATCGAAGGAAT
>CAYOVU010000046.1:0-5211 GCA_964407505.1 uncultured Acidobacteriaceae bacterium | reverse complement strand
CTTCTTCTCGCCTGCAGCTTCTCTCTTGGCAAATGGCGCAATCGGCGATTGAGTCACTGTCGCGCCTTCGCATAGGGATAGATAACTTCGGCTGAGGCAGCCTCATGGGGATACACCACCGCCTGAGTGTTGGGCTTCCTGAATTCCGAGATGTCATTGGTTTTGATGTTCTGGAACTGCACGGTCAGTACGCGAGGCTGTGCCCACCCACCACCCTCTCCGAACTTCACCTTACCGACGACGGTTTCGAATGTTGCCGTTCGTGTGTACGCGGACAGGGCCGCGTCATCTAGACTGCCTACCGCCCTGACTGCTTGCTCCAGAACCTGCAGTTGGGCGTATGCCAGCGGGGCTACGTAGTAGCCAAGAGGATCTGCGCCCGCTTTCTCTGCGCGGGATTGGTACGTAGCTATAAACGACTCGATTTGCGGATTCATCAGGCTCGGCACTGGGAGCCAATACTCGTAGTTCACCAGGCCGTTGAGAAGGGGCCCGAGTTCGGATTTAACGACTCCGTTCTGAGGGCCAATCATTGCTCCACCCACCAGCTTGGGCGTGAGTCCAGCTGCGGTCATCGCCTTGACGAGCCCAATCGAATCGTTGATATACGAGCAGAAAAAGACAACATCGGGATTGACCCGCTTCAGGTCTTCCATGTACGTGCTGAAGTCAGTTGTCGACAAGGGATACTTGCCTTCCCAGATCACCCGCATGCCCTGCCGGGAAAGATTGTCCTTGGCTCCCTGAGCCGGGCTTTGCGAAAAAAGTGCGTCAGCGATCAGGATGGCCACAGTTTCGGGTTTCGGGTCCTGTTGTCCTGCGATCTCGAAGAACCCTTCCGTCAGGGCCAGATTTGGGTGTGACCCGGTGGGAATCATCACAAAATATTGCGGATAGTTGAACTTCGCGTTGACAGCGAGCGCCATTAGGCCAAGAAAGAATTTCTTGTGCTCCATGACCAGCGGCATCGCCGGTGCGACGGAATTGTCTCCGTAGCCACCGACAACGAGGTCGACTTTCTCAACATCGAGAAGACGCTGGTAGAGACCAGCTACAAGATTCGGGTTCGTCTGATCGTCGAGGCAGACGAGTTCCACAGGCCGGCCGAGGAGCTTGCCGTTCTGATTGATGTTCTCCTGCCATATCTGATGTGCAAGTTGTGCTGTTTTACCGTTCGATGCGAGAACACCAGAGAGCGACAAACAATATCCGATTTTGAGGGGCGATGTATCCATACAGACTTGCCTCCTTGGGTTTAAACGACAGTGCGAGGGGAAGCGTGACACCTATGAGTGAGCGATCGCTGCTTCGATATTTGCGAGCACGCCGAGCTGTGCGAAGATCACCGTTCCCGACGGATAGCAGTTAAACGACTGGATCTTGCCGTTCACGAGACGGAAGACGTCACAGCAAGGCGCGTCCATCCGCTTGCCCGTTGGCGGAATGATCCCCATGGGTGTCGGCAGGGGCCCCTTGTGGGTACCCTGGAGGGCAAGCTCCACGACAACGACGTCGCCGACGCTGAAAAACCGGTACAGTTCACGATGCATGTCAGGAAACGCTTTCGCGTAGACCTCGACCGTCTTGCCTATTCCGGTGGGACCGTCGGGCCCGCGGTACGTGACGCCGACCGACATGTCGGTAAATGTCCCATCGGGCGTGAAGCACTCAACAAAACCCTTGACGTCCACCTTTTCGGCTGCTTCGTACGCTCTACGGACGATCTGCTCGTTGTTCATAGGGAAGTCCTCTCTGTTCGAACTGCAAAAACTTCGGTTATTACATCGGTCTGTAGCTCATACATGATCGAGTCATCTCTCTAGGGGAAGTTGGCTCTTGCGCGCCGAGCCGCCATTGGATTTGCAAGAATCAGGCCATTGCATTCTCTTGGGTTTTCTGAGAGTTAGTCCAAGGCGACGTCCCCGATTTTCGAGATTTCACGATAGATCGGGAAAAGGAGACGAGGCGAGCCACACGACCGGCGGAATGGCTATCTCTCGTCTCGCCGGGTTCGTTTCTCTTGAAGCATCCACTGGCGAATGTACGGTGAGCAATTCGCCACCTCAATGCCCTGCGCCTGGCACTCATTCAGTAAGCGGACTCCGTCGATGTCGATGATGTCGACTTCGTCCAGGTCCAAAGTTGCCGGTTGTCCGACCTGCACGATTTCGGTGCGCACATCGACTATGTGCGAACCTCGAAGTGCACCGGACAAACAAATTCGAGTCCCGTGTTTCTCGCAAGTCCGTATTATTTTCAACGTCATCTTCGATCTGCAGATCCCCTCGTGCAAGATGCAACGATAAGACCACTGACTATGCGTTGGGCACCAAAGAGTTAGATCGGATGCCGGTCTCAGGTTTTCGGGATTTCCCGCTTAACGGGTAAAAGCACGGAAGGAATGTCCTCGCGAGTCGCTGCGTCGCGGCATCAGCCTACTGGGACTTATATCGGTATTTGTCGATTCCCAGGCGCTTAATTTTTGCTTCGAGGGTAGAATCGGGGATTCCAAGCTTAGCGGCGGCGCCTGCCCGTCCTGATATCCGTCCGTGACTCTGGGCGAGTGCGGATTGAATCACTTCCTTCTCGTGCGCCAGCAACGCTCCGTTCAGAGCTACGCTTGAATGAGAAGCTGTGGATGGCTTTCGCTTGAGCCAAGCTTCGTCAATACTAAAGGTATCAGAGTCGCTCAGTGTTACAGCGCGCTCAATCACATTTTGCAGCTCGCGGACGTTTCCCGGCCAATCGTACTCTTGCATAAGTTTCAGTGTCTTCTTTTCAATCGTTTGGAACTTCTTCCCCATTCTCTTTCCAAATCGCCCAATGAAGTATTCGATCAGGATAGGAATATCGGCTGCTCGCTCGCACAGCGAGGGCATCTCGATCGGCACAACATTCAGCCTGTAAAAGAGGTCCTGGCGAAAGTTACCTTCGCTCACGAGCTTATCCAGATCGCGATGGGTTGCCGCCAACACGCGAACGTCTACAGGAACGGGCTTGTCGCTGCCAACACGTTCGATCTCGCGCTCCTGCAACACTCTCAGCAATGCGATCTGAATATCCGGAGGAAGATCTCCGACTTCGTCGAGGAAAATCGTGCCACCGCTTGCTGCCTCAAAGCGTCCCAGACGGCGTTGTGTCGCTCCCGTGAATGCTCCCTTTTCGTGCCCGAAGAGTTCGGAAGCAATCAGCGACGTCGGGATCGCGCCGCAATTCACTCCGATGAAAGACCGCTCCGCCCTTTTGGAACGCTTATGGATGGCGCGCGCAATCAATTCCTTGCCCGTACCTGTTTGTCCCAGAATGAGAACCGTTGAGTCTGAGGGCGCGACTTTGCCGATCTGAGACAGTACCTTGCGCAGAGGCTCCGAAGAACCAACGATCTCGTCGAACATCGACGCTTGGCTGAGCTCCTCACGCAAAGCGGAGTTCTCTCGTTGCAGCTTATCCTCGGCTCGCCTGCGGTCTTCGATGTCGGTGCACGCGGCGTACCAACGGAGCACCTGTCCCTGATCGTCGCGCACAGGATTGCAGCGAACCAGAAACCAACGATAGACTCCATCGTGCCTGCGAAACCGCACTTCGATTTCAAAAGCAGAGCTAACGGCCTCTGCACCATCCCATTGAGACAGAAGTCGGTCGAAATCATCCGGATGAGCAACGCCGCCGTGGTTTGTGTCACGCCACTCGTCAAGAGTCACGCCGAAGTAGTCAAGACTCGTACGGTTGGCATAAAGGCGTACGCGGTGGGTTCCGAAAACAGCGATGAGTTGTGGCGCAAAGTCCAGGACCTGCCGAAGCTCCCTTTCTTTCTGCTGGAGTCGCTGTTCGACAACTTTACGTTCTGTAATATCCATGATCGCGCCAACAGATTCCTCGTTGCCCTCACCATCGCATAAGCCATGCGCAAGGTTGAGAATGTATTTTGTTGAACCATCCGGCATCAGCAACCGATGTTCAAACTTGAAGTCGCTTCCCTCCTGGCCAGCCCGCTCAAGAACACTCTTGAGAAGTTCCACATCATCAGGGTGGACGCGCTGCAGGATCAACTCGGGTGTCGGTTCCGTGTCGGGAGCGTAGCCATAAATCCGAGCCGTTTCCTCAGACCAAAACATCCGCCTAGTACCCGCTTCCATTCCAGCGCTACCGGTGTGACTGAGTCTCTGTGCATCTATCAAATGCGCTTTACTCCGCCGAAGTTCTATTTCGGCTAGCTTTTGCACAGTGATATCCATTACTGCGCCAATGACCTCGATGCTTCCGGTGTTATCCCTCTCCGCTTTTCCGGCAACGCGCAAATACTTAACCTTTAGGTCGGGAAACTGTAAACGACACTCCAAGTCAATGCTTGTGCCGGCGGCAACGGCGTCTATTGCCGCCTTCACCGTAGGTTTGTCTTGTGGATGAACGCGCTCCAGGATCATTGGCACTGAAACTTTGGCAGAGGCGTCGAATTCAAAAATACGAAACGTCTCGCCGGACCAGAAATGCTCGCCCGAAGAAACGTTCCACCCGAAGCTGCCGGTGTGGCTGAGCCTTTGTGCTTCTGCCAGAAGATGCTCGTTACGCTGGAAGGCTTCTTCCAATAGATTCATGACAGCCTCCTCTCGCGGTGACTCCCGTAGACCACGGCGGTAGCATTCGTTCGACTCCTTTGAATTTCCCCACCAAACACAGCGTAGCCAGACAGCACCACCGGTGTCTAGTCGATGGCACTATGAAGGGAAGGCGCAGGAGGAGGGACTCGGCTCTTGCCACGCCGCAGCGAGGGCAGGCGAATTGCCATACAACAAGACGAACCGCAGGTAATGGGCGCGAGTCCGACTGGAGGGATGAGTCCGCACAAACGCGCACGGGACCTCCAATCCGAGCCTACTCTGCGCGGCCGGAAGGATGATGCCATCGCGACTCTTCGGGTGAGTGAAATTGCGATTTGGCGGCAACTGATCTCCCGCCGGGATACCTTCTCTCTCTCTGGCCCATTGACCTAGCTCGTTCGGACGTGTGGCGCCTCCTCAGGAGCGGGAAAGGTGAGACTGGGCCACCTGCTGCGCTGAACTCGCAGTGATCGAAGTATGAACAGCTCTGGAACGCACTCGCAGCTGCGCGGCGACGATCACGTGTGTTAGCAGGTAGAAGGGCACAAGTACGGTGGGCACCAAGGACAGCGGCAGGTACTGCATCGCCTGCGACCCCACACCGGCATGGATC
>CAYOVU010000045.1:0-2697 GCA_964407505.1 uncultured Acidobacteriaceae bacterium | reverse complement strand
AGTGAATGGTACGAGGGCTTTCCCATGACGATCGCCGAGTCCTTCGCCTGCGGAACTCCGATCATTTGCTCGAAACTCGGCGCCATGGAAGAAATCATCCACGACTCCCGCACCGGCCTGCACTTTACGCCGCGCGACTCCGAAGATCTCGCGCGAAAAGTCCAGTGGGCTTTCGCACATCCGTCCGAACTCGCGACGATGGGCCGAGCGGCGCGCCAGGAGTACGAAGATCACTACACCTCAGAAAGGGCCTACACTCAATTGATGACCATTTACGAGCAAACGGTGGCCGCCTATGCTTGAACCCAGCACTACTGCAATGAGCGCGATCCCGCCTGCATTCCGCGTCGTTGGCGTACGCGTTGATGCGGTTCAGCTGCCTGAAGCTGTGGCGCGAATCAAACGCTGGATCGACAATCGCGAGAACGGAAAGTATGTCGCGGTCACCGGTATGCATGGCGTCGCCGAATCGCGGCAGGATCCGCGCTTTCGCGAAATCCTGAATCAGGCCGCGCTAGTGGTTCCAGACGGCATGCCGCTCGTTTGGTTGGGCCGGTGGCATGGGCATTCTCTGCGCCGCCGCGTAACCGGATCGGAGCTGATGCTCGCATTTTGTCGTGAGACAGGTTCTGGGCCGCGTCATTTCTTCTACGGCGGCGCTCCCGGTGTCGCGGAGGACCTGGCGCGCCAGCTTCACGAACAATTCAGCATTACCGTGGCAGGCACCTACACGCCGCCGTTTCGCCCGCTCACAGAGGCCGAAGAAGCAGATCTCACATCCCAGGTACACGCCGCGGCTCCTGATGTTCTCTGGGTGGGCCTTAGCACTCCGAAACAGGAGCGCTGGATGTCTGATCATCATTTAACATTGAAAGTTCCGGTCATACTAGGGGTGGGCGCGGCGTTCGACATGAACTCCGGCAGGCTCAACAGAGCTCCCGCATGGATGCGTGAGAGTGGGCTGGAATGGTTTTACCGCCTCCTAAGCGAGCCTCGCCGCTTGTGGAGACGGTATCTGGTGACGATTCCGCAATCGGTGTGGAGCATTTCGTTGGAGCTTTTTCACATCAGGAAGTTCGAATAAACCCATTCCTCGGCCAGGAAACCGCTCGCTTCGAAAAGCTCGACTTCTTCGTTAAGATGCCTTACGTGACGAAACCTTCTACTCGCAATCACGACCTGCTCCAGACCACCGGCATCTTGTTCGTTGTAATGCTGCTCAGCAGGATTTTTGGTTTCCTGCGCGAGTGGACGGTGGCTCATCAACTCGGTTCGAGTGCAGTCACGGATACGTATTATGCGGCGTTCACTTTGCCCGATCTCCTCAGTTATCTCGTTGCCGGAGGCACGATCGGCATGTTTTTCATTCCCGTGTTCACGAAATATATTACGGAGAAACGCGAGGACGAAGGCTGGCACGTATATTCCACGATCACTACGTGCATGACCCTAGTCCTCGTCGGCCTCATCTCGCTTGGTGAAATCTTTGCGCATCCACTGGTCCGGTTGATCGCGCCAGGTTTTGACCCGGCGCAACAAGCCCGTGCCGTCTTCCTCACCCGTTTAATGCTGCCCTCGCAGCTTTTCTTGTTCATTGCCGGCGTTGCGAGTTCCGTCCAGAACGTAAAATCAAAGTTCCTTGTCCCTGCGTTAGGGCCTGTCGTCTACAACCTCGGAATCATTCTCGGGGGATGGTTGCTGACTCCGAGGATAGGGGTGGCCGGATTCGCGGTTGGAGTACTGGCGGGCTCGTTCCTCGGATTCTTCGTGCTCCAGCTGTTTGGGCTTCGCAATGTTGGAGCGCGTTTCACGCCCAATCTGGATCTGAATCATCCAGGCTTTCGCATGTTTCTGAGACTTGGCGTTCCGATCATGCTGGCTCTTTCCTTTGATGTAACCGACGAATGGATCATCCGCTGGTTCGGCTCGTATCTCACGTCTGCATCAATCACATGGCTCACCTACGCGCGCACACTCATGCGGTTCCCGCAGATCATGATCGGCAGTGCCATTGGAATCGCATCCTTCCCACTCCTGGCGCAATTGCACTCGAAAGGCGATTCGGAAACTCTCAACCGAACGTTGAACACAACTTTAAAGGGCCTCATCCTTTTTCTTGTTCCGCTTTCAGCTCTGGCCATCGTACTGAGCAAACCGGTAGTCTATTTCGCGTTTTCTCACACGCGCTTGAACGCGGCGGATTTTCAGGCCACCGGAGCAGCCCTCGGCCTTTTCTCAATTGGAATTTTTGCCAGAGCGGCTCAGAATTTCATGGCCCGCGGCTTTTATGCCGTACACGACACGATCACACCCGCAGTCGTGGGCACGAGCGTGACGTTTCTCAGCTTGCCGCTGTACTGGTATTGCGCCCGGCATTGGCACTTCTTGGGCTTGGCCATCGCCAGTTCCGCGATCGCGATTGCGTTTGCAGCGGTCTTGTTCGTCTTACTCGTCCGCCGTACGCACAACCGGGAAGCTCGAGGGCTGCTCTTGTGCCTCTCGAAAGTTCTGGCTTCTTCCGTACTGGTAGCACTGCTTTGCTACAAACTGACGGCGTGGCTCGAAGCGCGTCTTGCGTGGCAAAATACGCTCGGTGCTCTCGAGTTGCTGGTGATTGTTACAGCTGTTGGGTTCCCATCCATCATTCTTCTGGCAAAATTGCTTGGTGTGGATGAGATCGATCGGTACTTGCGAAAA
>CAYOVU010000044.1:0-19372 GCA_964407505.1 uncultured Acidobacteriaceae bacterium | reverse complement strand
GCAGCGACCAACGATAGCCGGCGACCCGGATTCGATTGGCGACGGCCGGCGGAATCACCAATTTGGCTGCGCCCCTGAAACTCATACGTGTGCAGTTACTGTTGCATTCAAGGGAAACCTCCGCAAGCATCGCGCGGCCGCGGCGGCGCGGCTATGTTGCTTGGCGAGATGTGGAAGACGCTCGATCGATATTTGGGACGCGGTTCGTATTATTGGCTCAAGGACCGGATAGATCCGCAGCGCGAATACACCCAGCTTACGTATGCGCGGTTGATTGACTCGGTGCTGACGCCGCAGACGCGATGGCTCGACGCGGGCGGCGGTCATCAGATACTGGAAGTCGCGGCGCCCGACCTGGAACTAGCCATGGTGCGGCGGGTGAGACTGACGGTGTGCTGCGATCGCGTGGTGGACGCAATTGCGAAGCATCGGAGCATACGCGCCGGCGTCGGCGCGACGCTCGATCACCTGCCGTTTCGGAGCGCGTCGCTCGACCTGATAACGCTCAACAATGTGGCCGAGCATCTCGAGCATCCGCGCGAGGTGCTGTCGGAATTTGCGCGCGTGCTCGCGCCGGGTGGCCGCGTGATCATTCATACGCCGAATGTCGCGAGCTACCCCGTGCGAATCGCGGAAGTGGGGCGCCGGATTTTGCCGAAGCCGTTCATCATGAAGCTGATTCGATACATGGATTTTCGCGAAGAAGAGGACGTGTTTCCGACCTTCTATCGCGTCAATACCGAGCGGGATCTGAAAGCGAGCGCGGCCGAGGCTGGATTGCTGTGCGAGGAATTGGTGTTCGCGCCGGCGCGGCCTTTATTTTATTTCGTCGCGCCGTTGTGTGCGGCAGAACTGGCGGCGAGCCGCGCGATGATCCGGATGGGCGCGGAGCGGTTCGCTGCAAGTGTGATGCTGGCAGTGTTTCGAAAGCCGGCTTAGCGATCAGCCTTCATTTTCGCGACTGAAAACTTCGGCCCGCTTATCGCACGACGGCGGATGACGCCGATCTCGTGAAACCCGACCTGGTAGACGGCCTTCATCGGGGTGGGATTGTTGCTGGCGACGATCGTGAAGAGACGCGGGCGCACGCGCAACTGCCACTCAGTCGCGAAATACAGCAACGACCGGTAGAGTCCGCGGCCGCGAAATTTTTCCATCGTGTAGGAGGTCGACAACTCCGCATCGCCGGGCTCGAGCGCGATTATCGGGCGTTCGGCCGGGTAGTCGTACGCCCAGACTACGCCGCCTAGTTCGCCGTTGAGCTCGAGCGTGGCGCAATGCGATGCGCCGCTGAGTTCGTCGCGCCGGAATTCGTTGGCCAGATCGGTGCGGTTTTCGCGCGCGCGCTTGAGGCGGTCCAAAGCGTCGGCGTACATGCTGACGCCTTGAGAGACAGCAGGGGGTGACAGAAGGTCACCGCGGTCGATGACGAAGATGTGAAAGTCGAGGAACCGCAGCGATTCGAAAGCGAGGCGGGGGAGATTAACGATGCCCTCGTCTCGAATAAGTGCACGTATTGCTGAAATTCGAGGCATGCAGAAATAAATCAGTCCTGATCAGACGGGACTTTTCAAGGGGAACAGATTGACAACGAAGTCTTAACAAAGCTAAACACAGTGAGGCCTGTGGTAAAAGAAGTGCGTAGTTGAGGGTCTAGGCCGAAGTTAGGAGACTGTTGCCAGAGGGCTCGGGGGAGCCTGAGGGGCTGCTCGGGGAGGCGCTTGTAGAATGCCTGGGGTTGGCCTGAATCCGCAAAATAACAGGGAAATCGCAGAGCGAATTACGGACGCATTTTGTATCCTCGTTGGATACGTCGTTGCCACCGAGATTGCACTCGCCTTGCACTGGGGTCGGATTCTGATCGTGCCGCACGGTCGGGCTTCCGAAGCGCAGTCGCAATATTCGGCCCTCCTGGCGTTGGCGATCATGTCCTGGCTGACTCTGACCGCCTTCACAGACACCTATCGACCCCATCGAACGGAACGGCTGAACTTCCTGGTACAAGGGTTGATACGGACCTTGCTGATTTGGGTACTTATCACCATCGCGGCTGTCTTTTTACTGAAGTTTGAATACATTAGCCGCCAGTTTATTGGCTATTTCGTTGCTGCATCGGCGGCCCTCATTTTCTCTCGACAGTTGGGGACCACGTTCTTCGTGCGCAACCTGCGTCGCTCCGCTCATAGGTGGCGGACCGCTGTGGTAATCGGCGACGATGAGGCAACTTGTGCGCACTTTGCGGAGCTTTTGACCGCTGCACATTCGATGGGATATCAGCGGGTTGATGTTCAGCATGCAGAGCGGACAGTCGCCGGCAACGGCAATGGGACGGAGTCCGGGCACGATTTCAGTGCAGGTTCATTTGCGGAATTTGATGACGTCTTTCTAGTTGGAGTGAACGACGCCGCTAATTCTCCGGCCAGAGCGGAGGGCGTCCTTGCATTGCTCAAGCAAGGTAAGTCAGTGCACATCATACCGAGCCTGCTCGATACGAGGTTGTTCCGCCAATCGCTCGGCGACGTCGCCGGCATTCCGGTGCTCTCAGTCAGCAAAGGCGAATTGAATCCCCTTCAGGCGGCAGTGAAACGCGCCGTCGATCTGCTCTTGTCGACGGTGCTGCTCGTCCTCCTGTCGCCTATGATGGGTGTAATCGCTGTCGCTGTAAGATTGACCTCGCCTGGCCCCGCGCTTTTTGGTCAGAGGCGCTTGGGTCTCAAGGGAAAGTCCTTCACCCTCTATAAGTTCCGCACAATGCGTAGCGATGCTGAAAAGGTCCTTAAGGATTCGCCGGCGCTGTATGCTAAATATCTTCAGAATAACTTCAAGCTTGCCAAGGGCGACGATCCTCGTGTTACTCAGCTGGGGAAGTTTCTGCGTGCCACCAGCCTCGACGAGCTGCCACAATTGTTCAATGTGCTGATCGGTGAAATGAGCCTGGTCGGACCGCGCCCGATCGTTCCTCATGAGGCGGTCGAATACGGCGATTCAGCGACGCTCTTCATGTCCGCCAAACCAGGGATGACTGGTCATTGGCAGGTCAGTGGGCGCAGCGAGATTAAGGAATACAGCAAGCGCGTCGAGTTGGACCTTCAATACATCCGGGACCAGTCACTCGGCAAAGATCTCGAGATACTGATGAGAACCGTTCCCGCGGTGTTGCGGCGTAAGGGAGCTGATTAGCGCTCTTTCCCGATGCTATCGAACCTCCGATGGAAGTGTAAAGGCGCCCGAAAGATCCTTTCAGGCCTTGGGTCGCAAAGCGTTTGAAGCGAGGCGTAATACTCGTTGCGTCAGCCTTCGAACTCGTCTGGCAGGTCCCGCAATCTGGGCGTCAACCACCCACATGTGGATCCACTCGGATTCGAGACCCGGCGGTACTTCGCCGCAGTCCGCCAGCGCCGGATTGGCGTCAATAGCTTCCTGCGAGGAAAACAGGATCATATTTTGGCGATACCACCACTCCACCTGCCGATTGTCGCGAAGCGCGGGCCGCAGTGGATCGAGCATCCTGAAACCCAACTCTTCGAAGATCTTCCGCCAGTAGGATAGTGGTTGGCAGTTGATATGCCCTTCGCCGCCTTGCCCTGGGGGCGCAGCCGAGAACAGCACTAGCGGCGCCGCGGACGTAAGTTGTTGAACCAGATGGCGCGCGTTCGGAGCGGGCAGATGCTCGGCAACCTCGAGGCAGAGCGCTAGATCGAATCGATCAGCCGGAATCTCGAACTTGCCGCTCAAGTCTGTGGGATGAAATCGATCGGCGGGAATCAGCAGCGTCGAAGGCTTGATGTAATTGCCGTCGAGCCCGGCGATTTCCTGGATTCCCTGCTCCCGAAACGCGCTGAGCCAGGCACCCCGACCGCAGCCTACATCCAGCACGCTGGCCGGGTGAGTCAGGGCCACCACTATCGGCACGACGACTCGAGCGGAGCCAAGAGTGCGGTCGGGTTCGTACATATCCTCGGCGTAGTAATTTGCCAGATTTTTGCGCATCGGAACCTTCATTGAGTTGCCGGATGTCGACTCTACCGCCTAGTTCGTCCGATGAAGCATATAGGCCAACACCGGCAGTGCCACCAATATCGATATTACACCGGCGACCGCGGCGCCGGTTGGTCCGCGCAGTGCCGTCAATGGGTAAATCGCGATTGCGAGAACCCCTGCTCGTGTTGCTGCCGCGAACAGGTATCGTTGCGGTTTTCCAAGTCCGGTGAGAAAACTTCGCCCGACCACCATGAATCCCTGGAGGAGGCCGTAAATGCACAAGACTTTGAGGGAAGGCACCGCATGAATCCAGGCTGGTCCGAATAAGCGGAGTACGATTTTCCCGCCGAAGGCAAAGATTACCGCAGCATATGCGATCCCAGCCACAGCTACGACCGCCATTATGGACCAGAAGAGGCGAGACCTTGCGTCGCGGTCGCCGCGGAGCCGCGCCACCATCGGAAACGTAACGACCGAGGCGGACATCGTGAATTCTGCGACCGGCATTTCCCCCGCCCGAAATGCCATTTGGTAACTGCCTAGCGGTCCCGGCCCGAACAAGCGGCCCACTGTCAGATTATCTAGCTGCTTTGCGATGAATTCACACAGCACTCCTCCGCTGAAGAGTAGTCCAAACGATAACATTGTCTTCGCGCGCGCCACGCTGAAACGCAGTCGCGGTCTGTGAGGAAACAGATAGTAGGACAAGATCAGCTGCACCACTGCGCCGGCCAGCATCGAGAACACGAGACCGCGCCAATCACGCCAGTACAACACAGCAATCAGGCCGAAAAAAAAGCTCGCCGCCACCTCCGAAACGTTCAGGATAGTCATGAGATGGAAATCGAGCTGGCGATAAAGCGATACAATACGCGGACTCTGAATCGATCGAAGAATGGGAAGCGGAACTATCGCCCAGAAGACCGTGTAAGCAGCACCCAAATGGAAGAAGGCGCCCATCTGGTGTGAGAAAGTAGCCAGGATCACTGCAATGATCAGACCGCGGACGAAGCTGGTCGTGAATAGCGTATCGAGGTACGGATCAATCCGATCTTGTTGTTGAATAAGCGCCTGCCCCATGCGCGGCTCGGTCGCCACGCTTAGTGCCGAGGAGACCAGGATCGCACTAGCCATTACCCCGAAGTCAAAGGGTCTGAGCAACCGCACGAACACGACGTAGCGGAGAGCGGTACCGATCGAAGTTAGTACGCGTGCAGCTGCGGTCCAGCTAAGCCCAGTGAAGAACGTTTTGAGCAGAACCTCCGCCAACTTCTGAGGTCCTTCCTGCGGGCCGTCGCTTGTATCTGTAGCCTTCTCCTTTGGCGGCTCTTCAGCCAATGGTGTCGCTTTCTCTGTTGCTTCCGGCATTGTTACGATTTCCGACTCCAATAGATGCAAAGCCTGCGGCCAGCAACTATGCCACGTAACTGCCCTCCGGCATAGGAGGGTTTAGCGCGCGATCTCAAGGGCTTACCTCGTCAGGGCTCTCGTTACCGTTAATGCTTCCCACCCCGTTGTCCGGTCTTTCCTTTTCCGGCGCTAGCTGAGAGTTCATCGTTACCTTGTACGCGTGCATACTCTTATCTGCTGAGATAAGGTTCAAAGTGTCCCCATCTCGCAAAAGCCGGGTTGGCCACCAGTCACGACGCGTTCCTTGCATTGAAACGAGGATGAACTCACGGTTGCTGGAGGCAAACCTGTCGTAGCGCTCTACCTGGAGCGGGAAGTATGGCCGCAAGGCAAGCAGAGCAAGATCGACTGAGTCGGAACCAAAAAACGTCATTGCAGCATTAGGGTCGGCCAGCGCGTATAGAGCGACTCTTTGATCAGCCGGCAAGTAGTAGACCATTGGCAAATAGTTGCTTCCAGGCGCGATGACAATCGGAAGGACGAACTTCTGATAGTCTGCAATGATTGCTTTGTCCTCATTGGCAATCGCAGTGCGCCTCGCAAGCAGTGATCCGGTCAGAGCTTTCTTCATCACCGCGAGCGAGGATAGGCCGTAGTTCACCAAGATCAGCGTAAGCAGGAGTGCTCTCACTCTTTGGGACGCTCTACTCGCCAGGAATCCCAAAGCCAAAGAAGCACCAAGTACCATCGGCAGCATATACCTATAAGTCATTCCGCCACCACTGACCTTAGCCGCGAGCACGGCTATAACTGGCAGCAAAAGACAAACTGCTATCAACACGCATTCTTCGATCGGCAATACAGGTTCGTCTTCCTCTCTTCGTCTCAAAGAATCGAATGTCTCCGTCTTGCCGAGACTCGAGCATATGAGAACTACAATTATTCCAATGGTTAGACACCAGACCCAGTAGTTCAGAAAGTTGTAGAGATTGCCTGGCGCAGAATAAATCTGGCCGACGCTCGGCCGCGACCAGAAGTTCCGCCCGTAGTACTGGCTTAGGTGTACCAATAGAGGTGCGAATACAAACATCGGGACCGTGGCGACGACCAATGCTATCAATACGCCAATCCGAAGCCGACGCCTGTAGAGGTATACCGTTGCTTCGGCTAAAGCGAGTGCCGGCCAAACGAGAATTGCGTAGTAGTGCAGAGAAAGGGCGATGGTCAGAGCTATACACAAGAGCAGGGGATAGAACTGCGATCCGTCTGTGCGCTGCCAGGCCAGAATTGCAACCGAGACAAAACCGATCATCAGTCCGTACGGTCGCGCTTCGGTAGAATAAAATACCAATTGGGTGCATAGAAGAAACGTCGCGCCCACCAGTGCGGACAAGCGGTCAATTCTTCTGGAAAGAAAGAGATATATAGAAACGATTGTTACCAATAGCCCTAGAACAGAGGGTAGCCGATAAGCCACGTGATCGTCCTGGACGAATCGATGTGCGCAACCGGCAATCAAATAAAATAATGGCGGATTAGTGTCTGCGCCACTGTCCAAGGCCTGCCAAAGCTTTGATGCGCTCGGCAGGCGGCACATGACGATGGTTAATATCTCGTCGAACCAGAGCGGCTTTTCATATGCGCTGAGGATGGAGCGAATGCCGACGCCCACCAGAATCATCGCAAGGAGAGTATTTGCCGCTCGCCGTCCGAACTCGGTGTTAGTTGTACGAGAAGGGGTTGTTGTCATCGCCAGTCATCCCGTCTCACGGCGCCAGATTCCCACGATCGACTTCCCCACGGAGCCGAACAAGCATCGGTCAATTACTCTCGAGGCCGGGACGACAAATTGATCCCAAAAGCGGAGCTGCGCATCGGTAGGAATGGACTGCCGCAAGAATTGCCGATTGGCGAACGAGAGTAAGAGACCAACCGAATCCAGATGCCACAGTTGCTCGAGGTGTAGCCCTGCCGGCGAGATCCGTCGTAGCATTCGTCGGTCGTAACGGCGGTAGTGGCCAATGGCAGCATCGAAAGGACTGAAGAGCCACTGATGGGCGGGCGATAGGACGATCAGTCGACCCCCCGTCTTCAGCAGGAGCGCAGCAGCATCTAGTTCTTCACGATCGTGTTCGATGTGTTCGAGAACATCTATGTACACGATGGTATCGAACCGCCGGCGTGCCTTGAGGCATTGTACCGGCCCGCACACGACCTCATACCGGGGAGGGTTAGTTTGCCCCAGGTTCAAGCCCAATCTGGCAGCGAATAGGCGATCGGGCTCGAGGCATACCCACCACCCATTCCTGCCGTGGTGGAGGTACGCGGTGTTGGCCCCGAGGCCAGCACCGACCTCGAGGACATCGCCGGCGACGAACGGCAGAATCTGGCTTGACAGGTAAGACTTCCAATTATGCGCGCCAGCGAACAGCTCCAATTCCGTTCCGGCGTATCTGAAATCAGTCATTGCAGTAGATGACTTCAACCCCAGCCACGAAAAGTGAATGGTCGCGAAGTGGCACAAAGCTTAGGTTGGTCCGGTTCGAAAGCATCACGAACGTGAAACTGACGGCCATGGTTAAGAACTGCATAAGCATGATCGCCAGAATGCCGGAAGCGTAGGTGGCCCAGCCTGGGATCGCCTTGTCTGTGAACAACCGGACGACGCAAACCGCGAGAATGCCGAGCACGGCTACGAGCGAACCGGTCATCGCTGCGACTAAGAGGCGTACGCCGACCACATCTCCGAATATTGAAATAGCACTTATGCCGTGCGCGGCCAGCGTGACGAAGCTCATGTTGGACTTTCCCGCGATCCTGTGTCCCCTTGGAATAGGAATCGTCGTAAACGGAAGGCCCGAACGAAAGAATGCCGCAGCATAGTGATTCCACATCTCAGACATGACTACGATGGTGCGGAGGTAGCTTGACGGCAAAACGCTAAAGTTCCCCACTCGCACAGCGACACCGGTTAAAATGCGATGTACAATTTTGTACAAGCCATAGAAGACCCGAAAAACGAGAGATTCCGTTCGCCGGCTGCGCTCGGCAAAAATTGCCATTGCGTGATGACCGTCGTTGACCTCAGAAAAGGCTTGTAGAAGCTGCAACGCCCCGCTAGCAGTGTCCTCGCCGTCGGCATCCATTACGAGAACGGCGTCGCAAGTCATGGCCTGTTGAATATGTACTAGACCGATCGCGATCGCCCGTTGGTGCCCAAGATTGCGGCGCAGACGCAGGATACGTATGGTTCTGACAGCAGCGAACTGTGATTGAAAGTCCGCAGCATCGCGGACTTGAAGCGATGCATCATCTAACAGCAGAATATCAAACGTATGCTGATATGAACCGAAGGTTTGTTCGAGGCGACGGGTGAGTTCCGCGGCAGAGGCCCAGTCATCCCGGAGAGGCATGAGAACTACGACGCGCAGGGGAGATGCAGACGAGTCGCTAGAAGGCATTGTCGATATCAAGCACTCAATGAATCAGGATGCACCGAAGCCCAAGATGTTTTGGACTTTCACTTCGTCTGCCAAGAAGCCGAAGACCACCCCCACCCTCTCATATAACCCATTGAGGTCAAGTTGAACAAGACGAGCACCGTAGTGTACAAACCTGCCTGAGAACGAAGCAATATGGAAGTGCCGCGGAAAGATATATCCCCAATGCAGATCAGCCTGAGATGAATCTGCTCCGCTATCGTCTGTGCTTGGGTGTGATCTTTGTTTTGGCTCTGATGCTAAGGCTGCTGCCGCTTAGGAACCCAGGAATCGACTGGGCAATAGTTCAAGTAGATTCCTGGCACTACACGGCTCCAGCGGAGGGCCTTAGAGCGGGTTGTGGCTACGCCGCCGTGGAAAACGGCAAATGCGGAACAGCCGAGACGCGATTTCCTCCCGGATACTCGGTCTTTCTCACTACTATGCCCACTCTAAGGACCGCTGTCGCCTTCCAGGCTTTGATGGGAGCAATCGTATGCTTGATTACAGCTGTGGTCGTAGCGTGGTTCTGGGACTATTGGACTGCACTTTTGGCGGCTACCTTGATGGCATTTGACCTGGCCTCTGTCGCGACTGGGGCAGCGATCGTAGCCGAGCAGACATTTCAACTGACGCTCGCAGCGCTCATTCTGTCGGTGGCGGCGATGATCCTGCCCTCGGGGAAATCTCGTGTCCTGCCTCTTGCGACGATCGCCGGTATTCTCCTGGCGCTTGCAGTCATGATTCGGCCAACGGGAATTTTCGTTCCTATCGCGGTTGTTGCCACAATCCTGATTATGCCTATTTCGTGGCGCTCTCGAATAATTTCATTGCTAATTGTCTCGCTCTTACCTGCCGCTGCTGCTATTGGCTGGACCGAACGCAACGTTTCTTGTTGCCATATTCATACAATAGCGAACAGCGGCGCTAATGACCTTTATAGGTTTAAGGCCGCTGCCGTCGTCGCATTCAGCGAGCACGAGAGCTTCGAGCAAGCGCAGCATCAACTGGACCTCGCGTTGCCGCCAAATGTCCATGCCGGCACCGATCCCGACGAACTCGAGCGTCGCGCTATACGGATTTTTCGCGAGCATCCTGTTGCGCTTGCGTTTGTGACGACCAAGGGCGTTGCGGTCCTCCTATTCGCTCCTGCTGGATCGTTTTTGAGCCGATTGTTTGGTTTGGAATGGCGGGCGCCCAGTCCTGGTCTCCCGAAAGATGTTCTTGAGCCGACCTTAAGTTCTCTCTCTACGTCTCCAAGCATGCTGGCCCTCGTGACGTTTCAGATCGGGCTCTGCATACTTGTAGCTTTTGGTATTGTTTTCGCATTGATTAACGTGCGCGAGATGAACCATGCACAAAAGGAATTGGTGCTGATTTGTACTCTTATGACTGTCGTCTTATTGGCCCCTAACGCCGGAGGGGCGGCAAAATTTCGAATGCGCACTCATGCAGAGCCAGCGATGGTCATATTGGCGGCAATTGGCCTGCGCCGCGCATTTGCACTCGTTTCGAACATAAGACGAGGCCCGCGACGAATCGTTTACGGCTAACGGCTCGCGCGCTTGGACTCACGGCCTAGTCCGCAGCTACCGGAATCGAGAATAGAGCGCATAATTTTAGACGGGAGACGCGGCAGCAGGCTCGCCCGGAGGTGAGAATGGAAGAATTCGCAGTGACATTGCCGGTTGTATTGACCGGGGCAATAACAGTTCTGATTGCAATTTTGATAAACTATTATGGACTCCGCATTTATCGGCCGACGGTCACTAACATGGCGGCTGATACGCATTCACCCGGACGATGGCAGTTTACGCCTGAAGCCCTCGGCGGATTTTCTTACAGCCAGCTTGCTTTGATAAGCGTTGCAGGTCTGTTCCTGGAACTGCTGATGATTAGATGGATCTCGTCCGAAGTCAGAATCTTTGCGTTCTTCAAGAATTTTGTTCTGGTCGCCTGCTTTCTCGGCTTCGGTCTTGGGTGCTATCTCTCTCGCCGCTCAATTCATCTCTCGGTGATGCTCCTGTCATTGGTCACTTTGGCATGCATTTGCGAATTCCCATCGCCAAGCCTCCGCCACCTCGTAAATGGGTTGCCAATTCTCATGGGGGCGGTTTCAGAGGTCAACATTGCTGGTGTGCCATCCCTTCCCCTAACTATCCACACGCTTCTGCTCCTCCTGGGAGCACTGTTATTTGTTATCCCGGTTTTTGGTTTGATAGCCTTCGTCTTCGTCCCAATCGGACAACTAGTCGGGTGGCAACTCGAACACGCCACGCACGGCATTACCGGGTACACGGTGAATATACTTGGAAGTCTGGTCGGGATCGCGCTCTATACGTTGCTTTGTTTTCTCTGGCAACCGCCGGCAGTGTGGTTCCTGGTCGCCGCTATCTTTGTCGTTTGGATTTTCTGGACGCTGCCTCTATGGCGTTGGCTTTCAGTCTTGGCATTCGCGCTGTGTATAGGGCTCGTAAGCATAGGCGATCCAGGGGGCGGTACAATTTATTGGACTCCTTACCAAAAACTCATTGTTCGCCCGATAAAAGATTCGAACGAGATCGTCGCTTACGAGTTCGTCGTGAATGGTGGGTGGCTCCAGCGCATTGTCAATCTCTCTCCGGCCTTCGCCGCTTCGCATCCGGCGCTAGTTGGAACAACGCCTCTGAACGAAAACCCTTACAATCTGCCCTATCGCTTTTACCCAAACCCGTCTTCAGTGCTGGTGCTTGGATCCGGCACCGGGAACGATGTTGCGGCAGCCCTGCGAAATGGGTCAGGAAAGGTCACAGCTGTGGAAATCGATCCGCTGATTTTGAAACTCGGCAGTGACCTTCATTTCGAGGAGCCTTACAGATCACCACGGGTCGATCCTATCGTCGACGATGCGCGCAGTTACCTCGAGAATTCTACCAATCGGTTTGACTTAATAGTTTTCTCATTGCTGGACTCGCATACGACGAGTTCGTACTATTCAAACATTCGGATCGACAACTACGTCTACACGGTAGAGGCGCTGCAGGCAGCCAAGAAGCTACTCAAACCGGACGGTCTTCTCATTATAAAATTCGGCGTGAAGACACCGTGGATCGCGGCAAGACTGTACGGGCTCGTTCGCACCGTTTTTGGAAGCAGTTTTCTTCACTTCGGGACTGGTAAAGGCTCCCCGTACTGGATCGCGGGCGGGACGTTCTTCATCGCCGGCTCCCAGCGCAGCCTCGATCGAGCGCTGTCTGATCCGGGACTCGCAACGTACGTGACTCAGCACACTCTTTCCGTGAGCGAAGTACCAACGACAACCACTGACGACTGGCCATACTTTTATCAGCATGAGCCGGGAGTGCCGGCGTCCGTTATTGTGGTTTCAATAGCGCTCATCCTGATCGCTTGGCGCTTTTTCCGTCAGACTGGTGCCGCCCTTCGCTCCATGCGGTGGCATTTCTTCTTCCTGGGAGCGGGATTCCTTCTCCTAGAAGCGCAAATCATCAGCCGGATGGCGCTGTTGTTTGGTACAACCTGGGTTGTAAACTCCATCGTCATGGCCGCCCTGATGATCCTCATCATCGGTTCCAATCTTCTAGTAGCCTGGAAAACACGCGTACCCGTCGTGGTAGGCTATGTCGGCATACTGATATCAATTTCAGTGGCGTACTTTATTCCGCTCGACGCGCTTTTCTTTAGCTCCATGTGGATCAAAGCGCTATTGGCAACGGCGCTGCTGTGTTCGCCTGTATTTTTCGCAGGTATTGTGTTCATCAGGAGCTTCGCGCAAGAGCGGTTCAGCAGTGAGGCGCTCGGCTCGAACCTGCTAGGGTCACTTGCCGGAGGGTTATTGGAGTCACTTTCTACGTGGACCGGAATGCGGTCCTTGTTGCTGCTTGCCGTAATACTGTATCTAGCTTCCTGGATCGCATTGATCGAACAGGATGTAGTAGTTGTACCCTCTGGAGGTGCTCAACTGGAATGATATCTCTTCTAGTTCAGAAATATTAGGGATCGGGATCCGATATGGAATCTGTGACCGAATTAATAGCAACTCATTCGTTTGTTCCAGTCGGGCGCCGTGCTTGGTCCCTGGCGGGACTCTTTCTCACAACGTTGGCAACGTTATCTTTGGAGATGCTCGATACACGTCTGCTGTCAGTGCTGACATGGTATCACCTGTCATTCTTCGCGATCTCGATGGCGATGTTCGGAATGTCTGCGGGCGCCGTTCAGGTTTATGTCGACCCGAAACGCTATGAGACTACCAGGGTTGCTCCCGAATTGGTTTCATCATCGATTTGGTTTGCTCTCGCCATTCCGATAGCGCACGTCCTTAGTCTCGTGATTCCGATCGAATTGGATTCGTCGCTCATTGCTATGTTGGCGCTACTGAGCTCCATGGTTCTGATAGCAGTGCCGTTCTATCTGTCCGGCATCGTTGTTGCCCTGATGCTTACCCGGGTTCCCGGGAAAATAGGGCTCACTTACGCCGCTGATATGGTGGGCGCCGCCCTTGGCAGCATCTTGGTCATACCGCTTTTGCATTGGGCAAACATTTCATCAGCAACCTTCTTTATCGGAGCGCTTGCAGGTATCGGTGCGCTTTGTTTTTGTCGATTCGCCGGCCTGCGACCTGGACGTTCGATCGTTGCAGCGGTGCCGATACTTTTGGTACTCGCAATTTTGAACAGTTTAACGTTGCATGGGATTCGCGTGATGTTTACCAAGGGCGAGGCACAACTGGCCTCGGACTTACAATTTGAAGCCTGGAATACCTATTCGCAGATTACGGTAAGGAAGCCGTCCGTCGGCCAACCTTATTACTGGGGTCCTGGGAGTGGAATTCCGTCGAAGTCAGTCACGCTTGCCCGTATGTATATCGACGGCGGCGCGGCGACGGCGATGACCAAGTGGAACGGCGACACCCCGGAACTCGGCTGGGTTCGCTACGATGTAACGTCATTGCCCTATCACCTCCGCAAGGGCGGTGACGTGGGAATCATTGGAGTTGGTGGCGGCCGCGACGTTCTGACCGCGCTATGGGCAAACAGCAATGCCGTGACCGGGATCGAGCTGAATCAAATATTTGTGTTTTTGCTGGAAGGACCGATGCGTAACTTCGCCGGCATCACCCAGCGGCCGGAAGTCGAATTGGTGAATGATGAGGCGCGTTCCTATCTTACGCGCAGCGCCAAGCGGTTCGATGTTCTCCAGATGTCGTTGATCGATACCTTTGCGGCAACCGGTGCCGGTGCGCTTACGCTTTCCGAGAACGGACTGTACACGGAAGAAGCATGGCGCGTTTTTCTCGACGCGCTCAAGCCTGACGGAATCTTCAGCGTATCGAGGTGGTTCTCACCTGAGCAGGTTTCCGAGACCGGCCGACTTGTGGCGCTCGCGACCGCAGCTCTTCTAGATCGCGGCGTGACCAACCCCGCCGACCATCTTGCGATGGCGTCTGCTGGTAAGGTTGCTACTCTGCTGGTTTCCAGAGAGCCATTTACCGCGGAAGATCTGCAGGCGCTATCCTCGGCGGCGAAACTCTACGGATTCAATCTGCTAGTCGCTCCCGGCCATATTTCAGCAGTCCCTCTGTTCGACGCGATCTCGAAGTCGAGGTCGCGAACGGAACTGTCGGAAGCAACCCGTGATCCGTACTATGATTTTTCGCCTCCCACCGACGAGCGTCCCTATTTCTTCAGTATGCTCAAGCCGCGTGCACTCCTTAGCTTAGGCAGCCTGAAGAGACACTGGGGTGTCAATGGCGAGGGAAATCTAATCGCGACCGCTACAATGCTCATCCTGACATTGATAGCGCTTGTGCTGGTTGCGGTTATGATTCTCTGGCCACTGTGGAGATTTGGCGTCCCGAATATGCGTCAGGGAACCTTTGCAGCCGCGATACTCTATTTCTCGCTGATCGGTTTCGGCTTCATGATGATCCAGATTCCTTACATGCAGAGGTTCTCTGTCTACCTCGGCCATCCGACATATGCCATCGCGGTCATTCTGTTTTCTATGATTTTGTTCACCGGGATAGGGAGCTGGCTTTCGGACTATGCGCCTATCGAAGTTCGTCCATCGTTTATATACGCGATTGCGCTTTTGATCGCTGTCGCCCTGCTGGTCATTACGCTGTCGACACAACTGATCACCGACCGGACGATCCAATTTCAGCTCCTTGTCAGATGCCTGATCGTTGTTGCGATGGTCGGCCCGCTGTCTATTTTGCTCGGCTTCTGTTTCCCGATTGGCATGCGCCTGGTGTCTACGGTATCGGAATCGGCGATGCCGTGGATGTGGGGAGTCAGCGGTGCGGCGGGTGTGCTGTCGTCAGTTCTGGCCGTGGCGTTATCGATGTGGGTGGGAATTCAGGTGAGTCTCTTTGTTGCAGTCGCTTGTTACGCCGGACTCATTATTCCGGCGCGAGTGCTGTGGGCAAGTGGCCAAAGGCCTGCAAAGAACACGGAATCCGTGTCCACCGCCCTGGCGTCCTAGAGGAGCTATCCTTGCTGTCCGAATTTGGACAGCGCCGCCAATTTCACGTCGCGTTCCATCCAGCCTTTTAGGCTCTAAGTTCTAATCGCGGTCCATCGACGCAGTAATAGTGCGTCGATACGCGACACAGTGTCCGACATTGACGCATCAGTGAGTATCGACTGACGGCACGTCTACAGCGGCAGAGAAGTTGCTCCTTGTGCGATTGCGCAGCGCACATCGACTCAAGCGGGGGCAACAATCATGTCGCAACGATATCGAGACCACGAATCAGTTGCTATTACTCCTTCAGCTACTAGGCCACTAGCTAAACGACTCGCCTTGGTTCTTATAGCATACCTTCTGTCGGTGCCCTTCGGAGATCAGGTCTTTGCTCAAGCTATAGTTGACGGCGGCTTGACAGCTCCGGAAGCTGGCTGGTCGCTCAGTTCCAATCTGCTGACAAACGGCGATTTCTCAGAAGGTACAACCGGTTGGACGTTTCCGAGCACCTGCTTCAGTCTCGATCCCGAAAATCCCGCGCCCAACGGTGGCGCCAGCCTTGAGCTTAGCGATCCTTCGACTTGCAGCAAATTCCCTCGCGTCGCGAAGAATTCATTCAAAGTAGTCAGTGGCCGGATCTACACGCTTAGTGGACAGCTCAAGACCGAAAGTATTGCCAGCTCCAATTCCGAAGTCGGCGCGACCTTCGATCTATTCGGCTATGGCCGCGCTCCTGTCACCAGCGGCACTACCGACTGGACCACGACAACTCTGCAACATCTGGCGGTTCCGCAAGGCCTGAACACTGCCGTTCGCCTGGAGATCTACGGATATCCGATGCCGACCGGCAACGCCTGGTATGCAAACATGTCGCTGCAGCAGGAGATACCGCCGCTGCTGCAGATGTTCCTGCTCTACCCGAACTACCGCGGCATGATGTTCTCGGATCAGAGCCAGGTCGCCAGCGTCGACCTGACCGTCACGCCGCCGACGGGAACCTCGCCGTCGAGCCTCCAAGTAATACTTGATGCGACCGACGCCGGCGGCAACGTCGTCGCCAGCCAGACCGTCGTTCCATCGTCGACCGACTTCACCGCGACCATCGACCTGAGCAATTTGCCGCTCGGCACCTACCAGCTTGGCGGTACGGTCGAGGACAGTAGCGGCAGCGTGCTTTTGACGCAGAGTCCCTACGCAATCGTGAAAATGGATGCTTCAGCCCGCTCCGGCATGAAGGCCTGGATCGACCCGAACAACCGCGCGCACTTCATCGACGGCAATCCGCACTTCGTGCTCGGCATATACGACACGACCGGGTGGACGTTCAATCCGGCTTCCTTCGTGAAGGAGCTTTCCGGGGTAGCCGAGGCACCAATCAACATGATCATCAACTATTTCCTTTCCAATACTAAGACGCTGGCGGTTATTGCGTATACGACGGCGATGAAGCAATTCGGGATTACGTTCCTGCCGGACGTGGCCGCGTTCTACACGGGCCTCGCGGCGTTCCCGACCAATACCGCCAACCAGTTCGGAACCAGCGATCCGGATCAGCTGATCTCCGACTACACGGCCGCACTGTCGTCCGATTCCGGGGTCGTCGGGTACTACGTAGGCGACGAGCCGGTACTTGACCGGCAGCCGGAGACGTTCCACCAGTATGGGCTGATCAAGGCCAATGATCCGTCGGGCTTCAATCTCGCGGTTCTCAACCGGCCCCTCGATCTGCCGTTCTGGAAAGACACTCTCGACGTACTGGGCGTCGATGCCTATCCGATCGTTGGGGCGAGCGGAAACGATCTCGCTGAAGTCGCGGATCGGACTCGCGCGGCGTATCAGGCTGGGCTAGGTTCGCGGCCGGTGTGGACCGTGATCCAGTTCTTTCGGGCGGATCTCGAGGCGGCGTGGCCGACCCAGCAGCAACTGCACGATATGAGCTGGATGGCTATAGTAGAAGGCGCAACGGGCCTCTTTTACTGGTCCTACGGCGTCGGCGCTCTGGCGTATGTGAAAGATCCGGTCGAGCACGCGGCGCTTTACCAGGAACTGATCAACGTGACCACGGAGATCAAATCGCTGGAGCCGGTGCTGCTCAGCCCGGACGCCGCCGTCATAACCGCGAACTCCGCCGCGGGAACAGTGTTCACTAAGACCAAGATCGGCGCCGACGGCACGCGCTACCTGTTCGCGTATAACTATACGGCGTCTGCTGTCACGACGGAGTTCACGCTGGCGCAGCCGGCCGCCAGTATCGACGACTACGACACCGGCGTGGCCACCGCGCCCGACACCAGCACGACCTTCCCCGGCGCTTTCCAGCCCTACCAGGCGCACATCTTTGTCGTCAGCAACTCCGCGCCTCCTCCGACGCCCCTTCCAAGCGCGACAACAACCCCGGCGGCGACTGCGTCTCCCACTGGAACACCACCGCCAACCGCTACCGCAACGGCGACCTCAACCGCGACGGCGACCGGAACAACAGCCAGCAAAACCGCGACGAACACGCCCACTGCGACTGCTACCGCCAAGGCCACCGCGACGTCGACACCGACCAGGACATCTACTGCGACTGCTACTTCAACCGCGACGCCGACGGCGACGGCCACACCGGGCGCGCTGTCAATCACGCCGGAGAGGTTGAAGTTCGATGCTCAGAAGGTCGGCACGACGAGTCGAACGAAGACTTTGAAAGTCACTAACCGCGGTGGAGCGACGGTATGGTTTAGCGCCATGTCGGCTAGCGGCGCTTTCGCGCAAAGCAATACGTGCGGGTCACGCCTGCTCGCGCACAATACGTGCACTATCAGCGTTACCTTCAGGCCGATGGCGACGGGCCAGCAGAGCGGCAGCTTGCCGCTCCACGACAACGCTACCAACAGTCCACAGGTGGTCGTTTTGAAAGGGAAGGGCCTTCGGTACTAACGGACACCCGATTTTCAAAAGCTGCGCTCTCCGCCGAAAGGCGGACATGCGCTAATATGAAGGTCTGCGAAGTTCAGTACGTCGACATTCCGCCCGGGCCGGGCAATCCTCCGGGCTGCGCTGGCCGCGCATCCTCGGGAAGGTATGGGCCGCAAGCTTTTGCAACCTCTGCGGGCCAACAATCCGCCCTGCAGGTTTCCGGTGTCCCTGCCACGCAAGAACCCTGGGCAATCTTTTGGCAAGCTTGGGTGTCACCGCCGACGCACTGGTCTCGTAGTTTCGGTACAGCGGTTTCGAACGCGGATGGTTGTTGCTGCGCGCAACCCGCCATCGCGAGCGCAAGAACGCAAAGTAGGACCGCTGTGTTGCGGAGATTCATGAATGCATCTCCCTGGTTCAGAGAAAACTTCCAGACAGCGCTCGATCGACGCTTGATGATCGTTTCCCGTTTTTTCATGCCACAGGTCGAGTACCCTCTTCGAGAGATACACCACCCACCAGTACAAGTCGATTCAGCCATGCAGCCACGAACGCGCGCTCGCCGCGACTCGGAAACGTTCAGGATGGTCACGAAATGGAAATCGAGACGCCGGTACAGCGAGATAAGCCGCCGACTCTCAATAGATTGCAGAATCGGCAGCGGGACGATCGCCCAGAAGACCGTGTAGGCGTCGCCGAGATGAAAAAAGGCGCCGAGCGGCCGCGCGCCTACGATCAACACCAAGCCGATTAGGAGACTGCGGAGCAGATAGGTCGTGAAGAGAGTGTCGAGGTATGGATCGATCCGATCCTCTTGCTGGATGAGCGCCTGGCCCATGCGCGGATCAGTCGCCGCACTGAGCGCCGTGCAAATCAACGTCGCACTGGCTATGACGCCGAAGTCGAAAGGCTTGAGCAATCGCACGAAGACGATGTAGCGCGCGGCGGTGCCGACGGCGGTCAATCCGCGCGCTGCCGCGGTCCATGAAAGTCCGGTGAAAAATGTCTTGAGAAGAGCCTGCCTGAGCAGACGGGGCGCGTCGTCGGCCGCATCCGCGGCGTTTGTCTGCACTGGCGCCTCCACCGATGGCGTCGTTTTATTTGTCGCTTCCGGCATCGTGACGAATCCCGCAACTATGCCATGTAACGAGCGCCGCGGCATAGTCTTGTCGGCGGCACCCATATGCTGCGGCGCG
>CAYOVU010000043.1:0-2760 GCA_964407505.1 uncultured Acidobacteriaceae bacterium | reverse complement strand
CTTTGTGGCCTCTAGCGACTCCGGCGGCGATTCCGATCCGGACTTCCTTTTCAGCGTATTGAATCAGGATGACATCCAGTACAACGACTATCCTAGCTGGGCGATTTTGAAGTCTTCACTGCTCAACGGACTTGAAGCCATCTACAGGGCGTACGGTCAGCCACTGTCGGTCAGCAGTGCCTATCGTAGTCCAATGGTCCAGTACTTGATAGACAAGAAGAACATTGCATCCGGTCAATACAAGAACTATAAAGCAAGCCCTCACAGCCAACACCTTCACGGCGATGCGGTGGATATAAGAACATATAAGGATTCCACAACTTGGAACGCCCTGCATAATGTGACGCGACAGCTGTATCCAAACGCCTGCATTGAGCCAGGCAACAAGGTAAATTATGACCATCTCCACGTTGACTGGCGCCCGTGGTCGCAGTGTTACCCAGATTGGCGAAAATAAACAGGAACTATCTTAGGAGGAATAGTATGCAGATCTTATTCGCACTCACGCTTGCGGCGTGCGCAATGCTGACTGCCGGCTGGGGGCAGCAGATCCCGGCACACAAGCCGAGCCGGGCGGAACTGCTAACGTGGCTCCGTTCGGATAATGCGGAGGTGAGGAGCGAAGCGTTAGATCGGTTGCGCACCGATCCGGTCGCCCTTCGCGATCCCAAGGTCAAGGCCGCACTTGTCAATCAATTGGATCGTGAGAATCGCGAGACGCTGTATGCCGAAGAGGAAGACTATGCGGGCTACCTTAGCTGGCTCGTCGATACCGTCGCAAAGGTTGTTGATTGGAGCAACCCTCGTCAGGTGTGCATTCTCGCAAACGGCGCGTATCTTACCGACGAACTTGCGGATCATGCGAAAGTTGCGGTCCCTTGTCTCTTGCAAAGGTTTAAGAATGCCGCAGCTCCGCCACGAGGGGCCGCCGTGGCCATGCTCGTGCAGGCTCTGTCTAAGGGGAGAGGCGAGTTGGATGCAGTCACAATCCAGGCCGTTCGGCAGATTATTCTCAGCGCCCTCCACGACCCCGACGATGTCGTCAAAATTCCAACTGTGAAGGCGTTGGGAAGTTTTGGCGGAGAGGATATGATTCCAGCACTGAGGAACGTTGCAGAGACGGACCCCGATCCGTCGGAGGGCTATGCGATAAGAAAATGGGCCGCGGAAGCCATCGCCGCAATCCAGAAAAGAGCAGGCCAACAGCAGCAATGAGCAGGCCCCTGGGGCGGGTGACCCACTTCTCACGAACCCTTGAAACCGTCCCAACCAATGGGTGGGTGCCGCACGTCTCGCGCAACTGTTACATTAGTCAGCCGGGTGCCCCAACCTTTCGCGCTTTTCGAAAGGTGGGATTCCACGACCCCCTCTCTCATAGTATTTTGACTCCGTCTCGAAGCACAACCGTATGAAATCTCGATTGCTGCCAAGCATCAATACTTTCCGATGGCACAGAATTCGAAGGCGTGGGAATCAAGCCTGATTTCGAAGTGCAGCCTTCAGCTGAGGACTTGAGAAACGACAGGGACGTAGCTTTAGAGAGAGCGCTGACACTGGCCGAGCGTACGCAATGACTTCGACGGGCGGCGTTTGCGCCTTTCAAGCGCCCGAAATCCTCCGGCGTTGCGCTACCTACGCCGCGAGGCTGTCGCAATCTTTCTTTCTCAATATCCGGTGATAGACCCCGTCTACTTCTTCGTCACCAAGCCCATCGAGATCCGGGGCGCTAGGCCGCGCTTCTTCCGCTCCAGTTGCTTGTTGCAGTATGCCCGACCGCATAACATCTCGCTCAACCGCCTGACGTGCAGCCCAGGCTTCATTGAGTAACTTGATCGTCGGTATGCGACCTGCAATGTATTCGCGCATAAAGGATTTTCGCTCCGATGTGGGTGAGTAGCACATCTTCGGCAAAGAATATGTCTTGTAAGGTCTGGCCGGGTGCCCCACTTTTCGTGCCTTTCGAAAGGTGGGATTCCACGACCCCGTCCCTCGTAGGATTTTGACTCTGTCTCGAAGGGCTTGGCCTCACCATTGTTAGATTCTGTGTCGAGTGCGACGTATTTGAAGGCACGATACGCTGTAACATCCACGAAAGACCATACGCCATCGTTGAAACTGATAGACACCGCCGTGGTCCACCTGATGCTGATGCGGGTGGGGACGGATGGGAGTTCATCCCAGATTGATGTGAAGGACTGGGAATCGAAGCAAATGGAGCAATCTATCTTTGAAGGTTCAAGCACAGCCGTCCAAACTGGCGTAATTCCGACTCTGCCGTGGGCTCAAATGATCACTAACGCCGACCAGGGCACCGTGCTGACCTGGGAAGCAGATACACCAGCATATTGTGCGTCGGGAACTTATGGATTCAGCGCCTGTAATACACAGGTGGCGGCGGCTTCAACCTACGGTTTTGCAACGACCGTGGATACGAACGTCGCGTATTCAGGTAGCACCCTGACGCCCATCTACCCCGCGCTGCAGGCTCAGGACGGTTCGTTTTACGGCACGGACAACAACGGCAATATGATCAGCTTTAGTCAGTCTGGGAACGTGATCTGGAGTATACCCAACGACTACCCGCAGATTGCGACCGCCGATGGAGGAGTGATCGGAGCCTCGGGCGTTACCTACGACAGTCAAGGACGCGCTAACGGCCAGATAGCTATGCCGATATAAGCGTGGACTGGGGATGCGTACCAGAACGACCCAGGACAAGCCCAGCAACTAGCCTCTATGCCGCCTGATGTTGCGATGAGT
>CAYOVU010000042.1:0-13511 GCA_964407505.1 uncultured Acidobacteriaceae bacterium | reverse complement strand
ACGTTTGCAACCACGAATTTTCTAGTAACGACGCTTGCGCAGACGGGTGACAGTTCCAAAAATTATAGGTTCGCCCCGCGCCCCGGGCAATGAACGTTGGTAACCAGAACCCCCAAAGCCAACGGGATGCAGCCCTTAGCTCTCATCGAAAGATAATCAAATTGTCATTCTGTCATTCCGACCGTAGCCGGAGCGATAGCGACGGCGAAGTGGAGGAACCTGCTCTTCTGCCTCGTCTCATGTAGGGACGGCCGCCCTCCGCCGCATGCCCTGAGGTACGAAGGGTCCAGTCGAGCGAAGCTCGACAGCCCCTCCACAGACTTCGCGATCGAGCCCCGACCAGTTGACCGGAAGCGTACTCTAATATCCATATGCGGCCATCTAAAGCCCACACCTTCTTTTTATCAACCATCCTCCTCGCAACCCTTACTCACGCCTCCCCGGTCGACCCCAAAACCGTCCCCGTCATCGACGGAGGCATCGGCCCCTGCTCCGCCGACTTCACCATCACCGACCCCGCCGGCTCTCCGGTCTACGCCGCCAACATCAAAGTCCACATCGCCTACGGATTCATGTACGCCCGCAAGCTCGACCTCGAAGTCGGCACCAACGCCGACGGCAAAGCCCGGTTCACCGGACTTCCCGACCGCACCAAGCAAGGCCTCTTCTTCCGCGCCTCCGCCGCCAACCGCGAAGGCTCCGCCTTCGTCGACCCCGCCAAAACCTGCACTGCCAACCTCACCATAACGCTACAAGACAAACCTCAGTGAGGGACAACCCGATCGAGGCGGTGGCGCAGCGCTTCAAGCGCTGCGATAACCACCCTCCCAACTCATAACAAAGCTTCAAGTCCTTGAGAAGAAAATCAAGACTAGGAAAACCACGTTGAAAGCAAGAATCAAAAGTCGATGTCATTCCGAACCGGCGCGAAGGGGGCTGGCGCATCCGTTACACGAAGAGGATGCCCCACCCGTTGTTCTTTGACGGGTGGGTTAAGTTGCTGCTGACATCAGCGATTTCCCGTAAATAGAGCTAGGCGGTGGCGCAGCGCTACCAGCGCTGCGATAACCACCCTCTAACTCATAACAAAGCTTCACTCCTTGAAAAGAAAATCAAGACTAGGAAAACCAGGGCCAAAAGCAAGAATCAAAAGTCGATGTCATTCCGAACCGGCGCGAAGCGGCGGTGAGGAACCTGCTTTAGCTTGTCGAAGGGGAACCTGCTTTTTCGCGGCTGCAGCCCGCAGCTCAAAGCTCGGATGTCGTTTGCCTGTGGCGTCCGCGCCCGCCTTCGCCTATGATTGATCCCATCTTTGGGCGGACCGCAGACGAATTATCCGCCCGCCGGAGCCACCACTTGGGCGCGTTCGGGGAAAAACTTCGCAAACAGCGCGAACAGCGCGGCATCGAACTTGACGCCATTTCCAACACTACAAAAATCAGCACCCGCATGCTCCGCGCCCTCGAAGAAGAACGCTTCGATCAGCTTCCCGGCGGCGTCTTCAATAAAGGATTCGTCCGCGCCTACGCCCGCCACGTCGGCCTCGACGAACAGGAAGCCATCGCCGACTATCTCGCCGCGCTGAACGGAAGTCAGGTTCCACCCCAGGAGAATCTCCCCGCCCCCCGCACTCCCGCCACAAATCGTGCCGACTCCGCCATCGCCACCGCAAAAATTCCTGCGCAGGTTCGCCCCCCAGATCGTCCACCGGAAGTTCGTCCGCGCGAAGATCGTCCTAACGAAGATCGTCCTAACAAAGATCGTCCACCCAAACCGCGCGCGCCAAAGCTCTCTGCTCCGTCCGAGCCGCTCGCAACTCCCGTCGAACGTTTCCCCAAGAAATATCCCGCAGCGGCTTTAGCGGACGACACCAGCCAGCATTCCACTCCCATCCCGTGGGAAAAACTCGCCGTCGCTTTGCTGCTCGTAGCCCTCGTTCTCGCCTTCTGGAGCTATCGCCGCCACCGACAGCAAATCGCCGCAGCGCATCCCACCGTCGCGATCCCTCAATCTCAGGCTCCGTCTGCGGTCGCTGCGCCAGATCACACGCCCTCCGTCGAGCAACCCGCAGGGAAAAGTTCCGCAGGAACAAATGCGGCGACAAGTCAAAGCACCAACCCAATGTCAGCGACGACAAGCACACCTACCCCGCCGCCATCTTCCACATCTACAAAATCCACTGCTCCCAACTCCGCCGATGACGACGCAGATTCCCGGCTCGAGACATCAGCTTCAAAGAACGCCGCACACGCCGCCGCATTGAAACCTGCTCCCACATTCACTCTCGTCATTCGCGCCAACGAAACCTCCTGGATCTCGATCACCGCCGATGGCAGTCCCGTCGCCACCGAAACCCTGATCGCACCCGCGGGCACTTCCGTTCGCGCCACTCACGAAATCGTCGTAAAAACCGGCAACGCCGCCGGCCTCAGCTTCGCCCTCAAAGGCAAAACCATCCCCACCGAGGGCAACGAAGGCGAAGTAAAAACCTTCACCTTCGATTCCACCGGCCTCCGCGATTCACTTCCAGCGCAAACTCCCACCACGAATCCATAAGAGCGATGCTTTTGGGGTGGACCTCGCCTTAGGGTGGCGCAGCGGTTCACCGCTGCGATAAATCATTCGCTCTTGAGTCCGGCTTTAGCCGCTGAGGGACCTCGACCTTGCTGCTGTGGAATATTTAGAAATGCCATCTGGGAGGTTGCAGGAGAACTCATTTGACCGATCTACGACGAATTGAGCCACGACCGTGAAAGAGCGGCCCTTTAGGGCCGCGTAAGGGCGTTGAAAAACTATCGGGCTTCAGCCCGAGCTTTCTCCGGAGGCCAGACAGGACTTGCTAACACGGATCAGAAGCATTGAGCAACGCAAGGAAGGAATCCCCACAATCACAAATTGTGGGTCAAAGCTTCGAGTTCCGCAGGCCGCAACTGTGCGAACGCCTCCGCAGCCGCCATCTTAAGCTCCTCATAGACTTGGAGCCCGTCAAGGTTCGCGGCTATGCGCAAACGAGCAAGCCTAGGCGGTACAACCACGCCGAAGGCATTTGGAAGCCACAACCACAAGCGAAGCCTTCCCCGGGAGAACATACAGTAGAGTCGCACCTTGACGGCCGCTTCCTGCAACTTCGACCCAGGTCCAGCGACGTTGCCGCGCATGGCATTATCGAACTCGGCGAGAACCGCGGAATTGTGAGCCATGCGCCCGAGCAATTCGCGATAGAGGCGCATGCGCCGCCGCTGCTCCTCGCGGAAGCTGCGTGGACTCAGGCTCCAGCGCAATTCAAAATCGGCAGCGGGATCGACCAACGACGCCAGCAGAGACGAATCGACGGGGTACAAGAAATGGATCACATCGCCAAGAACAAGCTTGGGACCCCTGGTGCTCGACCAGGCCAAATACAAAAGATAAACCAACTCCAGCGCGCTGCACGAGAGGATCAACCACGTCACAATCGAAAAAATCATGCCTAACGCATCCTTCGCATCCAACCCATATACTGCTCCAGCACGGCGATGTAGTGGGCCACCAGTTTGGGATCCAAAGGAGGTTCTTCCTCCTGTGGCACACGAAAGAACCAGATCCAAATCAATACGGCAACAGAGTATGCCACAAGTGAGATCAGATTGAAAACATCCCTAAATCTTGTTCCGAAATCCGAAAATTTTGTTGTGGTCAACAGGGCGACTGTGGCGTAAAGCCCAAAGCCCGCAGCTATACCCAGAGCATATTGGCGCCAGCGAAGGCCAAAAAGAACCGCTATGACACCCAGCCCAACGAACATGAATACCTGCACAAACCGGACGGCAATTTCAGTAGTGACAATATAGAGGAGGAGGCCACTAAACTGTGGCGGAACGGCGTGAGCGCGACCCAGGCTGAGTGCAACGGCCGCAAAAACGATGGCCGGAAAGATGAGATAAGTCCACCACAAGCGGGCGCGGAGAACAGCGCGAAACACTTCGTACATCGCGAGGATTCCAAGAACACAGTAACCTGCCTCGGTAATCCAATAGGTTGCCCTGTAGGTTGGCGGGTTGTTATGGACGATGAACCTCGCCAAATCCGCAGCCACTCCAAAGGCCACGTAAGTAAAAAACCATGGGCACACTCTGTAGGCGCGATTCCTGAGCAACAGGAAAAGCAACAGCACCAAGAGCCCCGAGGGGATGTACCGCAGGAAAACGTTCATAGAGCCGGGAGCAGATTATCGCATTTGCTCCCGGCTTTCGAGAATAAAGCGTAATTCGATTAGGCTACGACTATCCTTTGGGGCAGCTTTTTCACTGGTGGCTTCCCACCCCCTCCGTCGGCCAATGCTGCAGAGGCGAACGATAACAGCAACAGCACGACTGCGAAAATTCGCTTCATGGTGTTTCTCCTTAGTCGTTAGTATGGGGAAGCGCCGAAGCGCCTCGCGAGTAGTTTAGCTCGGCGCCCCCGCTGGGGCGGATTTTAGTGCGACGTAATCGAGGCCCGAACCTTAGCAGGTTAAGACTCGCTTCCTGAACAAGTTCGATTCCGGAACATAAGGAAAAGCAACAGCACCAGACCCCGACGGGATGCACCGCAGGAGAAGATTCATAGCGCCGGGAGCAGATTATCGCACCTGCTCCCGGCTTTCGAGGGTAATTTGTCTAGGCCGCAACGCTCACTTGGGGCGGCTTGGTTGTATTTCCCGTTGGCGGCCACCCACCCCCTCCGTCGGCCAATGCTGCCGAGGCGAGCGATAACAGCAAAAGCACGACTGCGAAAATTCGCTTCATGGTGTTTCTTTCTCCTTTAGGTTTAGTTATTGGGGGAAGCGCCGGAGCGCCTCAGAGATTAGTCTAGTCCGGCAGGCCCAATGGTGTGTAGTTTCGTGCGGGGTAATCGAGGATCGTACCCAACAGGTTAAGAATCAATTCCTGAACTAGAGCATTAAGAAACGGACAGCGCCAGAAGCCCGAAAGCCCCACAGGACGGGCTTCACAGAGTCTGCGTGCAACGCCGACCCACGAGTCACGTCGGAAAAGATACTCGCTCTTTTCAGTCGCAAAAACCTGCCCTGAGCCAGTCGAAGGTCGGTGACAGAGTGCAGCCCAGAGCCTGCTCTGATCTCGCCGAAGGGGCGTAGTGCGTCCGTCAAACTGTTTTGATGGATCCTCAGCGGCTGAAGTCGTCGAGCACACCACCCCGGCGGGGCGATTGACAGTAGCCCAGCGCCTTTGGCGCTGGGAAAAGTGGAAAAAGAAAACCTCGTCCCGTAGGGACGACTGAGTTCTCACCCACGCTCACAAGCCCTGGGTTGAGCTACAGAAACGAGCAAGCCCTGAAGGGCGAAAGAAAGCTTCGCACGCAGACTCTCACAGGCCGGCCCTGATACGAAGCGCCGGATGGCGGACTCGCTCTAGTCGGCCTGGATTCTTGCGCGGCGCATCGGACGCGTACGCCTGTTCGAGAGTCGGGAGAGGCTCATCCTCTTGCCGCACGTGGAAAAACCCAATCCAAATCAATACGGCAAGAGAGTATGCCCCAACTGAGGTCACGCCCCACCAAAATTTAAACGCTGTCCCTAAGTCCGCAAACTTGATCGTATTCAAGAGTTCAACAGCGGAATAAAACCCAAACCCTGCGGCTACACCAAGAGCGTACCGATGTCTGCGAAAACCAAAAAGTGGGACGACCGTCAACACCACGGCAAACACCTCTACGAACCGAACGGCGATTTCTGCGATGACAATGTAGTAGAGGAAACCGCTAACCCGTGGCGGGACGGCGTGAGCGCGGGCCAGACTCAAACAGGTACCCGCGACAACGACACCCGGAAATATCAAGTGGGTCCACCAGCGCGGGGCAACGTATCGAATGATGACGCGAAACACTTCGTACATCGCGAGAATTCCCAGAAGACAGAAGCCCGCCTCGGTAATCCAATAGGTCGCGTAGTAGGCGCCAGGGCGGCTGTGAACGACGAATCGGGCCACGCCCGCAGACACCGCAAAAGCAACATAAGAAAAGAACCACGGGCACACACTGTACGCGCAGTTCCGGACCATGAGGAAAATCAGGAGAGCCAAGAGCCCCGACGGAATGTACCACAGGAGAAAATACATAGGGCCGGAGCATCTTATCGCATCCGCTCCCGGGCTTTCGAGAGTAATTCCGCTAAACGCCTCAAAGCGAAGAGAGCGGGAAGGGCACGAGTTCCACTCGTGCCGCATCAATTCTCCAAGGCTAGAACGCGGCTTCAGCCGCTGAGGTTTGGTTTCCGTTCCATTCCTCACCGTTGTCATCCTGAGCGAAGCATGCGGATTCGCTAAACGAATCCGCATGCGCAGTCGAAGGATCCCTATGCCCGCTTCCGACGCAGTTCCCATCTCCAAACAAGCGAAGCAGAAAAACTCCCGCCGCCCCGCCGAAGACCCGGCACCTCCGTTCTCGGCCGTCGGTCCGAAGCAATGCCTTACATTTCCGTCGTAACTACTTAGCTTTCAAAATTGGAAGGCGTTTCACTTTCCGAACAAGACTCAACCCCCGGTCTATGGATTACTCCCCGTTTAGGTCAGGTTTTCAAAACGGCAATCTCGTACTGTTCGCTATCACTTGCGAGTTACAAGCCCGTTGATGTTCTGATTCCGGAAAAAACCAGCTCAGCGTGTTATATCGTGCCGGTCGATACGATAAACATTGACGCTTATGTGATCGGTTCTCGCCTCTTTTTGCGAGACCCTCTGCCTTGAGCAAGGCTTAACAGTGGAAGAAACGCCGCTCTTTAGACTATGTGGGATCAGAATATGTGGGACCTGCTCGCGATTCGCTCAACGCCCCGATCCTCCATTCAACATCGCAATTGCACGATTGGATACAACATGATGCAGTCAAAGCTAAAGTCATTGCGTGACCGCGACCCGTCTGGTAGCCTTTTAGTGTCATCCTGAGCGACCGCTTACCCCGACGGCAGGTCTCGCCAAAAGCAAAATCCGCAGCACTTTTCTAAGGAGAAAAATCTTGGCCGCCACATCAAAGAACCGCATTCTGTTTACTTCTGAATCTGTGACCGAAGGCCATCCCGACAAGATCGCCGACCAGATTTCAGACGCTATCCTCGACGCCTGCCTGACAGACGATACTGCGAGCCGCGTCGCCTGCGAAACTCTCACCGCCACTGGCCTGGTCGTCATCGCCGGAGAAATTACTACCAAAGCCTACGTCGACTTCCAGCAAGTCGTCCGCGGCACCGTCCAAACCATCGGATACGACAACGCGGTCTATGGCTTCGACTGCAACACCTGCGCCGTCATCTCCAGCATCAACAAACAATCCGGCGACATCGCCATGGGCGTCGACACCGGCGGCGCCGGCGACCAGGGAATGATGTTTGGGTATGCGGTGAATGAGAATGAGGAGTTGATGCCGACTCCGATTTCGCTGGCGCACAAGTTGACCTTGCGACTCTCGGAAGTGCGCAAGAATGGAACGCTTCCCTTCCTTCGTCCGGATGGAAAATCCCAGGTGACAGTTGAATATGATGCGAAGGGAAAAGTGCTGCGGGTGGACGCAGTTGTGATTTCCACGCAGCATGCGGAGACCGTGACCAACGACGATTTGCGTGCGGGGATTTTGAAGAATGTGATTCAGGCGGTGATTCCGGCGCACCTGCTGGATGAAGATACGAACTATCACATCAATCCCACGGGACGATTTGTGATTGGCGGGCCGATGGGCGATACGGGGCTCACCGGACGCAAGATCATCGTCGACACTTACGGCGGCATGGGGCGTCACGGTGGCGGAGCGTTCAGCGGAAAAGATCCGACGAAGGTGGATCGTTCGGCGGCTTACATGGCGCGTTACATTGCGAAGAATCTTGTGGCAGCGAAGCTGGCGGACCGTTGCGAAGTGCAGTTGGCTTATGCAATCGGCGTGGCGGATCCGGTGAGTGTGCGCGTGGATACGTTTGGCACGGAGAAGGTGGATCCCGCTATCATCCCGGATTTGATTCGCGCGCACTTTAAGCTGACGCCGCGGGGGATTATCGATTCTCTGAGATTGCGTCGGCCGATCTATAAGAAGACGGCGGCGTACGGACATTTTGGCCGCAACGATCCGGACTTTACGTGGGAAGCGACCGATAAGGCAGCAAAGCTGGCAAGTGACGCGGGAGTGCACGAACCGGCGCACGCGGGAAGGAAGTAAGCGCGGCTCTAGGGCACGGATTAAACAGCAGTGGAATCCCACCCTTACACAGAACGTAAGGGTGGGGCACCCTCTGTCGTGGCGCTGCATGCGGAAACCAAGGTCCCTCGCTTCACTCGAGATGACAAACCGGTAACGACGAACAAAATCCGTGTGCGATGATGTGCGGAGAATTGCAGCGTTTTTGATGCACCGGAAGTCTTATTCCCCTAAGGGTATTTTCGGTTTTTCGATGTCGGGGCGGAATCGTGTATCCTGACATGGCACTGGTAATCGGACTACTCTTCGTAACCAATAACTTCGTAAACAAACATCTTCAGCAGTGAAGACGCCACAGGAGGCGTATGTCAACAGCAGCACAGATCAATTGCGACATTAAGAGTTTGGAACTGGCGGAACTGGGCAAAAAGCGGATCGAATGGGCGAACCAGTCGATGAAGGTGTTGCAGATTATCCGCAAGGAATTCATCAAGAACCAGCCGCTAAAGGGAATTCGCATCTCGGCCTGCCTGCACGTAACAGCAGAGACGGCGAACCTGGCAATCTGCCTGCGTGACGGCGGAGCGGACGTGGTGTTATGCGCCTCGAATCCGCTCTCGACCCAGGACGACGTTTCGGCCAGCCTGGTGCGCGATCAGGGCATTCCGGTGTTCGCGATCAAAGGTGAAGACAACGACACGTATTACAACCATATTCTGGCGGCGATCGATCACAAGCCGCACATCACGATGGACGATGGCGCCGACCTGGTAACGATTCTCCACACCAAGCGGACCGACGCGCTCGAAGGCGTAATCGGCGGGACGGAAGAGACGACGACGGGCGTGATCCGGCTGCGGGCGATGGCGAAGGAAGGCGTGCTGAAATTTCCCATCGTTGCAGTGAATGATGCTGACACCAAGCATCTTTTTGATAACCGATATGGCACCGGACAGTCGACGATCGACGGAATTATCCGCGCGACGAATTTCCTGCTGGCTGGATCGAAGTTCGTGGTGGCCGGTTACGGCTGGTGCGGGCGCGGGTTGGCAAGCCGGGCGCGCGGCAATGGCGCGGAAGTGATCATCACGGAAGTCGATCCGACGAAGGCGCTGGAAGCGGTGATGGACGGCTTCCGTGTGATGTCGATGACCGAAGCGGCGAAGCTCGGCGATGTGTTCTGCACGGTTACGGGCAACAAGAGCGTGCTCACCAAAGAACATTTCGACTTGATGAAGGATGGCGCGATCATCTCGAACTCCGGACACTTCAACGTGGAGATCGATATTCCGGCGCTCGAAAAGATGGCCTCGTCGAAGCGCACAACACGTGCGTTCGTCGACGAATATTCGCTGAAAGACGGGCGCAAGATCAACCTGCTAGGCGATGGACGGCTGATTAACCTGTCGGCGGCGGAGGGGCATCCTGCGTCAGTGATGGATATGAGCTTTGCCGATCAGGCGCTGTCGGTTGAGTTCATGGTGAAGAATGCCAAGACGCTGGAGAAGCGAGTTTACAAGGTTCCTGACGAACTCGACAAGCGCGTCGCCAAGCTGAAGCTGGAGTCGATGGGGATCAAGATCGATCGGCTGAGTCCGGAGCAGGAAGAGTATTTGGCGGGGTGGAGCGAGGGAACGTAGTTGTGTAGAGTGTGCACCCTCGCCCGCTGCTTTTGATTTTGAAGCGGGGCGACGCAAGCCGCCCCTTTTTCTTTGAACAAAGCCGCCGACAACTCCGGCACTCGACCATAGACCCTATTCGAGGATATCGACGGGTTCAGGTCCGCCGTGAGAGCCTACTGTCTCGAGGCCGAAGAGAGCGCGAGCCGCGAGTTCCATTGGACGCACCTTGTTCACAAACCAAGCGTGTGCAATCCGATCCAATCCTGCTCCTGCGAGTGGACCCGCGGCCCGTAAATTCGGGGAAAGTCCCACTGCGTCAATCTTGCCCCAATGAATCACTAGGTTTCGGTTCTTATACATGCGGGTGAACACGGCGGCGACCTGGTTGTGAATGTCTCGCAGGCTGCTATGCGGATTGGCAAGAATCTTGCGCATTCTGTCTGCCGCGGCTATATCGGATTCGGCGCTCAGCGTGAGCGCGGCATTGGTGCTAATTGCATTGGCGATTACCTTAGCGCGCTCTCGGTTCGTACCGCATCGTTTCAAGGCGGGTATCAGAGGATCCTCACCGCGGAGCTTGTACGAGAGAGTCGTCAGTTCGGCCCTGACGAAGGAACAGGTTACCAGAGCAGCAAGGCGAGTTCCGGCCACGACGTCCGCATCTCCGGGACCGCTCAGAAGAGCTTCGATAGCGGCCCATCCAGTTGTGATCGCCGTGCTCGCCGGGGCCGAGTTCAAAGCTCCCATCATGTGCAGGGCAGCGTCGACAATGCTCGCCTCCTCAAGACTGTAAAGTTTGTCCTCGCGATGCAGTGCGTGGACTTCCACGCGCCTCCGCTGGCGACCAAATGAAAATGCCTGGGGAATGCCCTCTACCCATGCTGATCGTGACGGTCTTAGGTGCCCATTGGTTCCTAGCGCGACACGAGAAGAAAGCTGATCGACGGTGTCAACGGCTGCTTCGACTGCTGCCCACGGATCTCTTGCCGGAAGGCGGAAGAGCAACGCTCCATTTTGTTGGATCCCACCAGCATCAAATCCTTGCGAGGTCAGCCAGTTCACGACGTCCTTGGCGGACACCCAGTTCGAGGGCCGCCCTGAATTGCTCTCGGGCACTCCTCGAACGGGACCAATACGCTGAATTCCTCGATAGCCTTCCTGAACATCGCGTGCGCACTTTCAACGAGTTGGGAAAGTGAAGTAGCTCCTGCGGCATTTTGCGCTTGGTACTTGCACCAACGATGGAGGTATCGAGGACTGAATCCGGCGTCCAAAAGGTGTGAAGCAATTGACCTAGCGGTGCGCTCTGGACCGGGATTCTCTCCCCGATCAATGGCCTCTGCCCAAAGATGAAGATAGTTTGCACGAACCGCTTCAGCTCCGAGCTTGACTAGTCCAAAGTCGACGCCATCGGGGACTATGTTCTTCTTTAACGCCTGTTGAACGGCCTTCTTTGCCTCCTTTGTTCCGACACCAGGGTCTGGGCCTACAAGTGACAATGCAACTTGAACAGTCGCCCCGAAAAGATCCTCGCTGAGAATTCCGGCGCGCACTGCGTAGCTGGCTTCTAGAACCTCCTCCAGGGCGAGAAGAGAGCTGGAACACCAGAGACGGCGGTACCATGGGATGCCGCTCCCAAAGAAGTCCAGGAGTCTTGCTGCTACTCGCTTTCCGAAGGGGTCGACAATTGACATCGATCACGCTATAGTTCTTCCAGGGCTAAATGCCCGAGATCTATCCCGAGGGTGTTTCCAAACCCGTCAATTTTTTGACGGTGGAGGACGCACCCTCTTTCTATTTGCGTTATAGTAAACCCTTAATGCAACTCCAAACCAAAATCAGTTCCAGCAAAGTAACATTGCAATCGCATCCGAAGCTCCGTGGCATCTGGCCGCCAGAACCGGGCGGGGGGTATGCTCCTAGCTTGGTGATTCCACTAGGAGGAGTCGATGTCTTGGAGCGGGTTTTCTACTATGCTCCGGTGGGTCACGCAAAAGCGAATGTATCCTTGAAAACTGTTTACCAAGGCCACTATCACACGCGTGATTTGCTCATCGATGACGCTGGTTTTGCGGAGCGTTTAGCGTCGTTTTTGCGAGACAAGGTGGGTCGAACCATAGCTGACCTTGGAACGCTCGAAGTCGATTTTTAGGCGGCCCACCTTTCGTTTTTTGAAGGGTTGGATTCCACGGGCCGTGTCCCGCTTGGATGATTCCCACCTCCCCGCGATTTCGGGAGAACTCCCTGAGATGACTGAGGCACGAGCAGGAGTGCAGGGATCCTTCGACTGCGCATGCGGATTCGTGGGGCGAATCCGCATGCTTCGCTCAGGATGACAGCGCGGTTGAGCAGACCTCAGCGGCTGAAGCCGCGGTTGATATTGATTGGGGTTTTACGGCGCGACTGAAAGTCGCACCTTTCAAAGCCGACGCGGCGCTGAAGCGCCGCCCTTCCACGGGATTGCACCGGGTCCGTGCACACATCCTATCTGTGCACGCATTCTGGAGGATCAAGGTCGAGAATCAAGGTCAAAATCAAAATCAGATCAGAATCAAGATCAACGTCAAAAGCAGCGGACAGGAGTGTCCGCTCCACACGAGCGAGGTGACCGGCATAAGCGGAATTCGTGTCTTCCTGGTTGTTCTCCCCGCATACCTACTAAAGTAGGCTCCACATTCGTAGACTTTGCGTTGACGCACTTGCATGGGAAAGTGGAATAAGTTTCAAGAATTGCGCGGCCACTGGCGGCCGCGTTTTTTGTTGGGGCGTAAAGCGAACAGCAGATTCCTCGGCGGCGCCGTCGCTATCGCTCCGGGCTTGCTCGGAATGACAAAGATTATCTTAGAGTGACAAGTATCGAATAAGGAGTGGTATGAGGAAAAATCGAAATGCGGGGATGAGGATTAAGAATTGCAAGAAGCGGGGGGAGTGGGCGGAGTTGTGTTTTGCGGTGCGGGCGCTGCGGGAGGGGTTGCGGCTGGCGCGGCCTTGGGGAGAGTCGTCGGGATACGACTGGGTGGCATATCCGGCGGGCGGGAGGATGATGCGGGTGCAGGTGAAGTCGACGATCTTTCGGGAGGGGAATGGGTATTCCTGCACCTTGAAAGACAGCCGGGGGCCGTATAAGAAGAATTCGTTTGATTTTGTGGCGGCGTATGTGATTCCGGAGGATGTGTGGTACATCCTGCCGGAGAAGCGGGTGCGAGGGATGTGGAGCGTGGGGCTGTATCCGGAGCTGGAGAAATCGAAATATGGGGAGTATTTGGAGGCGTGGCATTTGCTGCGGGGAGAAAGGGCGGGAGTGGTGCGGAGTGAGGTGCGGGCGGAAGTTTCGGGCCTTAGTTCTTAGGTTTTAGGTCTTGGGGAAGAGCAGGAAGAAGACGGAGCTCGGCGGCTTAAAGCCGGGTTCCTGATCTTCGGGGGTTGAGTCGATTGCAGGATTCTGCGCTCGGTATCGCTGGAGGTCAGGGTCAGGGTCAAAGTCAAGATCAACATCAAGGTCAAAGACAGCGGAAAAGAGTGTCCGCTCCACACGAGCAGGTGGTCTCGGGTCTTGGCGCATAGACTCTAAGACCTGAGGGTTGTAGACGCGGGACGGCTTGCGCCGTCCCTTTTTGGAGCGTGGGGGTAAGTCTAATGCGCGGCCCGCTTGCGATCGGGCGGCATGAGTGGCCCGTAACATAAGGTTAACGTGGGGGAGGGCCGCTGCCCATACTTTCTACAGCGTTACGT
>CAYOVU010000041.1:0-11568 GCA_964407505.1 uncultured Acidobacteriaceae bacterium | reverse complement strand
CTGTCTTGATTGCATTCGCCTGACGCTCGCGCTCGAGAGTCATAGCTTTGAGGTTTGTCAGCTCTCGTTGAGAAAACTCGTTCAGCTGACGATAGCCAGTTATTTGGCGATCAAGGACCGCGACGAGATTTCTCCGCGCGTCGGCCTCTTGCACGGTGGACATCGCACCCTGCGCCATGCTCGCGCGAATCTGCGCGGCCATGCGTTTCCAGTCGTCAGCGATTTGATTGGAGATGGTCTGCGACTGCTGCCGGATTTGCTGGAGAGCGGGTTGCACCGCTCCGTTCAACTCGGGCTGAGAAATCCTGAATTGAATGATTGGCCCTGGGATGGTTCCCATTTATTCTTCTCCGTTAAACTTCTTGATGTAGGCGATGAGTCTGCCGTTTGCGGCGATGTCTTCGCGGTCGAGCGCTTCGAGCTCCGCCACAACTTCTAACGCGGAAATGCGAAGGGCTTCCAGGGCGGTCATATTCCCGTCCGACACCGCGACCGCTGCAACGATCCACTCCCGACGTCTCCGGGCGTCCGCGCGTCGCGCGTCGCGCTCGCGACCTTCGCGGGTGTGGCGTTCGACCGTTTTTGCCAGTTGCCGCTGGCGAAGGTTCGTGAAGAAGCTTTTCATCGGATTGCTCCGCGCGACGCCAGGCCGCGGACCCTCGCAATCTCCTGGAATGCACGCGTGCGCTCATGGGGGATGGCAGACAAGATTGTGTGCGGGACTGCCTGTTGAAAAAATCCATGCAAGACGCGCCCGATTTCGGGAAGGCCGGCCGCTGATAACTCGGGAATTGATGCCAAGATTAGGCTGTCTTCGGCGCGCTCAGTTTTCTCGATTATGTCCAACGCGCGCGGCCACTGATTGAGCGTGGTGTCGAACAATGATTCGACAAGCTTGGCTGCCTGTTCGACCAGCTCGCGTTGCCGTTCGCGGATGGATTGGTAAATCGGGTGCGTGGCGATTCGTTCCTCCAACGCCGCGCGCGCCGACCGTTTTTCGGTGAGCTTCTTGGCGAGGTCCGGGGTCTCAGCTTGCAACCGGAGCAAATTGTTTTGCGCGTTTTTGAATTCGTTCTCCTTTTTGGCGCGCAATTCGGAAAACTGAAACGGCGTGGTATCGCGCTCCGAGCGGAGCAACTCCAAGCCTTCAGTAGCTTGCGTGATGTTTGAAGCGTTGAGACGTTCAAGGCGCGATGCTTCAGCTTCTGCGGCATAGGCCGTAGTCAGCTCTGAGGCCAGAGTTTTCTTGCGTTGCTCTTCGTGCTCTAGGCTTGCCAGTTCGGCTTTCAACTGTTCTTTTCGTAGTTCGACTATGGTGGACATGCCTTCTCCTTTTTCGCTCTCTGATTTGTGGATCTCAATCTCTTGCGGCGGGTATCACCGAATGCAGCTAAACCATCGTGCGACACGGAGTTTCAGTTCTTCGTCTGACTCGCGCGCCAACTCTTTCGCGAGGCCCTGAAAGTCGGCGAATTTCGAGCGCTCGAACGCATGGAGGATCTTGCCTTTGAATTCGCCGCGTTCGTCGTCGAACGGGCAAGCGTCTGCCAGGTGTAGGTGCAGCGATCCTTCCAACGGCACGCCGTTCTTCTCGGCAAGTTCATCTGCGGCGCCGTGCAGTTGGCTGAAGAGTTTTGCTCGAACGGATGAAGAGCGATCAACGATGGGTGCTGCAAACATTCTTCGAAGATGTCCGGCTATCGCGCGATGTGCGGTCGCGCAGTCGGAACACACTCGCTTTCCGTGACAGCCGAGTCCCTCGGGCATGGCGCAACCGCAGCGCGCGAGCGAGTGATCGTCTGCACAGAAGAAACACCACGAGCCCGCCTTGCGAATGCGCGATTCTCGCAACTGTATGTCGCCGGAGAGTGCCAACAGCAGGTTCTCGGCGTTCTTGACGTCTGTTTTGTGATCCATCGTTCATGTCTCCTAAAAGTGCCGCTTTGGTGCCTGAAAAAAGCGTGGGTCCTTCCAATCCGGTGCGCCTGCTCCGACGACCGAGCCATTGACTATCAGAAAGCCTGCATTGCTCGAGCGAGGCCCGGCGAGCGAGAGATGCGAGACGAGTGCCACAACAGTCGCTCTGTCGTCGTGGACGTTTCCGTGCTCGGGTGCACCGATTCGAAGCTTGCCGCCCGGCGCCGCGACTGCCTCAAGCTTCTTGAGTTCTTTTGTCGTCGCCGGATCGTCGAGCAGTTCAATTTGCTTTTCGATGACGAGCGTGCGCAACGTCGAGTAAATTTCCATCTTCGAACCCGATGAAAAAACAAATTCGTTGAACGTAATGCCACGCTCTGCGAGTGCCTGCCGTACGGGCTCGGAGCAAAACTGATCTCCTGAAATGCTCGAGAGCCTGAACAGCTTTAGCGTCTGTGCGATCGAGTCGAGCACCGTCCGGAGCTGTACCGGCTTTGTCGGTGAGCCCTGCCACGCCATCAGAAGATCAATGGCGACGCGGTTTCCTTTTGTGCGATGGCCAACCGAAAACGTGAACGCGTCACCTCGAAAAGCAGCGTCTAGAGCTGCGACGTATGAATTGCCGTCTGCTGGACCAAGCGAAATGCGGGACGCCACAACGCACGCCTCGACTTTTTCCGCGGGCAAGAGTGCGCTCGCCGATTCCCAAAACTCAGCGCGGTACTCACGCAGGAACGATTCAGGATCGCGCGCCTCTTCAGAGGCCAGAAAGTCAGGGTCCAGTGACGGGTTCATCGTCTGAGAATCGAGTCGCCAAACCAGTAGATCATTCCGATCGAATCGCGCCTGGAAGTCGTCCCAAACCGGTCCTTGTTTAGCGAACGGCGAGGAAATCTTTACGAGTTTTGCGTTCGGGAACGTCGCCATCGAAGGCCGGATCGCCCGCAGCACCTCCGCGGCTGGATTTGCGAGGGTTTCTTCGTCCTGCCAGTACGCGAGCTCGTCCCCGATTGCGCATATAATCCCAAGACCGCGGATCGAACGAAAGTGGCACGGCCAGACCGCCACTGTGATTGAGTTCGTGAGTTCGATTTCATCGGCGCGGACAACTCCAATCAGCTTTGAAAGCGTTGGGGAATTCTCAAGCTTTCCGAGGATGTATCGTTGAACGACTTGCGCTTGCCGCTTGCTAACGGCGATTACGACGACGAATCCACGTTCGCCACGCGAGAGCTTGTGCCGACGAAAGCAAGCTTCGTAGATCGCGACGTTCGCTGCGATTTTGTCGCTTTTCCCGCTCCGGCGGCCGCAGATGCCCATGATTTCCCGATATTCGCGCTCCTGATACTTCCTTCCGGTAGCGCGTTCAAATATCGCGTGCTGTTCAGCATCCACGAACTTCAAACCGTAAATCGCGCGGAGCAAGACTTCCTGTGCCGGCGAAACGTCGTTATCGCCTATCAATCGTGGGTCGCGCACTGCGGCAATGATGTCGATCGCGTCGAGCCGTGACTTAGAGGCCGTCACGGTGTCACCTGGCTTGCGTCGGTTGGTTCCGGCACCGGCGTTGAGGCCTTCGTGGCGTACTCAACCGCGATAGATTCCAGATCGTTTACGCGCTTCACCCGGCGCTCGAGGCCGAGCGTCGTCAGGCACAGGCGCATAGAGTTCATGTAGCAACTCAAAACCTTCAGGACTTGCGCGGGGCGTCCACGCCGATCAATGACTCCGTTCTTGGCCATCCATTCGTGACCGAGTAGCAGGACGCCACGCGCAATACATGCGCTGTCCACGAGCGCGCGCTCGGCGGCGGTGGGCTCATTACCGAGGTCGCTAATCAAGTCGGCCTTCCAGGCCTCTAGCGACGAACGCAGGGCTTCTGACAGCGGGGCTCCAGCGACGAACGAGTGAATGCCGTGCTTGGTTGCGGGACGACCTCCGCGACTCTTATTGAAGGCGATGAGATTCTGGCGACCCGCAGTGCGCTGCGACTCCGTTGGTGGCGTCTTTTTTTTCATGGGTGTGTTAGCGAGCACCGTTAGCAGCTGATTTAGTCTCTGCAAGTCGCAATGATTCATGATCTTGCGGACCGTGATTTCTCTCTTCGGGTGGTGCACCCGCAGAGTTCGGCCCTCGATGCTTTCCTTCCAGCCATACCAGGACCTCGGTGCGACGGAATCGCAGATGTCGCCCAAGTTTCAGGTGCGGGATGTCTTCAATGCTGGCGTCGGCCGTACGCGCGTAAATCCATGACGCCGGAACGCGCAATAGCGCCGCAACTTCGCCAACCGTGAGCAGGTCTTCCATCAAAAACCTCCGGAAAAAGCAAAAGCCGCCAAGATGCGGCGGCTAAGTGCTGGAAATTCAATCGGATTATTTAAAGTGCACGTTTGCGCTCGGTGCGGGACTAATTTACGGTTTCCGACGCCGCGCTTCTCGGTTGAATCAGCTTTTGACGTTGTCCTGCAGCACGAATCCGGAAGTCTTCTGCCACTAATTCCACCAATCCACACATCTCGCTCAGCCGTGACATGATGCGTGGTTCAAAAGTATGGAGCTCTTTCGGTGTTTGGTTGCTTGTCACGATGACGCGTCGTCCTGCGCCGTATAGCTGGTCGATTAGGTAAAACAGGGACGATCGCGCGGCTTCGGTTCCCTTCTCCGCTCCCAGGTCGTCAATCACAACGACGTTGTTGCCCACCAATTCCCGGACGATCTCCTTCGGGTTCCCGAAAGCCGCTTGCACCGTGTGCACGTAATCCGTTGCGCCGACAAATTGATACGTGGCACCCATTCGGATGTACTCCGCGAGCGCGGAAACAGCCAGATGCGTTTTTCCCACGCCGGGCGCTCCGAACAGGAAAACTCCGCGGCGGTCAGCGATCAGCTTTTCAATTGCCGCCATCTTTTGGATCAGCGTCTTGGTGTATACGTCGAAGGTTGAAAATCTGCAGCTCCGGTATCTCTTCGGAACGGACCATTCGATTCGCTCGGCGATTTCGGTGTCGTCGAGGAGCATCAGTACACCAAACCGTCGAGCCGTTCGGCTTCCACTGGATCTGATTTAGCGCTCCGGATTGGCGTCGGCCCGGCAGGGCGCTTCCGCATCGGGCCATTAAGGAAATTTTCGAAGTGTGCGCAAAACTTGTGCATCCTGAAATTCGCCTGCAGCGGGTAAGTCGTATCGCTCTCGCAAGCGTTGCGCAGCCATCCAATCACGGTTTCCGCGGTGGCGTTTTTTTGCGCCGTCAGAAGCTCAGCCAATGCTTTTCCGTCTCTGCCGTCAAAGCGCGCCTTAACCCCTTGGTTTCGACGTTCGAATTCGGCGATGTAAAAATCTCTGATAGGTGTGAACCGGCCATCTGTCATTTTGCGATTCTCAAAATGACCGCGCTTCTTCCTTGCGGGCTTCTCTTTCAGGCTTAAAGTCTGAAAGGCCTTGTGTACATGTTGACCGTGCACGGTATCTGTCGTCGGACCGTGTACGGTATCTGCTGTCTCAGCGTGCGCGGTTTGACCGTGTTCGCTTTCACCGTCTACGGTAGGACCGTGTACGCTCGATGGGTATACGGTCGAGCATTTTCCGGTGTTCAGCACTGCCCAAGTTTGATGGTCAATAACTTCGAATTCTGGAGTTCGGAATGCGCCGGCGGCGCCTGTTCGTCTTTGATCCTCTTTCCAATCGACGCAAAGAGGTATAAACCAGCCAGCAACTACCAACCTACCCCTGGCGAAGCCTACAGTGCGTTCCGAATATCCGGTCATTCGCGCGAGAGTCGCTTTAGATGCCGACAGGATGCGCTTCGAAGTGGAATGTGCAGTCAACGCCATCGCAGCATCGTAAACCGCGAAATCGGCTCCGCGGAGGTGCATGCGGGCCACACACCTCGGCGATGGGGTTCGTTGGGTTGTCATGTTGTGTCACAGACCGGCATCCGCAGGGAGTTTGCGATTCTCAAAATCGCTGACCGCGCGCGCGGTAGCTTCGCTGATCACTTTTCTTCGCTCAACGATCCTGTCGATCGCGAGCATGACGCGCTCACCCGTAGCCTCGTCTAAGGCAACTTGGCCGCGCTCGATAAGGCTCACCCAGAATTGGCTTCGGCCGAGTTCGAAACCTACCTCACCTTGCGACACGCGCTTTTCGCGGCGCCGTTCTCGAATCTCAGCTGGCAGATGCATGCAGCGGCTCCTCGTCTAAATCGCGTAGAACTTGTATCAATTCTGGATCGGGTTCCAATTCCGGACTCATGCCCGCCGGTGATTGCAGGTATTCATGCCGTTGTTTCCCCCACTCCACCAACACAGCGGGATCGCCGCCAGCGTCGAGCATGTCATGATACGCACCGCGGCGAAAATCGCCATTGGCTCGAGGGTGTCTTGGGCTCATCCTGGATGAAAGCCCACGCTTCGGCGGCAATTCGGAATTCCCAAAGTTCGTGAGCTTGTACACCTCGAGCAATTCCGTCCCAGGCCAGCGATCGGACCGCGCCTTCTGAGATCCGCAGCGCCTCGCAGACGGTTTCTTTCCGTCACTCAGATCACACATGGCTTGGGCGTCGGACTTGCTGATGATCTTGGCGGACTTTCCGTTTAATAAAATTACAGGAACCACGATTTCTTTCGGGATCTTGAACCGACTCGACATGGACGAACACACGACCAGCGACGAGACAGCAACGACGCGAAGAAAAACAATCGCGAAGTTAGAAGCACTACGTTGCGGGTGCGTTTCCTTGTGGTGATGGCTGAGGGGCCTTGGCTCGAGCTGGCTTGCCTTTTGCCGACTACGTGGTTTCCCGAATCGTGGAAGAAAGAACTTTCCAGAAGTCGCCCGACTTTTGCGATTCGAAGATCGCGAGGGTTCGGACGGTCCCTCTACTTCGTTCGATTTAGTAATGACACAAAAGGTTGTCTGGTGCAACAGCAGATTTGGAATTATTTTTTGGCTCGCTGGCCGCCCGCTCGTTCAAGTCGGCATTCGATCAATTTGCGATTCTCAAAATCGCGCGAAGCTTCGGGTTCCCGCCGGCGCCAATTGCACTCATGTACTCTCTCGTCCGCGGTTAATTTGACTTTCGCAATTTAGCGGGCGACGATTGCCCGCATGACCGAACTCCATATCGGAACTTCTGCCTTCACCGCGGCCGGCTGGGAACAAGCGTTCTACCCGATCGGGATGAAACCCGCCGACTATCTCAGTTACTACGCAACAAAGTTTGAGACGGTCGAAGTTGATTCGACGTTTTACCGCCCTCCGTCAGTCGCCACGGTCAACGGCTGGGAGCGAAAGACACCACCGGGCTTTGTTCTCGCCGCCAAAATCCCGCAGGTGATTACCCACGAGAAAATATTGCAGAACTGCGACGACGATCTAAAGCATTTCCTTGAAACGATGGACTTGATGGGCGACAAGCTGGGCCCGCTGCTGTTTCAGTTCGGATACTTCAACAAAACGGCGTTCAAATCCGGGAAGGAGTTTCTAGCGCGACTTGAGGCATTCCTGAATAAACTCACCAAGGGCTACCGCTTCGCCCTAGAGATCCGCAACAAACAATGGCTCACTGCGGAATTTTTCGACCTGTTGCGCGCGCACAAAGTGGCGTACGCACTCATTGACCAGGCTTGGATGCCACGTGCGAGCGAGATATTTGAGAAGTTTGATCCCATCACGGCGGACTTCACTTATATCCGACTCTTGGGCGATCGGAAAGGAATCGAGCAACAAACGAAAATCTGGGACAAAGTGATCGTGGACCGCTCGAAAGAATTGATGAGTTGGGTGAATGTTTGTCAGCGTACTGTTCGGCGTGGAGTTTCGACTTACGTTTACGTGAACAATCATTACGCGGGATTCGCGCCGGCAACAGTTGAACAGTTTCAAAGGTTGTGGAAAACCGCGGGCTGAGTTCTAAAAATGTCTAGGCGAAGATAAAGCGAAGATGATATCTTGCCTTTGCGATGGAAGAAGGCCGGAAGCGAATCATCTATATGGCAGCCGCGATGTTCCTTTGCCGACGACTTGCGGGTCTCGAAGGCCGCCCGAGTCCGGCACGCGAGAACGCCTATCGAGATTCAATTGATAACGCGGTCGAGTTGTGGCGACGAATAGAAGCGCGGTTCCCGAGTCCCGGCAAACCTCGATAGTTTTTCGCTGTCCGGTAATCACAACGCGCTGTGAGCAGCGCGGGACGCGACGAAATTGCTCACGAAATAAACCGGAGCAGCCCACGTGGTGAAAACCTTGCTCAGTTTCGGCTGATCGCGAGCACGAAGAGGGCAGCAATTGTCCCGGCCACTACCATCACCACGCCCCATACCTCGGTTGGGATTCTGACCACGAGCCCATCACTCTTCATTCGTTGGAGGGAATTCATCGACGATTCCGTGGCTCAACAATTTGCGCGAATTCGGTCTGCATCTTCATCTCCGAACGTGCCAATACCGACGCAATCTCCTGTGGAGTCAATGTGGGATCAGGCGAGGCATCCAGTTCTGCGATACGCTCGGTTTCAGTTTCTAATTTTGACGCGACCAACCTCGTTACGTGCAACCTGCCTTTTCGGACTTCATACATGGCGGCAACAAGCTCCTCGTGTGGGTCTGATTTAGAGAGGAACCCACGGGCACCAGCGCGTAAGGCGATCCGCGCGACTTCCGGCGAATCGTGCCGTGTTACGACCAACACCTCCGTTCTAGGAAGCGCGTTTCGTATGCGCCGAACAGTCTCGACAACGCTGACCGCTCGCAAGTTCATGCCTAAGACAACTAGATCTGGCCTCATTCTTTTGGCCATCCGAACCGTTTCGCGCGCGTTTGTACCTCGCCCGCAAATTTGAACTCCCGGTACTGCCCCCAGAGAAACGATCAGGCCGAGACGAGACGCGGCATCATCGTCTGCGACGAAAATGCGATACTTGGCAGAGGCTTCGGACGTAAATGGGCCTTTCGAAGGCGGTGTTTGTACTTCGCTCAATTCTTGACTCCTGTTTCTCCGTGATTGTCATTTCGCAGGGAGAAGACTGCTCACCGCAAACTGTCCAAAGCACTGTGGGGCCGCGTCCCTTCTTCGACGGACCCCACGTGCTACGGAAACTAGCCAGCTCGTGCTTGGGATGGTCGCGAGTTGCTAGCGATCCGGTGAGGCGAGAACGTTTTAATCCAGCCGATGCCAGCGGTCAATCCCGATCAATTCGGATACAAGGCTGGGATTCTACGTAGATCGAGTGGCGGGATGTAACGCGAACGTGCCGATCCGGTCGAAGCAACCGCGGTAGCTGCGTATGATTTCGTCCGACTGTGCGGTCAATACGACTAGACGCGAAATGCCCGCTTGACTGACTCTTTCAGGGTCAGCCCGCTTTCACACAGGCCCTAACAACGTCCCTCCTGAGAGGTGCCCTGTTAAGAGAGCGCGATTCCAAGACGAGCCGGGAGCCATTCTAAACTCCGAGCGAGAGTGGCCCCGGTTCAGTTTATTCCGCAGTGAAACTAAATCGGTTTTCGCGACCGTTCAAGTTTCGCCGCCAAGGCTTCGTAGACCGGATTATTGGGTATGATTTCAATGCGTCTGGTCTTCCGCGAGCCCGCACTCTTGACGGCAAAACGACCGAGTAGTTTCCTGGCAAGCTTTTCCTGGCGGAACAGCTCAACGTCCAATCGCAGCTTTCGCCCGCGTCCCGCGTGACGCCGCGCACTTGACAGCACCTTCTCGCGCGTTCTTGTATAACACGGGCGGCACATCCCGTTTGAATGGTAGTTTGACTCTGCGCCACATATGAGGCAACCGTAGTCGTCAAAAACGTTACGCATCTTGTTCCAGAAGTCCACAGGTACTAGCCCGTGGATCGCGAAAGTGGCGCGTTGGGGCAAGAACCAGGGTTGCAACAATACTTCCTCGGCGAGCGCCGCGTGTGACGCCGTGTTGGCTTTTCGACGTCGTCCGCGGAACGATTTACTGCTATGTCGAGATGGGCACATGTTGATTTCCTAGCGGATGGCATTTCTCAAAGCTTCGGCTCAGACCATCGGGTCCAATCCGCGCGTACCGCACAGTAGTTTGTATCCAGACGTGCCCTAAAAGGGCTCTGATGACTTCCAAGTTCGCTCCGTTTTCGAATAAATGGGTTGCGAATGTTCGGCGGAACGTGTGGGGTGTAACGTGTTTTATCCTGGCCCGTGTGCCTATATTCGCGACAAGGTGTTGAAGCACTACCTTCGAAAGCGGTTGACTTCTTTTCGGCAAAGAAAGATCCCGAGTCGCCATTAGAGCCTCGTGTTTTTGTTTGGCCTCCTCATAGTTCATACGGGCTGTCGAGCCAAGTATCTTGGTCTTCTGTAGTCGTTTGAGGTCACTTTTTCGCGTACAGCGCCATTTTGACTTCCATCTCCCCCCGTGTGCAGAGAAATGCCCTTTTTGCGGTCGATAGTCGGCTTCGAACACGTACCCGCTCTCCCGATTTCCGATGTAAGCGCGGAGCGCCGCCGTAGCGCTTTCGGCGAGTAGTACCAGCCGGACTTTGCCCAGCTTTCCGCGAACCCTCGCCTGCCTTCCCACGAAATCCACGTGTTCAATCTTAACGTTCCGAGCTTCGTTCAATCGACACCCGGTCGAGTAAAAAAATTCAACCAGCGCCCGTTCACGGGGAGTTCGTGTCGCCGATATCAAACGTCGAACTTGTGCTTCAGTAAGAGTGTTAGCCCTCCCGTGCCATGGCACCCTCAGCCGAACAAAGCGCGGCGCCACATAATCGACTACGCCGCCGAGATTCAGGAAGTCGTAAAACTGCCGCAGTATTCCAAGATAGCGATAAGCTGTACTCAAAGTTGCGCCGTTTTCAGACTCCTGCGCGAGAAAAAGTCGAATATCGGCGTGATCTGCGCGGGCGAGAGATCGTTTCCCAATAAAGTCGAGATATTGCCGAAGCGCCTTAAGGTACACCGTCTGAGTAATCCGTGCGTAATGCATTGCGATCATCCACTTCTGGTACTGGCTAACTAAACCGCGATTAAATCGTGCGTAGGAACGCATATACACCGTCCGATTCTTAGGAGGTCGCAATGTAGCGGCCCAAGGAGTCTTTTGCTAGTGGACGAATGTACCTAGGGCGATAGGTACAAATGTCCCTACTGTGGCTATAAAGTGCCAGTCTGAGCGGCTCGTTCTGGTGGTTGCGGCATGGAGTTCGTCATGCGGGGCGGGGGTGAAGAATGGTCCGGCACCTAGACCTTCGTTTCCAGTAAGGATACGATTGCGTGCCGTACCTTCTTAGTTGGGAAAAGGGCGAATGCACAGTGAATTGGCAGGCAGGTCGATCTTATTAACCGGTGCTGGGGGCTCGCTCGGCTCGGCACTCACCAAAGCGATCATTCAACTAGAACCCCGGCAACTGATTCTTCTCGACCATTCGGAACGGAATCTCTATGAAATTGATTCAGAGCTAACGGCACTTATTCCCAGTGTCCCGGTCACGTCTGTCCTTGGTGATATTTGCGACGCGGCGTTGTTAACCGAGATCTTTGACCGCTATCGTCCTGAAATTGTGTATCACGCGGCGGCTTTCAAACATGTTCCGCTGATGGAGAACAATCCTTTTGCGGCAGTTCGCAACAACGCCCTCGCGACGGCGAGTCTCGCGAGGATTGCTCAGG
>CAYOVU010000040.1:0-11145 GCA_964407505.1 uncultured Acidobacteriaceae bacterium | reverse complement strand
GGAAACTCTGTGGGTCCAACGACTCTAGAGAGGCTTCCGATGTATTGCAGCTGTATTGCAGCTTCCGCGGGGCGGTAATCCGGTTCTGGTGTTGGTCGCATCCGTTGGAGTCTGGCGGCGGCATGGCGCAGGAGGTTCGTTCCGCTAGGCTCAGGCAACGTTCCGCGATAAACTCCAATCACATGCGAGTTCTCGGCATCGATTGCGGCGGAGAGTACACCGGATATGGCGTGGTGGAGATGAATTCCGGTGGGCAGTTGGTCTGCCTGACGTGCGGTGCGATCAAGCTCTCTCCGCGCGAAGCATTGCCGCGCCGGCTTTCCCGCATCTATGACGAACTTGGGTTGCTCATTGGCCGGCATCGTCCGGATGAAGTGGCAATCGAAGGGATCTTCTACGCGCTGAATGTGAAATCGGCGTTGAAGCTGGGGCAGGTAAGGGGAGTCGCAATGCTGGCTGCTGCAGCTGCGGGCCTGGAAGTGGCAGAGTATTCGCCGCTTACGATCAAAGCTTCAGTGGTGGGATACGGCCGGGCGGAGAAGCAGCAGGTGCAGCACATGGTGACGCGGCTCTTGAGTTTGGCTGAACCTCCCACGCCGATGGATGCTTCGGATGCGCTGGCCATCGCTATTTGTCATCTGCACACGGCAGGCACGCTAGAGCGGCAAAAGGTTACGGTGCTGTGAGCATGCGATCTCCCAGAGTACGAGGATTCATTGCGGTAGCTTTGACCGTAGCCGGGATGTGTGGGCTGCTCAAGGCTCAGGCGGCCCCTGACGCCGTGGTTACTTTCACACTGGACTTCCCTGGGTCAACTCCGCCGCACTATTCAATCACTGTCGCTGCGGATGGAAATGCCAGCTATGAGTGCACCGTAAAAATTGAAGACGATGCCGAAGAGCAGACATATAAAACAGAATTCGAGATGTCTCCGGCGAATCGCGAACGCATCTTTAATTGGGCAAAGCAGGCGCAATATTTTGCGGGCAAAATTGACTCAGGCAAACGCAACCTGGCATTTACCGGCGCGAAAGTCTTGAGCTATCAGGATGGTCAGCGTTCTTTCCAGGCGCGATACAACTATTCGAGTCTGGAAGCGGTCCAGCAATTAACCGCTCTTTTTCAAAACGTAGCTGGAACGCAGGATTATGGACGCCGGCTGGCTTACTACCATCGCTACCAGAAACTCGCGTTGGATGACGAATTGAAGCGCATGGAAGCCGAAGCAAAGAACAACCAATTGAGCGAAATCCAGGGCGTGGCCCCGGTGTTGCAGGAGATTATCGAGGATAATTCCGTGATCAATATGGTGAGGGCCCGCGCGAAGGAATTAATCGAAATGAAGAAATAGATTTCGATGTAAGTGTCGATGGGAAGGTGTTCTAATGGGTCGAACGCCCAATTTGTCCGGATGTTAGGGAGTTTATTTATGTGTAAACCGGGATTTCACGCGATCGTGTTGGCGGCCTTGACTGGTGTGCTCTTGGCGCTGCCCGCTTGGGCTGATTCGCAGGTCCGCATCGTACGCTTGAGCGATGTGCACGGTATGGTGCAGATCGATAAGAATTCTGGATTGGGTTTTGAGAACGCATTTGCCAATCTTCCCATCACCCAGGGCACGCAACTGCGCGCGCGTGAAAATAGCCGCGCCGAGATTGAGTTCGAAGATGGCAGCACCGTGCGCATCACTCCCAGCACCACGGTCCAGTTCAGCGCTCTGGTATTGAACGATGAAGGCAAGCGCATCTCGCAGTTGACCTTGGTGAAAGGACGAATGTACGTCAACTGGCTGGGGAAAACCGGGGATGTGTTCACGCTCAATTTCTCGCAAGAGAAAGTCGAGCTAAGGCAGGCGGCGCACTTTCGTGTGGAAAATTCTTCCAGTTCGGCGGAGATCGCGAGTTTCAAGAATGAGTTGGAGGTAATGAGTCCGTCGGGAACGGTGAAGGTGAACAAGAAAAAGATGGTCACCTTCGACCCTGCTGACGACGAAAAGCCTGTTCTGGCGAAGAATTTTGAACAGAGCTCTTACGACGATTGGGATCAGCAATCCATCGAGTATCACGATCAGTATTCGAAGAATAATTCCACCCCTTATGGTTACGGCTATAGCGACCTCAGTTATTACGGCAGTTATAGCAACCTGCCTGGCTATGGCATGCTGTGGCAGCCGTATCTCGCGGGCGTGGGCTGGGATCCATTTATGGATGGCGCGTGGTCGTGGTATCCAGGCATGGGCTACATGTGGGCGTCGGCGTACCCGTGGGGCTGGATGCCGTTCTACTACGGGAACTGGACGTATGCTCCAGGATTCGGCTGGGGATGGCAGCCCGGAGGTTGGAATGGATGGCATGGAGGGATTCACTACGTGGGAGCCGCGGTCCCTGGCTTTCATGCGCCGGTCGCACCAACCGGTACAGTGAACACGGTTGTGGTGGGTAAAGGCGGAACAGTGCCGACACACGCGCCAACCGTGCTGAAGATCGGAACCGCAGGATTGGGCATCGCGCGCGGCGCCTATGGAAATCTGCGGAACTTGAATACCCAGGTGGCAAAGGCGGGATCGGTGGAACTGCACTCCGCGCCGCAATTTTCGGCGAGTTCTCCGGCTTCTGGCCGTTACGGATTTGCGACTCCGGCAGGAGTGGCTGGCACCGGCCATGCGGGTACGGCTTCGTCGGGACATGCTCCTCCGAGTAGCAGCGGACACCGGTAGCCAGTTTTTTCGCAGGCAACTGCGGAGTTGAAATTTAGGGAAAGTGAAACGGGCGGCCGAAGGCCGCCCGTGAGTTGGTGACCCCGCCCAAGGAATCGGCACAGTCATACTCAACGCACGATAAGGCCGGCATAGCCCACGACCATATCGCGGTCCCCGGATATATCGCCGGAGGTCGCGTACTTCACCAGTTCCGCGGAAGTCGCGCCGAGCTTCCGTGCTGCAGTAAGCATGGTTACCGCGGGACCGAAGCCGCACATGCTGATGTGTTCCCGCGCAACCACGTCGTACAGAGCCCGTGCATCGAGGGCGAGAATCGGTGTGATCGCATGCTCATCCTTTACCCGCGTGATTGCATCCGACTCGTAGTGATTCATATCGCTGGAGGCTATGAGAAGAACCGGTTTGTCGTGTGCCGCGACCGCGTCGGCAATGGCGTTCCCGAGTCCCTCAAGCACTTCAAAATCCCGGGTGCCAAGCGCAATCGGAACGAACTTCAGATGGCGCTGGCGCATTTGCAGGAAAGGCAATTCGACTTCGATAGCATGTTCACTGCGGTGGGCGGAGGAATCCTCCTTTAGAAGTGGATAACGCCGCATAAGCGCGTCGGCGAATGCGCCGTCAATCGGAACCCGGCCGAGAGGCGTTTCCCAGGTGCCTTCGCTCATGATCGCTAGCGCACGGCCCATGCCGGTATGGTTGGGGCACATGACTAGGCACAACTCTGGAACTTCCAGTTCGCTAAATACCGCGCCCGCAACATGGCCCGAATAAACGTATCCCGCATGCGGGACGATGCAGCCCACGGCGCAAACCGGCCTCTTTCCTTTTGCCGGGGAGATAAACGACTGAACTTCCGCACGCAATGCCGTCGATTCGCCTGGATAAAAACGTCCCGCAATCGCGGGATGGCGAATGAGTATCGAGGTCATAGATGAAACTTCTGCGAACAGATCGCAAACGGCTTAGGAAAATATTGCAAATGTGCTGACAAATTCCGCAGCTACTATGCTACGAGCCGTCGCGATTCTGACGCAAGGCATGAAACAGCGCCGCATTCTCCTCGAGAGTCAAAGTTTCCGCGCGGGCGGCAGGCTTCACTTTTGCAGAGGCTAACGCAGCACGCAGTTGAGCCTCCGGATAAAAACCCTTGAGATTGTTCCACAATGTCTTGCGCTTCTGTCCGAAGGAAAGCTTCAGGAAGTCGATGAAGCCGTCGCCGGCAACCCCAAGTTCCTCCTGCCGGGGTGCGATCGTGAGCCGCAAGACTGTGGAATGCACTTTCGGCGGCGGAGCGAACGCCGCAGGCGGCAAACTAAAAAGCTTCTCAACTCGGGCATAGAGTTGCGCCGTGGCCGAGAGCAGACCGTAATCGCGGCTGCCGGGTTCGGCGGCGATGCGATCCGCGACCTCGCGCTGCACCAGAATGACGATGGTCTCGAAATATTTTGAATACTCGAACAGCCGCAGCAATATGTCGGACGTAATGTAGTAGGGAAGATTGCCGATAACCTTGACTGGCTCAGGATGGAATTCGATGCCAGGGCGGCGCAGGCCAGGTTTTGGTCCGAAGAGCGAATCGAAATCGATGGAGAGAATGTCGGCTTCTATGACCTCGACATTGGGAAACATGCCAAAACGCAAGCGAAGTTGCGCGGCGAGAACGCGATCTAATTCCACGGCGATGAGCCGGCGAACGCGTTTCGCGAGAATGGAAGAAAGAACGCCACGGCCGGGGCCGATTTCAAGGACGGTGTTCTGCGATATATCGCCCAGGGTGTCGACGATTTGTAGGGCAAAGCCGTCGTTTGCAAGGAAGTGTTGTCCCAACTTGGGTTTGTGCTGCGGACGGCGTGTGGAAACGACCTTCGGCACGTTGACCCTCTTTTCCTCGGACCTATAGACTTTACAAATTGACCCGCGTGCCTTGCGCGCAGGAGTGAAGCCCATAAAACGTATTCCATCATAACGTGTGCCCGCGAAAAGCAGGTTTTTCCTGGGAGGATTCATGCATATTGCATTCGTGGCATCGGAAGGCGTCCCGTTTTCGAAGACCGGAGGGTTGGCCGATGTGGTTGGGGCTTTGCCGCGCACTCTGGCGGCTCTGGGGCATCAAGTGAGTGTGTATCTGCCGCGTTACCGGCAGACCAAATTGGCCGATCCGGCAACGGTAGTAGGCAGCATCACGATTCCGTTCGACGACAAGTATCGATTTGCATCGGTTGTAAAAGGCGGAAGCCAGCCGGGCGCGAGTTTTTACTTTATTGAATATCCCCAGTATTTCGATCGCGACGCGCTTTACGGCACGCCTGCGGGCGACTATCCCGATAACGCCGAACGCTTCGCCCTATTCTCTCGTGCGGTAGTGGAGGCTTCAAAAATTATCGGGGTCCCGCACATTTTCCATTGTCACGACTGGCAATCGGCTCTGGTGCCGGTGCTATTGCGTACGGTTTATGCGGAAGACCCAGCCTTCCGCGATGTGGGCACGGTTTTCACCATCCACAATATGGGCTACCAGGGCCTGTTTCCGGCGGAAGTTCTGCCGCTGCTGATGCTGCCCTGGGATTTATTCACCATGTCGAAAATGGAATTCTTCGGGCAAGTTAATTTTCTCAAAGGTGCACTCACGTATTCCGACTTCGTGACCACGGTGAGCCGTAAATACAGCCAGGAAATTCAAACTGCCGAATACGGGTTCGGACTGGAAGGCGTACTGCGCGACCGCGCCGCCACCGTGACAGGAATTTTGAACGGTGTGGACTACGACGAGTGGAGTCCGCAGGTGGATAAGTTCACTGCGGCCAGGTACTCGCCGCCCGATCTGTCAGGCAAAGCCAAATGCAAGCAGGATCTGCTCGCGGTGTTCGGAGTGAACAATGCCGATCCCAAGGTTCCGTTGATTGGTATCGTGTCCCGCTTCGCAGCGCAAAAAGGATTCGATCTGATCGCACAGATCATGGATCGCCTGGCCCGCGAAGAGATGATCGTGGTCGTTCTCGGCTCCGGCGACAAAGTGTACGAAGAAATGTTTGCCCGCCTCAACAAACAGTTCCCCAATAAAATCGCCGTGAAAGTCGCCTACGATAACGCCGTCGCTCACAAAATCGAGGCTGGCGCCGACATGTTCCTGATGCCATCGCGATACGAACCATGCGGCCTGAACCAGATCTACAGCCTGAAGTACGGCACAGTACCCATCGTGCGTGCCACCGGCGGCCTCGACGATACGATCGAACCATGGGACGCGACCTCCGGAAAAGGTACAGGCTTCAAATTCACGGATTACACCGGCGAGGCGCTGCTGCTGACCATCAAACACGCGCTGCAGGCATTCCGCGACCAGACCTCGTGGCAAGTGCTCATGCGCAACGGCATGAGCAAAGACTTTTCCTGGAACGCCTCGGCTCGGGAGTACGGCAAGGTTTATGAACGGGTGCGGCAGATGCAGGGCGGAGTGCAGGCGGTGGGGAAAGGGCTAACGGCGGTGGGCTAGCGTACGGGGTTTCGATGAGTGTAATGGCGATTTTTCAACAACTATCCTTGCGGAAGACTTAACCTGCGAAGCCGAGGCGGGCGGTTGCAGGCAAAGGATGACGCGTGGAACGTCTGTCTTTTTGTCTCACCATACGTGAGCGAATGGCGTCCATAGTCTGCCAGTATTCTTCGATTTCAGCGGCTCCGCGCTTCAAAAGTTTTACGGTCGTTCGCATTTTCCTTTCCACAATCTCTTTCGTGATGACGATCAGCCCCGCTTGCTCCAAATTCACAAGTTGCACGGACAGATTTCCTTTGGTGAGTCCGGTTGCGCGACGGAGAAACACAAAGTCTGCCGACTCACAGGAACAAAGAACCGTTAGAATCGCGAGTCGAGCAGGCTCGTGCACCAAGCGGTTTGGTAACTCAAACATTTCCTGATCACTCGTCTTCATCGTCACTCCCTTTTTTCGGCAGAAGGTGAACCAGCAGAAGGTGATCGCGCAATCCCCATGCGATCAGGGTCAAGCCAAGAGAACCTGCATTGAGTGTCTTCCAGATCAAGGATTGCATCACCTCTGGACACCACTTCGGGTAGAGGCAAACGGCAAAACTTGTGGCCAATCCAAAGACATAAAATAATGGCCCTCTAGGATCCGCGGACGAATCCTTTTGGGGGTTCCGTAACAATCTCACGCTCCACATCAATGATACCAACCACCGAATTTGGCCGCTCTGATCACCCATCAGAACGGCATCCGCCCATACCTCAATACGACGTCCCCAGATAAGGGCTACAATCACGAGCAGAATACCAACTAAACCCCCTACTGCTTCTCGTCTGCTAGTAGGCCTCTTCGACTTCGGCTCTACACGCCCGAAATGACGCTCGTAATACTTCGACGGCATTTGACGAACGATGACGACGACAGCCGCGAGATTCAAAACGTATAGCCACCACGGATCCTTCAACACATCCTTGAGTTCAAGAAAAAACAGCATCGCACCCAAGGCAACGGTGTCGAGTCCTTGCAGCGCGGCCAAGTTCTCAGTTACGAACTTTAGCCGCCTATGGTCGATCGGACCGTCGTGCCCCGCGCGAGTGTCGCTCTCCATAAACAGGTTTATATCATAGACCACATGAAAAGTCATCCCTGTCCACCATCAATCGGATGACCGCTTTAAACAGGCCATTACACTTATTTGCGACTCCCTTCCGTAGGGGCGGGGGTAGACAACCGGCTGGTACAATCCGCTCATGGCCGTCACATCCCAGTTGCCGGCTTTCGCCCGCACCATCTTCCACGTCGATATGGACGCGTTCTTCGTCTCGGTGGAGGAGTTGTTCGATCCATCGCTCAAAGGCAAAGCCGTGGTTGTCGGCGGACAACGCGACGAGCGCGGAGTGGTTTCGGCGGCGTCGTACGCGGCGCGGAAGTTTGGCGTGCATTCCGCTATGCCGTTACGAACCGCGGCAAAACTTTGTCCACAGGCCATTTTTGTTGACGGTCACCCGGATCGCTACCGCGAGTGCTCGGAAAAAGTCTATAAAGTTCTGACCGGTTTCTCGCCGCAGGTGGAGATGGCTTCCATCGACGAAGCCTACCTCGACATGACTGGGACGGCGCGGTTGCTGGGGCCGCCGCTGAAGGCGGCGCACAAGCTGCATCAGCGGATGAAGGAAGAAACGAATCTGAATTGCTCGATCGGTATCGGGTCGTCGCGTTTGATTGCAAAAGTTTCATCGGCGCAGGCCAAGCCCAATGGCGTGCTCTGGATCGTCCCGGGCGAAGAAGCGAAGTTTCTCGCCCCGCTCGATGTGCGCGAAATCCCCGGCGTGGGCAAGGTGATGGAGAGCCATCTCCACGAGCTGGGCATCAAGAAAGTAGGGGATCTAGCGCGGCTGGAAGACTCCGAACTCGAGCAGAGATTCGGCAAATGGGGGCTGGCGCTCGCGGGCAAAGCGCGCGGAGAAGACGCGGGCGGATGGTTCGACACCGAGGTGGGCGCCGACGTTGCGGCAAAATCCATCAGCCACGAACACACTTACAACGAAGACACGGCGGACGTGAGTCAGCTTGAAGCCACACTGATGCGCCTAAGCGAGATGGTCGGGCGGCGGCTGCGGGAGGCGAATTTCTACGCGGGGACGATTCAACTTAAGCTGCGCTATAAAGATTTCACCACCATCACGCGCGCGCACACCTTATCTTCAGCAACACAGCTCGATGGCGAAATCTTTGAACAAATCCGCACGCTGTTTCGCAAGAACTGGAAGCCGGGAAGGGAAGTGCGACTGCTAGGCGTGCAGACGTCGTCTTTCGAAGAACGAACGGAGCAGATCAACCTGCTCGAAGGCGGCCGCCAGCAACGCTGGAAAGATGCCCTGGCCGCAGCCGATCGGCTGCGCGACAAGTACGGCGAATCAAGCGTTAAACTCGCGGCAGGCATGCGCGGGACCTTCCGCGAACGGACTCACGAGAATCCCGCGGGATTGCCGGGAAAAACGAAAAAAGATTAGCTCAAATTGTCATCCCGGCGAACGCGAGGGATCTTGGTTGTTACCCGCACTAGCAGCGTCTCCGCTGCAGGCACGGACCAATATCCCTCGCTTTCGCTCGGGACGACAAGTTCGCAAACGTGCGGAATCTGAAAAACGCAGGCCGGGTATCCCGGAAGGTGATTCCGGATCCCGGCCGACGTCTTATTGCAACTTGTGGTTAGGTTTCTTCTAGTTGCCCGAGGGTGAGTTCGATGCGGTAGTTGGCGCTGCTGCTGGTGCAACTGCAGTGCCGTAGCGGGTCAACCGCGGAAAGAACGGCGTGACTTCAAACGGCATTTTGTCGCGCACTGAAGTGATGGCGACGGGAGCCGTTTTTACCATTTCCGCTTTGTCATCCCATGGGTTGATCTTGACGCGTCCGCCGAGCGGCAAGGCTGCAACCTGATCCAGCTTGGTGTTGTCGAGCGCCGGACCTTGCGTAGACAGAGCGTTCAAGCGTGTGATGCTGCCATTCTCGCCGAGCGAATTGCCAAGGTGGGTGGTCAACAGAGCGTTGAGCTGAGTAGAGCGAGCCTGCAGCGCTTTCAGGAACAAGCCGACGTTGTCGAGCTTCTGCGCATAAGGCGAATTCTTTAGCAAATCCACAGCCTTCTTGTCGGCCGCGGTTTCTTCTTCCGGAATGTGTTTGAAGCCCAGGTTCGCGTAGGTTGAATCGTCGGAGAACAGCATGCGGTCGTTGAACGCATACTTGCTGCCCAGGTTGTGGCCGAGCACGATGTGCGCCAGTTCGTGCGAGAGCACAGAAGCCAGGCTAGCCTCGTCGGGAAGCACGTCGATCAAACCCCGGCTGATGACGATGGTGTTGCCTACGCTGAAAGTTTCAAGCGGCGCCGTGAGCAGCACTCGCGTGCGCACCGGACGCGGCAGGTCGATGTTATTGGTGACCTCAAGGTTGTTGACCACCGTCATAAGAATTCGATCCACATCGCCTTCGGGGGCAAGCAAGCCCGCGCGCGTGAGCCGCTCGATGACGTTGTCTTCCGCCTGCTGCTGCCATTCGCGCTCGGCCTGCAGCGGTGAGGCATCCTGCGTGGTGGCGCTTTCGTCCTTCACAGCGTCGACACGAATCTGAGTGAGTTCGTCGTCCTTGTCGCCCTTCTTCAGGTCGTAACCCCAGATGCGCGTCTGCGCCTTGAAAGCCAGCTTGTTCTTCACGCCGGCGCTGAAGTCGCCTTCTTCGCTGTAGATGTAAGCCGGAACCCAGTAGCCAGGAATCAGATTAAGGCGCCAGCTATCCATGTGGAAGAAGTAGGAATTTCGCGGCGCAGGAGCATAAGTTCCGTTGAGCCGAACGATGTTGTAATCCTGATCTTCGACCCACACGCGGCCCAGGAAGCGTCCTCTGCCGGCGGTCTTCTTTGGCGTGACATCGAAGACCAGGCAGCGAATGTCGCCAAGAAATTCGCGGCGGATGTAATGAAACTCATAATGCTCGCGATCGAAGTCGCTGCGGTCGGCGTAGACCATCCACGAGAAGCCCATCGGCTGATACTGCACCTTGAACAGTTTGTGGAAGCCGCCCATCAGGCGCGTCTCCATGCCCTTGTCCTGATCTTTCAAATAATCTTTGCGGTCGACGGTTTCGCCCATGTCCATGCGGCCAAGAAAGTAGTGGTCTTCGCTGGGCACCGGACCAAGCTGCGGGTCGGCGCTCAGATTTTGCAGATAGGTTTCCACCACTGGCGTGCGAGTCGCCAGCGCTTTCATCAGTCCATGCTCGCGGTCGATGAAGCGATCCACAACCTGATCCATGGTTGTGGGCTGAGGCAAAGCTGATGGCGTTGGCGCCGGGGCTGCGCTCGTGGTCGATGCAGGCTGCGCGGGTTGTGCCGGTTGCGTGGCCGCAGTCGCGGCTGGTTGCGCCACAGGTTGCGAATCCGACGATTGCTGAGCGGAAGCGCTCACCGAGACCAGCAGGGCGGCAGTGAACATCCATTTCCAAGTACGCATGACTCTGTTCTCCAATTTCTTTCGAACGATGTTGCTTGTTTCGGAACCCAAAACTTCTTCAAGCTAAATTCTTCAAACAGCAAATATCAGTACGCCAACTGAAACAACACATGGACAACTGCCGTCGAATCGGTTGGCTGCCCCATACGCAGCGCTGGTTTGAAACGCATCTTGTTGGCGGCGGCAATTGCCGCTTCATCTAGACCATGACCGAGCCCGCGGACTACGCGATTCACGTGCAATGTTCCGTTGGCGTTGAACATCACTTCCAGAAGAACTTCACCTTCGAGCTTCAGATTGCGAGCCTCGTCGGTATAAACCGGTTGCGGCTTAAAAGTAATCTCCACTGGAGTTGTCGCGGGACCGGCGTCGGCCTGCCCCAGCTTCGGTCCGCCGTGAACCACTTGTTCCGCCCCGAATCCGCCGGTTGAGACTCCTG
>CAYOVU010000039.1:0-37788 GCA_964407505.1 uncultured Acidobacteriaceae bacterium | reverse complement strand
AAAAACCTATTCTTCGGAACGGGCCGCTCGATCCTCCGCAAGGGCGCAGAGATCACACTGGTACCGGTGGCCGAATTCGCCCTCGGCAAACAGCGCATTCTGGAGATATACCTCAACGTGGTCGAATGGGGCCCGGGTATTTATGGTGCAGAGTCGGCGTGTCGCTACTACGACGAAACCGCAGCCCGGAATATCGGCCTGCAGCAGGCGGCACGACTCGCTGCAATTCTGCCGGCTCCCCTGAAGCGACGACCCGAGCGAATGAATAACTACAGCGCGATTATCCTTAAGCGGATGCGCCAAATGGGTTGGTAATCGAATCCTAACTTTTTCACCGGCTCTATTTGATTGGCCGCGAACCCGTGATGAGGATGTCCACGAGTCTCCTGGCGCTTTGCTGCCATTCGGGACCGGACGCTACGTGGGAGACGCCGATCAGTGCGCGGAGCAGATCGAATGGCTCCAGATCTCTACGAATGTCGCAGCTCTTGATTGCGCGCTTCACCAGCGAATCAATCGCTCCCTGGATCTGACTGCGTGAACCTTCATACAGCTTCGAAGGCCCTCCGACGAGCGAATTCAGAGCGGGGCCGATGATCTGCTTTGTCGCGATGTAGTCGACAAATAGTAACATCCATGCTCGCAAGGCCTCGATGGGAGGAAGGCTTTCGGAGAACTTCTTCTCGGCCCCGGCCAGTTTTTCCACCTCAGTCCGATAGACCGCTTCGATGAGTGCATCGCGTGTAGGAAAGTGGCGGTACAGAGTTCCCGCTCCGACGCCGGCCTCTTTGGCGATGTCGTCGAGGCTGGCGTTCGCGCCGGACCGAGTAAACGCCTCCTTCGCCGTCTCCAGAATGCGCTCGCGGTTCCGCTGCGCATCGGTGCGCGGTTTTCGCGGGGCAATTTTCTGATTCTTGGGCGGCATACAAAAAAGTTGCAACCGGAGAAAGCCTCCGGTTATCTTATCTATTAATTCGGAGACACTCTCCGTTTTAGTCGGAAACGCGGCAGCCTGTCAATAGCGGTTCCCGGTCCTTCCGGCTTCATGAGGTGAGAAATATGAATCCACTTGCTCGGCATAAGCCGTCAAGAAATCCCGACCCTCGTTGCGCCGACCTCACGACGATGGCGGAGCGGGCGTTGTCAGCATTCTTCAATGCCATCACTCAGTTGTTCGGGTCAGAACAGGCAGAGATCTCAGCAGAAGACTGGCTGCAGGAGTTGATCGAGATCGATGCTCTGCCTGCTTCAGCCAGCGAATGGCGATTGATCACTGCGAAGGCTTCTACTCGGTTCGCAACTCGGGTGACGGCTTCGTCTCTATCGACCGAATTCACAAATGCTTAGGAGGAAAAGAATATGCGTGTTTTTGTTACCGGCGCTACAGGCTTCGTTGGTACGGCAGTCGTCCGAGAACTGATCGACGCTGGTCATCAGGTGCTCGGCCTCGCTCGCTCGGATGCGGGCGCCAAGTCGCTTATCGCGGCGGGAGCCGACGTACATCGCGGTTCGCTCGAAGATCTCGAAAGCCTTCGCAGTGGCGCAGCGGCTGCCGACGGAGTGATCCACACCGCCTTTATCCACGATTTCTCAAACTATGGGCCTGCCGCCGAGGCGGATAGGTGTGCCATCGAGACTCTCGGCGGCGCGCTCGCGGGCTCTGAGCGCCCGTTGATCGTCACAGGCGGAACCTTGCTCGTTCAACGCCAAGGCTCGCTCGCAACAGAAGAGGATGCGTCCAATCCCAGCTTCCCCCGCAAGTCGGAGGAGGCGGCGCTTGCGCTGGCGGCATGCGGAGTCCGCGCATCTGTGTTGCGGCTTCCGCCATCGGTCCACGGCAACAGTGATCACGGCTTTGTGCCACGCCTGATTAGCATCGCACGCGAAAAGGGCGTTTCGGCATTTATTGGCGACGGGCTCAACCGCTGGCCCGCGGTGCATCGGCTCGATGCAGCTCATTTGTACCGGCTCGTGCTTGAGAAAGGTACCGCAGGGGCGAGCTATCACGGCGTGGCCGACGAGGGCGTGCCGACTCGAGAGATCGCTGCGGCAATCGGTCGAGGTCTGAACGTACCGGTCGTCAGTCAATCTCGCGAGGAAGCAGCCGATCATTTTGGCTGGATCGCTCACTTCTTTGGTATCGACGCTCCGGCTTCCAGCGCGCAGACGCAGGAACGGCTGGAATGGCGACCGGTTCAGCCTGGGCTCATTACCGATCTGAATGAGGAGCATTATTTCGAACACACTGCGGATGCCGTCCCATTGCACAGCTAGCGCGTGAGCGCATCCATGAACATCACATCGAACGTATCAGCACAAGGAGGTAGGGAATGACGAATATACTTGAAGCAACTTCATTCGGCGCAACTTCGACCACAGACGACGTGTTGTTCGGCGTGAATCTGAAGGGCAAACGGATTCTCGTAACGGGTGTTTCGGCCGGAATCGGCGTGGAAACGGCGCGCTCCCTCGCTGCGCACGGCGCTGATGTTGTAGGCGCGGCGCGGGATTTGAACAAGGCTAACGCCGCAACCGAGCAAGTGCGAAAGGACGCCGCGGCCAATGGCGGAACTTTCGAACTCGTTGAACTCGATCTTGCAAACCTGAAAAGCGTGCGTGCCTGCGCCGACGGGCTGCTGGCAAAGGGAGAGCCGTTCGACGTGGTCATCGCCAATGCCGGAGTGATGGCCATACCGTTCGGCCACACAGCCGATGGCTTCGAAACACAGTTCGGGACGAATCATCTGGGCCATTTTGTCCTGGTCAACCGGATTGCGGCGCTCATCCGCGATGGCGGGCGGCTCATCAACCTTTCCTCTGCGGGCCATCGCTACTCGAACATCGATCTGGAGGATCCAAACTTCGAGCACACTCCTTATGATCCGTTCATTGCCTATGGGAGGTCCAAAACGGCGAATATCCTCTTTGCGGTCGAATTCGATAAACGTCACCGGGATCGGGGCGTGCGCGCTGCGGCCGTGCATCCGGGAGGTATTCAGACCGAACTCGGTCGCTACCAAGATCCTGGCCGAATAGAGAAGATGATCGACCAGATAAATCAGCAACGCGCAGCGCAAGGCAGAGACCCCTTCCAGTGGAAGACGATTCCACAAGGAGGCGCAACTTCGGTGTGGGCTGCTGTGGTCGCCTCCGCCGACGAGATCGGCGGCCAGTACTGCGAGGATTGTCACGTCGGCGTCATCGTGTCGGACGATGATGTGCCCGTCTCCATAAACGAAGGTGTACGCGGTTACGCGATCGATGCAAAAGCTGCCGAGGCCCTCTGGAATAAAAGTGAAGAACTGGTTGGAGAGTCGTTTTAGCTTTCCTCATTACTACGGAGGAACACCGCACCCAGGAGGAATGAAAATGATTGAACAATAAAGACCTCGCCGGCAGTTTCACCCTGCCCGGCAAGTCCATGACATTAAACCGCATGGGCTACTGCGCCATACAACTGGCTGGCCCGGGCGTGTAGAGACCGCCGCGGGATGTGAATGCCGCCCTTGCCGTTATGCGCGAGGTGGTAGAGTCGGGCGTGAACCACATCGACACCAGCGACTTCTACGGACCTCATGTGACTAATCAGCTTATCAAGCAGGTGCTCTATCCTTATGCCAAGGATCTCGTGATCGTCACCAAAGTAATGCCTCTTCGAAGTTGAACACGACCTCTTGAGCAGATTAGAAGTGTCGCGCTTGAAAATCTATAATAACTATAAACAAAATTCTTCTGTCGAGCACTACCATGGATGACACAGCCGCAATTCTCCAAGCTGTCAGGGATGGCGACATGCCGGTCGTCGAGCCGCCTCCTGGCCGCCGATCCTCGTCTCGTGCGTGCGAGCGACGAGTACCTCAAGACACCGCTCCATTGGGCCGCTGAACATGATCGCCGCGATGTCTGTTGATTGCACTGATCCAAACCCTCATCGGTTCCGCACGAAGCGCCAACTGTGGACTTACAGTGGCTTGGCGATCGAGACGCGCGACAGCGCGCAATACCCTACGTGGTTGACTTCGCGGCTACCCTTAGCCGGCTAGCGAGTAGCCCGCCGCCTCTAGTAGCTCCACCGTGAGGTTAGCAGTACCGCCAAGATTGAAGCTGCTATTGCTGCCACGGGTGCGTTGTTAAAATGCGCGCGTCGCTTTCGGCGAGCCAAACTATGTTCCCGGCTGCCATTCAGCCTTGAAGCCGGACGGTTTGCCAAGAAGTTCAATCGTGCTGTTCGTCACTTTGTGGCAATTACAGGCGGCGACCTGGATGGTATAGTTGCGAGTTCCGGAGAGTGTTGCGTGATTCAACATCGGGAACCGGATTGTCGTATTGCCGCACAGTCTGCTAGACACACCGGAGTCTCCGGCATGACCTATCTGCGCCGGGAGGTGCAGCTGTAATGGCCCCGATTCTGCTATGGCTTATCCTCGTTCTTTGTCTGCTCATATCCGTGGTCAAGTATTTGATGGGCATCATTATGAAGTTTTCCTTCCCCAGCACCAGGGCCTTGAAGGACTACACGTATGAACCAACTGTGAGCGTGTTGATGCCTTGCTACAACGAGGGCAAGACTGTCTACGAGACGATCGAGAGCATCAGTAAGAGCAACTATCCGAACGAGAAATTTGAAGTGATTGCCCAGGACGACTGCTCCGTCGATGACAGCTACGAGTGGATGCTTAAAGCCCAGCGCGATTTCACCAACATACAAATAAGGACGGGGCGGAATGCGGTCAATAGCGGGAAGGCGCGCTCCGTCTGTAACGCGCTACAGCACTCCACCGCAGAGGTGATCATTTCCATCGATTCCGATTGCATCTTTCATCCGGACGCGATTCGCGAGTTGACCGCCTGTTTCGCCGAACCGGGCATGGGGTCGGTGGGCGGCAGAGTGGGAGTCAGGAACCCCAACGACAGCGTTATCACGGCCATTCAGACGATCATTTACTATTCTGCGTTCCAGCTTTATAAGATTCCGGAGAACTGGACTCGTAGTGTGTGCTGTATCAGCGGGTGCCTATTCGCCATCCGGCGCACGTTGCTGCTGGAGATCGAGCCATCGATCCGTGCGCGCCACTGGTTCGGTATTCCCGTGAGTCAGGGGGAAGACCGATTCCTGACCCATCAGACGCTGCTGCGAGGCTATGGAACTTACATTAATAATGACGCGCTGTGTTGGACCACGGTGCCGAATACATTGTCCGTACTTTTTAAACAGCAACTGCGCTGGCGACGCAGCATCGTGCGCGATTTTTTCTTCACCCTCAGAACACTACCGCAACACATCTGGAAGCTGCATCCCAACACCGTGTTGACGCTGGTACTCATTCCACTCGGAGCGTTGGTGGGGTTCCTGGTCGTGGTCACAGCGCTCAGTTCGGATCCCATGGCATGGGCAGGGCCGGTTCCGCTGATTACATCTCTGGGAATTGGAGCGGTTCTTACCTGGGTAATAAAGAAATACAGCGTGAAAGAAACGATCGTGCATCCCTTGGCGTTTGCGGCCTATGTCGGCTGGACGCTGGTCAGCAGTTTGTTTCTCACGCCCCTCGCGCTGTGCACCATGGATTCCGCGGACTGGGGCACTCGAACCAAAGAACGTCAAGACGAACAACTAGACGACCAACCAGAGGTGCCTCTTGGCAACACCGCCCGTTGATACGCTTGCCTCCGAAACGAAAGTGAAGATGCTGCCCTCCGAGAATAAGAAAGCTCCAGTTGGGCAATCTCTACATTACAAGCTCGTTATCACGCTCTACCGGATCTTTGCCATCACAGTGCTGTATCTAGTGCTGGCGGGCATTATCGCCTATGCCTTCGTCATGGGCTTCTATGCCGTGGACAATTCCTGGGCAGCGCCGGTCATCCTCTCGGCAGCGGACGAGAAGAGCCTCGATTTCCGCGAGAAGCTCGTGACCAGCCAGCAGACCATCGAAGACTTGAAGGTGGACACCAAGAAACTGGACAATGGCATTACCGAAATGACCAAGCATCGCGGAGCGCTGCTGCAACTGGAACCTGAACTACAGACTGCGATCGACCGGGAACGCACGCATAACCTCAGCGCCGGCCCAGAACTCTCAGCACTCGACAAACAGAAGCAGGCCAACAACCTGAAAACGCAAAAAGTCATGGCCCAGCTTAAGCAAGTACAATCCGACATCAACAAAGACCTGACTGCAGGATTGATCACCAAGGGCGACGCGGCGACCCAACTGGCGGCGCTGAACACGGCCCAGGGCGCCTATACGGACAGCAAAATTGCCGAGATCCTGCTGACCGACAGCGTTCTCGACAAGACGACAACTGGCACCAACTCTTTGAACGTGCTCGTAAAGCAGGCCGAGTTGCGGTCTGAAGTTGCGCAGCTCGACATCGCCATTAGTGTCGCGCAAAAACAACTTCAGGAAGAGTCGAGGCAGATTGATCGGCTAAGAGAAGCCATCGTTACCGCCAAACAAAGCCCGTACTACCTGAATGCATCCGGGGAACAGAGGCTCTACTTCGCCTTCGTCCCCTATGACGACCAGGCTACCGTGGTGGTCGGCGGTCCGATCTACGACTGTTACCTGAATATGGTTCTGTGCCGCAAGGTGGGTGCGGTAAAACAGATATTCACCGGCGAAGAGCAGGCCATTCATCCCATCTTCAAGACCCAGATTCGCGGCTTCCTGATCCAGATGAATCTGGACCCCGACCACGCCAATTCTGCGAAATCGAAGACGGTGTTCCTGGGCCGCAAGCCGCTTTTGTTTTGAGGAGAGCGAGAATGTTTCTGAAGCACAGGAAGTTTGTCATGGCCTCATGGCTTGCAATGGCCTCGTCGCTTTTTCTTGTCTCCGTCCACACGTTTGCGGTGGACCCGCCTGCCTTGGCAGTGAACTCGACAGATCAGCAGGCCTACTGCGCCTACGTCATGGAGCAAGCCGAGGCACAACGCGACCTGCTGCGCACGCCCGCAGCTGTGGCCGGGATGACCCAGCCCGAGACTGGCCTGCCATTGCAACTGGTCGCCGGCGCTTCGGTTGGCCTTTCGGCCATGAAAAAAGCTGGGCTGACCATGGATGCGGCCCACAAGAACTGCGAGTTGTACAGGGCCACCACGGGAGCCCAGCAGGATATCCAATATGCGATCCCCAGCATCGAGAAAGAGGCTTTGCGTAATCGGCTCGTTCTGCTCGAACAGGCTTCGAAGTCGTTGGACCGTCTGATGGAAATGACCTCAAAGATGGTCGAGGCCCAGAATGCCACCCGTCTGATGCTCTTCTCGCTACAGACCACGAAGATCAAGCTGGACACCGATCTGGCCGACACGCAATCGAAGATTGCTGCGCTCTACACTCCGCTGCTGAGCGATAAGCCATTAAAAGACCTGGTCGCGGAAAAACAGAACAGTGAGGTGGATGAGCAAAGAGCACAAGATAGGTTAAGCCGTCAGAATAATTGGGATGTGGCGCTCTCCGTCGGCGTTCATCAGCAGGTCAATCCAGTGGCCCAGGGCGCACAACCGTATGGCGCCGTTTCCGTCAGCTACAATCTCGCCAGCCGGGCCATCAACAAGCATCTGGATCGTACTGCCGAAGCCTACGACGAATGGAAAAAAGTACAGGAGGGCGATGTCGTGCGCAACATGGATATCCTGCGACGGCAGTTGGTTAACAGCGTGTCGGTACAGGAATCCAGGTTCAAGTCTTTGCAGGAGGAGAGTAAGCAGATCGGCAAGAGTCTTCAGCTGGTCGGCGATCCAGACACCTCGGCAGCCTTCGACTTCCACAACCAACTGATGGCGGCGCAACTGCTTCTCGAAATCGAGACCGGCGATGCCAGCTTCAGGATTGATCGCCTGCGCGAATACCTGGCGAAGAACTACTGATTGGGTTGGCCTATGATCTTGCCAGGTTGTCGTCTGAGCCAAGACTACTTCGCAATGCAGCCAATAATCCCTGATCGCAAGAAGAGTCTCACGACCACAAGTACACCAAGAAGACCTCATATCGTGGTTTGTCAGCTACACGGAAGGCCCTTCCCGAGACGAGCGCCGACCTTCCTGATTGCGGCTTCCACAGCATCCCTAGCGGGATCCTTCGGATCGTAGGTCACTGATCCAGTGATGCCAGTGAATTCCCCGCGCACCGTCGAGATCATCATGTGACGCACGCTAAAGTGGGCGCCACTGTGGAACGGATCGATCCGCCAGTTGGCCTCTGGGCCCGTAAGAACGAGGGAAAGATCAGGGCTATGCCCAAGGGCAAGAGAGGCAGGCGCATTCTTGTGGTCGAGTAATTTGCCATGTTGACTTACCTTAAATCCCGCAGCCGCCGCGGCGACGGAGACCTAGGCTCTGGATGACATTGTGTGTACTTACGGCAATCCCAAACTCCCATATGACCTCGGGTAGGTCACGATGCCCCACGGCATCTTGAGTCCTTCGATTGTCCCGACTGGTTTGTACGAATTGGCGTCGATCACAACTACATTGTTCGATCGTCCACAGGCCAACAGAATCTTGGAATCGTCGGGCGTAAACGTGAAATGCCAGCACCTCTTGCCGGTGGGCACTTCGGCGAGGAGTTGCAGAGAATCCGCCGAAAACACTTGGAGTTTACCTGCCAGTGCGGCTGAAACGAAAATGCGCTTGCCCGCGCGATCGAACGCGACTCCGTAGGGCTTCGCTGCTGTTGGCACAGATCTGATTACCTTGAAGTTCGGGTCCATTGTCAGTAACGTCCCCGAACCTTCCATCGTCACCGCGTACCCGTTACCCAGCGGCGAAACTTTCAGGCCACGCGGGCGGATACCATAGGTTTTCAGATCGACGTCTCGCAGATGCCGCCCGGTGGTCTCGTCGAATACTCCGATGGTTTCTTGCGATTCGTTGGCTACCAACATCAATTTTCCATCGCGCGAAAATTCAATGCCTTCCGTTTCCTGACCCGCTGTGGAAACCGGACCCGGTGTCCAATCTTTTACACGAAATGTAGCGATCTGCGCGGGAGGCCCATTTTCGTCATCGTCGCTCTCGGCTTTCGCGGCTCCAGTGGCTCCCGGGGGTGGTCCGCCCCTCGAACTGGGTTCGGTAGTCGCAAAAAGCCGGTCGCCGGCGGGATTGATCTTGATGAATTCGGGGCTCTCTCCAATCTTAATTCGCGTTAGCAAGCGCAGATCCGGCGTGCTAAAGACCGCGCCATCGCTTGTGTTTTTGTTCGACGTGATGACATATTTCCCGTCGAACGTCACCGCCAGTCCGCGGGGATCGAGATCGCTCGTTTCGGACCTGCCGATTACCTTCAGCGTGCTTAAGTCGATCACGCTGACCCCACCCTCTTCTTCGCTCACGTAGGCAACGTTGGTGGGAACTTTCGTAGAGGCAGAACCTGCCCAGAGAAGTACCCCGGCCGCGCCGATTATGATGACCGTCAACAGCCAAAAGCGGATTTTTCTTGATCCCATCACACATCCTTTCTCAATATATCGACAATGACGCCGTTCGTCGTCCAGGCCCTCGTTCAACTTTCTCCCACCGGAAAAGGCCCTCATGCAAGCAGGGTCCGATGAACCGCGCCGGCTTTCAGAACGTCGTTACAAGGCGAAACGTATATTGGCGCGAGGGGCCGAGTGCGTTGCCGGAGAACAGCCCTCCGAAGTCGATTACTTCGAGTGTGTTGCTCAGGTTCGCGACGTCACCTTGAAAGCGTACCGAACGTTTTTCGTGCTGATAGAGATCGACGCCCACCGAAGCATTCTGCGTGAAGTACGGATTAATGCGGCCGAGATTAAAATTGAGGTGATTAACCACCACTTGACCATATTCCGTGGCATATTGCTGCGGGGTCAAATCCGCTTGAAACGGCAGTCCGGTGTTGTAATCGGCTCCCAAGGCGACCCACAAGCGCGGGGCGACCTGATAGCGGACGCGGGCGCGCACCGTGCTTCGCTGGTCCTGTGAGTCGGGGAAATGCCCGGTGAGTTGGGTCGTCGCGCCGGTGGCGTCATCCCCAAGAAACAGACCGCCGGTTACCGGGTTCCAGACATTGCCCACGATATAGGAGTAGCTGGCGAAGCCGGAAAAGCGCCCCCAACGCAAAACTTCGAGCTTGGCTTCCGCGCCATAGAGAATGCCTTTCTCAAACGCGATGGGGAAACTGATCCCGGTACTCAGAATTTGAGAGTCGTCGGCATAATTGTTCACGTTACGGCGGAACACATTCGTGTCTAGCCGCAGTTTCCCGAAGAATCCTTTCGTCGTGCCCAATTCATAATAGTTGCCGTGAGAAGGCTGGACCGGCAGTTGCACTGCGGCAACGCTGGTGTCTATGGCCTCGGCAGCCGGAGAACTGGCTAAGAGGATGTTTTCGAAGGATGGCGTCTGGAAGATGCGGTCATAGGAGCCGTGAATATTTAAGCCGGCGGAGGGGAAATAGCGCGAGATGGCGATACGCGGGCTCACCGCATTCTGGTTCACCAGCAACTGGTAGTGATCCCACCGAAGTCCCGCGTTCACCGACCAGTTGCCAAGCCGGATGGCATCCTGAACGTAGGCCGATTGCTCGAGATCGGGGCGGCTGCCGGTAAAGGCAAAGGTGGTCGCACCCGCGTCTAAAATCCCAATATTGATAGGACATCGAGGGTCGTTAGGGTTGGCGCAGTCGGGCATCACGTAGCTAGTGTTTTCGTGCAGGAAGATCGCATCGGATTCGATGCCCGCCTTCCATTCTTGCCTGCCATGATGAACGGAGACGCTGCCGTTGAAATAAATTTCCTTGAAGTCGTTGTGTTGGGTGGCAATGAGGGGCCATGACGCCGGGTTGGAATAAAAATCGTTGGAGTTGTCGCGGGCCATTCCGCGCAGCGCGCCTATCGCATCGGAGGAAAAAATGTGTTGATAGGAGACGCTCCCCATGGTTTCAAAGTTGTCGCCCGTCTGCAACTGCCCTCCGGGAATGAACACGCAATCGACCGGTGGCTCTCCGGCGAGGCCGGGGGGACAGCCGACGGTGTTGTCCGAGTTTGGTACAAACGCTCCATTTTGCTGCACGTATTCGTTGGGGATCTCATAGCGCGCGAGTTCATGGCGGACAATCATCGTCAGACGGTCTTTCGGCGTGAGATCCCGCTCATAACTCACCGAAAAATTAGCGATGGTGCCGTTGTTGGTGTAATTCTCGGGGACTACCGGATTAAGATAATGGCCCGTCATGTTGCCGGAGGCGCTAAGGCCAAACGTATTCTTGCCCCACCTATATTGATCCTGGGTATTAATCCCAGCCGTATCGTAGGTGCCGCCGAACATGGTGAGCTGGCCATGAAATCCCGGGTCTTGGTCTTTGAGAGTATTGACCTCAACCACGCCGCCCATCTTCCTGCCAAATTCCGCTGGAACGCCGGCGGTATAAATCTTGATGGATTCGATGTCGTCAGCTTCGGCAGGCTCCGCGCCAAAGTTGGGCGAACGGTTGTCGGTGAGCGGTATGCCGTCCACCACAAATTGTGTCTGATATTCCGATCCGCGAGGGTGCAGCACCGCATTGCCTTCGTAGAGCCAGCCCGGTTCGGAGTTCACCAGATCCTGCATGGAGCGGCCGGGCAGCGCGGTCAAGCGATTCTGAATCGTCTCTGAACCCATTTCATTGAACGAACCTGCACGATAGGGATCGACCAATGTGCCGGATGCGCAGACATTCGCCGATTCGGAGACTGTAGCCACTTTCAGTCGAATCGTGCGATCCAAGGGAAGCGCGGAACGTATTTCAATCGATTCAGAACCCTGAGCAAAACCTTGCGCTTGGATCTGGATCTCGTAGATTCCATAGGGCAGGCGCTTGGCATCCAGGCTGCCCTGATCATCCGTAGTGAACGTATGCAGATACTCGTTGCCCTGACTGACGAGTTCAACCGTGCTCTTCAGGCCCAATCCAGCGGGATCGGTGACGGTTAGACGCAATTCTCCGGTATAGCTTTGCCCGAGCATGGGAAGAGCCCACAGAAGCACGACCATTATCAGCAGCTTTTTCATCTTTAATTTTGTTACCCGATTAGAATAGCTGCCTTCGGGTGGGGCGATGGCAGCTTTTTCGCCCTTCATGTTGAAAATTCTATTTCCGGTCGTTTTGTTCAGTCTTTTTTAATCTCATGAGTGGAGTTGAAAGAGGCGCTTGAAAAAACCTTGAACAGAAGCGGAGGAAATGGAATATACATTTTAAGGACCCGAGCAAATGCCACCCATGGATTCGATCAACGGGCTGCCTTTCCTAACCGTCGCTGACACGGCGCTTTCTGCAAAGCCCTCGGAGATCGAGCGCGAGGTTATAGAACTCTTTGAGCAGTTTCGCGACTCGCTTCTCCGCTATGCGCTCTCGTTTGGCATTCCCGCGCATGATGCGGAGGAAGTCATCCAGGAAGTGTTCTTGTCCCTCTTCCGGCATCTCCGATTACGCAGATCTCGAAAAAACCTTCGTGGCTGGATCTTCCGCGTCGCGCATAATCTCGCCCTGAAACAGCTCTATGCGAACCAAAGATCGCACGCCAAGACGACCTCCGACCGGACGATTGCAGAGGAGCAGTTTGACCCAGCACCCGATCCCGAAGAACAATTGTCGTCGGCTCAAAGGCGCCACCGGTTGCTAGCCGTTGTTCACGCTCTCCCGGAGGCGGATCAGGGTTGCCTGCGGCTGCGTGCGGAAGGTCTCCGCTACCGGGAAATAGCAGCCGTACTCGGAATGTCTCTGGGAGCTGTATCGATATCACTGACACGATCACTAGCACGGTTGATCCGTGCGGATGGGAGATAAAAAGCTATGCAGAGCGAAGATCTTCACCTGTCGGATCAAGAAATGCTTTTGACGTCAGACGGCGAACTCTCGACCCGCCGGGCTGCTCAAGTGCGCGCCCACCTCGCTGAGTGCTGGGCCTGCCGCGCTCGGATGGCAGAAATCGAAGGAACGATTACCGATTTCGCGCGCGCTCACCGGCAGACTCTCGATCCCCAATTACCCCCCATCGCCGGCCCGCGTGCACTATTGAAAACGGGGCTAGCCAAACTGGCTTCTAAACACGAGGCCAATTCGTGGCGGTGGTTACTCCACTTCACCTCGGCCGCGCGCGCTGCAGCCTTAATGTGTGCAGCCGTTCTCATTGCCGCGATGGTTGGCAGCATCTTGGTTCACCACTCCACGCTGCGTGGAGCAAACTCAATCGTTGCTGCATTCGAACGCGGCACCCTTCCGGACCGGAGTCTTACACCAGGCGCAACGCGGAGAGTTACGATCAGCGACGTTTGTTCGGTCGCTCATGAGGAAGTGGTGGGAGAGGTATCGACCTCTTTGCGGCAAGAGGTTTTTCGCGAGTACGGAATCGTGAATGCTCACACGGACGACTATGAAGTTGACTACCTGATTGCTCCAAGGTTGGGCGGCGTAGAAGACATCCACAATTTATGGCCGGAGCCCTACACATCCCGGACGTGGAATGCACACGTCAAGGACGCCCTGGAAGAACGCCTCCACGAAATGATCTGTGATGGTGAGCTGGATTTATCTACGGCACAGCGCGACATTGCCGTCAATTGGATTGCAGCCTACAAAAAATATTTCCATACGGACCGACCTCTCACCCTGCAATCGCGCCTCGAATCAGTGAACGTCCTCAGGGTTTGGTGGAGCAAGCCTCGCGCCACGTCAAGCGGAGTAACGCTGCCAGGGCCATCCGTCGTTCAGAGACCATATAGGAATTCTGGATGAGGAGAAACATTTGCGCACTGAGTGGCATGGAATCGCGGTTAAAATTCCGCCCAGATCACGGGCAACCCTGACCCTCAAACGAATGCCATGCCATACTCCAACAATCGTCGCGGCCTAAACGCAACCAAACAACTGGCAGCCTGCCGACATGAAGCAAAATGATGCATGAACACTTGACCCTGACGACCGCGGTTCACCCGATGGCGTAGCGGCTGATTGAGGAATATCTGCAATCGCGAGGATATTTCCCGCCCGGAAGAAGCTGTTTTCCAGCTACGCGAGGAAGCAGTTTCCGCTCGCCACCAGAATTTGACCGCAACAAACGGAGAGCCGCCGCAGTGTGGCAGGTCGTAGAATAGCCACGGGTGATAACGAATGGATCCGAGAGAATTTTGCGACTTGGGCCACCGGGTAGTGGACCTGCTGGCTGAATATTTTGATCAGATCGAAGGAAAGCGCGTATTTCCAGACGTGGCGCCGGGTACGGTAAATCAGCTCTTTGGTGAGTCCCTACCCCTTGACCCAAGTTCGCCAAACAACCTTTTGGACGAACTTGAGCACAAACTGCTTCCTTATTGCACAAACGTCGGCCATCCCGGATACATGGGATTGATCACTCCGTCTCCTAATCCCGTGGGTGCTATTGCAGACTTTATCTGTTCGGCCATCAACCAGAACGTCGGCGCATATTCGATTGGGCCGTCAGCGGTGGCCATGGAGCGCAGGGTGGTGCGCTGGCTGACCGATCTTTGCGGTTACGATGAAAATGCGGGAGGTAACCTCAGCAGCGGTGGAATGATGGCCAACTTTATCGGCCTGAAGCTGGGACGGGATGCCGTGACCGATGATCGCGCGCAGCACGAGGGCATTGAGGATCGCTGGGCGGTTTACGTGTCAGAGGAGCGTCACGTTTCGCTCGACAAATCCGTCGATGCGATCGGGCTCGGCCGGAATGCGCTGCGCGCAATCCCGACCGATGTGAATTTTCAAGTTAGGCTCGACGCGCTTGAAGCGGCGATCGCGAAAGATAAGAAAAATGGCATTCGTCCGATGTGTATTGTGGCGTTGTTCGGAACTACGAACACCGGCGCGGTCGATGATGTCCGGGCGCTGCGTCGCATCGCAGATCGCGAGGGAATGTGGCTGCACGTAGATGCCGCGTACGGTGGAGGGATGCTGCTTTCCCACCAATGGCCGATGCGCGACCGGGGCCTCGAGTTGGCGGATTCCATCACGATCGATCCGCACAAGTGGTTCTACGCTCCACTTGATGCCGGAGCAGTGCTGGTCAAAGATCAGCACCGGCTCACAGCTTCCTTTGGCATAAAGCCTTCATATCTCACCGATGAGTTCGACAAAGCCAATGAGCGCTACCAATATTACGTGCATGGGTTCGAGCAATCGCGACGTTTTCGCAGCTTGAAGGTTTGGATGAGCTTCAAACGATACGGCGCACGGCAAATCGGGGAGTGGATCGACAACAATGTTCGCCAGGCGAAACATCTTTATGCTCTGGCTGAAAAACATCCGGAGTTCGAACCGGCCTGCGTTCCGCCGATGTCGGCGATCTGCATTCGCTACAAAGGCGCAGAGATTTCCGAAGAGGATTCGAAGAAGCTGCATGCCGAAGTGGCACAGCGAATCGAGCAAGGCGGCAAGTTTTGGATTTCAACCACTGAACTCAAAGGAAAGTCGTGGTTTCGAATCAATCCGGTGAACTTTCGCACAAGACAGGAGCACATGGAGCAATTGTTTGCTCTGCTTCAGACCGAGTGTCAATCTTTCGCCGTGAAGTCGCTTGTCTAGCGTTCACCCCTCAGATTAATCCAGCCGCCCACTGCAACGAAGTCGTGGTTGCCTGGATCGAGCGCTAAGATGACCGCTCCGGCGCTGCCTACGCGCTGATTGGGGCCAAACGTCAAAGGCGCCGTTACGCCAGTTTCGAAGTGCTGAAGATGTTCCAGCGTGCACACCAGTTCGTCGCGGTTGGGACGGCTTCCGCCCGAGCGTAGCGCCTGCACGAGCACACTGCCGGCGGCGAAAGCGGCGGATCGAAAGCCGAGATAGGTTCTTGGAAAATGCCCAGCTTGCATGAGCGTGAAAAAAGCCGCAGCGTCGGAAGAGTCCGGCGGCAGTGCCGGTGCGGCGAACAACGCGTGGGCGGCTACACGCGGCGGCAGCGATGCCATCCCGCTTTGTGCCGTGGAGATGAAGCCTACCAAGACTGTGACGGGACTGGCTTGGTCCAGACTCCTGGCAGCGTCCGCAATACCTGCACCATCTCCTGAAAAGATCAGATAATCCGGCTGCCTAGAAAGAACCGCGCCTGTCGCACTCGGAGCATTACGCACCTCGGCAATGATTTCCAATCCGTGAAGCGCCGCCTGATTGCGGATCCCTTCCACAACGTCACGGTCGAAGTTGGTCTCTCCGTAGATAACAGCGAGACGCGGATGACGCGATGCATCGCGCGCCGCGATGAAATCGACAATCGCGCGAGCCTGATCGTAAAGACTTGGCAGCAAGTAGAACACGTAGGCATTGGGTAGACCGTTCTCATGTGGCGACAGGCCCACCGGACCGATGAGTGGGATCTGCGCACTTTCCAACAGACGAACCGCGTCCGTGCTGCTGCCCGTGTGAAGACTTGCAGTCAGGGCAAAGACATGATCGTCGTTAACCAAGCGGCGGGTTGCATCGAGCAAGCCCGCAGCAGTCCCTAGTGAGTCTTCCGCGACGAGATCGATGCTCCGTCCATAGATCCCACCATCGCGCGAGGCCTCAGCGAAAACACGTTCGAGTGTCTCGCGAATGCTTTGTCCTGCCGGTTCGAGCGGTCCGCTAAGAGGAAGCGCCACTCCTATCCGAATACTCGTGGCTGTCACTCCGGGGTCGGTGTCTTGATCGTCGCCGAGGCGTTCGAGGTATGCCAGCAGTTCGGCAAGATCTTTGTCCGGCATGCTGTAACGCGGCATGCCCGGATACAGGCGTGCTCCGGAAGGATCCACGCCTGCGGTGATCGCTCGCCGGAGGGTCTCGGAAGTATATGCGTCTCTTCGTCTTCCGGTGACTGACGAGACGGATGGCGAAGTCAGCCGCTTCCAGTTCAACGGCGGCGTGTCGATGCCGCTCTCACGTCCACCTTCGCCGTGAGTTCCGTGACAGGTTGCGCAAGCGAAGGATGACGACGGCAAGCGCACAGCATCGGCGCCAATCGCCGCTGTTCCCATGCTCGAACCCGCCAACGTGCCGCGCCGATAGATTTCGCGCCCGTGCTCTTGAGTAGTAGTAAGACCGGCCCAAAGCAAAGCAGCGATCAGTAGGTATCCTCTGATCATTCCGGCATTATTCCAGCTATCGGGATTCCAGTCACCGGGCAAGGTCGAGGGCGACGTCGGCAATGGCGTCCGGGTTACCGATGGCTAGCATTTTCTGCCAGCCCCCGTGCGCGACATTGCCGACAATCAGTACGCTAGAGTGCTGGTTCTTGTCCTTGACGTAGCCGCCGAGTTTAGACAAGACCGCGTCAACGTTCGCTTTGCTACCGGTAAGAAAATACCAGCCCGGTTTGGCTCCGAACTTCGCAGCGTAGCTTTTGAGCACTGACGGCGTGTCGGCTTCCGGATCGACAGTGATGGAAATCATGACGATATCGCGTCCGACACGCTCGCCCAAGCGCTTCTGCACGCGCGCAAGATTTGCCGTCATCGGCGAGCAGACTGCGGTACACGAGGTGAACAGAAAATTGATTAAGACGGTCTTTTCACGAAGCACATCGTCAAAGAAGTGCACCTTGATGCCATCCTGGGTAAGCAGTTCTACGTTCGGGAAATAAGCAGCTGCTTGGGCCGCCGCCGGACTCTCTGGCTGGTTTGCTGCAGCTTCCTCCACGGTATGCAGAATCACCGAGGAAGACGCCAATCCGCTTACACGCTGCCAGTGTCCAGAGACATCGTTGCCGATCAGGACGGCGGGTGTGTGCTCCAGCTTATTTTGTACAGGCACACCGAGAGCGCCCAGCAATCTGTCGATTTCGCTCTTATCGCCGGTGATGAACGACCATCCGGGCGCGGCGTCGTATTGGGCAGCGAAATGCTTTAGCCGCGCCGGGGTGTCAACTGACGGATCGACGCTAATCGAGATCAGCCGCACATCGCTTACATTGTCTCCCAGTTCTTTCTGGACTTGCCGAAAATTTGCAGTGAGCATCGGACAGACAGAAGCACACATCGTGAAAATGAAATCGATCGCCACAGTGTGCCCCTTGACGAGATCGCTATAGAAAGACAGACGGCGTCCGTCTTGGTCCTGCACGGCAGTATCGGGAACGCGTGGTTGTTCGGCAACGGAGACAGCGGAGAATATTTGCACCAAGGACAACGCTAACGCAAGCGAGAACGTCCAAATTCTCACGCGCACGCGGATGTCCCTCTCGCCGAAAGGACTGAGGGAAGCGCGTGTCGCGTCTTCCAAAACTCACCATTGAGCCATCGGTGTTCGATTCGGTAATAGACACTGCGGTGGGTCAGATATTTGGCATAACCGCAGCGCACGCGATCCGCATAGGCTACGGGCGCCTTTCGATCTCCACTCAACCACGCAGCGGCGGCATGAGCGGCATCCAAGCCGGAGTTAATCGCAGACATAATCCCTTGCGCCGATAAAGGATCGAAGGATGCTGCGGCATCCCCTGCCGCCATCCAACCGTCGCCCGCGACGCAGTCGAGGAACGAGCTTCCTGCTTGCACGATGCGAATCTCGCCGTCGAGTGTAAGGCCATGCTCCTGAACACGCCGGCTCTGCTCAGTGGTCGAGGCAAGTTGCGCCATCCATCGATCAGGCTGCGTGAGTTTCTCCCGCTGGATAAAGTCTGCGTCAGTCAGAAAGACTGCAATCAGTTTTCCCTCGGGCAGTGGAGCCGTATACCACCATCCGTCTTCCGCCGCTTCCAGAAGCAAAACCGGCTCCATCAACGAAAACGTCGCACCGAAAGAAAAGCAGCCCGCTGCGCCCACGAGGCGATCTATCGCAATCCGTTTGGCGCCAACGCGGCGAGCAAAGACGCTGGCTCGCCCCGTCGCGTCGATGACGAATGGAGTATCGACCGAACAATCGCCTGAATCTGTGGAGAACTGGATCCGCCAACCCTCCGCAGTCGGTTCGACATCACGAAGAGCCACGCACTCCAGCCACTCAGCTCCGCTGCACAGCGCAGACTCGCGCATCATGGCATCGAAGCGGGGACGGTCGATATGCCAACCTGCCCCATATGGGCTCAGCAGAAAATCGCGATCAGCAAACTCATGCGATCCCCAACTTGAACGAATGCCGACCGATGCAGTATGACCGGCTCGCAGAAATGCGTCCCATACCCCGGCCTTTTCCAGCGTCGGACGGATGCCTGGCGGCAGACACTCACCGATGTTCGGACGGCGATCGCAACTCCGCCCAACAAGCAACGTCGGCCAACCTCGACGCGCCAACTCCGCGGCGGCCGCCGATCCACTCGGGCCTGCACCTAACACGACAACGCGCGCGCGTTCTCTCGTTCCACAATCTGCCATTAGTGGACTTTCCCCATGCCCCACGGATAACGGAACGGCCTCGGTGGGCGCAAAGGTGCGGTGGCAACGGCCGCTTTCGCGCGCAGATCGCCTTCAATTGGGCAACCCGCCTGAATCCAATTCACCAAGCAAGCTAGATAAGTAAGGCTCTTGCCATCGTCCGATTCGGCATTCGGAGCGATCTCCCGGAAGGCATCCGCCATATCGCCAATCCCGGTGGCCATCGCCGTGACCATCGGGCTTTTCAGCACGTCACGCTTGACGATCCAGCCGTTGGCCTCGTCCGATAGTGCCTTAAGCAGCAGATCATCCGCTTCTCGCAATTGTTCTTTCTGATTATCACCAACAAGGTTTGCGCCGAGATTGAACCACTCATGAATGGTCATGGTAGTTTTCTGATCAGGATTTTTCGGATCGGGCCCTTGCAAACGTACGATGTGGCCTGCCGCTCCCTGCTGCCTCGCGCGCAGCATCTCGATCACGATTCGCATGTTGTTGTACACCGCCGACTGCGCTCCTCCCTTCTTATATGCCTTGAGGCGCGGGGGCCGTTTGCCTTGGGTCGCTGGCAAAGAAAGCACCCAGCGTTGCCACAATCGCTGCTGCTCGTCGTTGAAGACTTTGTACATTGGTCCGTTAAAACCCATAAGCCTGAATATAGGACTATCCAGATTTCCGGGAATGACAATGCCAGCCTCCTGCAGCGCCTCCAGCAGGCCGAATGGATCTTCGAACCAATCATTCAGCCGGTTCTCGCCGAGCATGATGTCACCGTGCATCAGGCTGGCATACTGCGCCTTGGATGCGATCATTGCAGCCATCTGGTTCCATAGGTCGCTGGGTCCTTGATCCTGCGGCGTGGGAAGCTCAGTGAGATCTGCGCCCAGAGTGCCTAGAGTCCCGAAGGCGACGTAGCCGTTCCAGATACGCTTCCAGGCTGCCTGCATCGCGTCCTCGCCGTCTTGCTGGCGCACCATTTGCAGGTACATTTCCACGGCTTGTTTGGCGATCGCGCCATGGCCTTCCGAGGCGTTGTCGATACCGACGTGCAACTTGTAGTACTGTGGCGTAATGCCGTACGCGTTGAGTTGATTAACCTGCCTGGGCAATGAGACCGATCCCCATTCCAACTCGAGCGTCATGCCCAGCAATTCCGGAAAGAATTCGTCGTTGAACTCGGAGATGGCGAGCAGGAAAACCGTAGTCGTAAACGATGAATTGAGCAGTGCGGGATTATCGGCGTAGGCCCGCGTGTGCAAGTCGGGAAGATAAATGTTCACGCTTCTCAGCAGATCGGTGTAGACGTTGGCATGGTTCTGTTCGACGTTTCCGTCGCCGAGTTCGTCCATGCGAATGCGGAAGAGAAGCTCGTTAATGTTGGCCAAAGGGCCATCCGGCGTAATGTGGCGAAGCCAGGCTCCGTCGAGTTGATTGAAAGGCGCGAACTGCAGCACGCCGTCGATAATTTTGGCTAGAGTTGGCTGTAAATCGGCGGCAAAGACATCGGGATCCTGATTGTCGCGCACGTAATTGTCGTAGATCAATTGCATGCGCGCGTCGAAAGCTTCCTGAGTGAAGGGAAAGAACTTCCAAACCTGTTCCTGGTCGGCCATCATAAGTTCCTGATTCCGCCACGCTTCTTTCAACATGCCTTTCACCATCTCGTGCGCCTTTGGCAGGAAGCCTTCATGGCTCTCGATGTTCATCAGGTAGTAGAAAGCATCGCGAATCGTCGCGGTCGCATAGGGCGAGCGCTCGGTTTCGACGTAAGCCGTCTGTGCGTTTGGCCCTTCTCGCGGATATTTTTTTGGCACAATGAATCCGAAATCTTTCCAAGCGTGGACCATCGCGTTGTCGAGGGCCGGCGATTCCGTAGCGATACCGCGAATCCACAGCGGCCGGTTCGCGAGAACAGCCTCGAGATTTCCCTCAAGCGCCTCACTGTAAGTGGCGAGGATTTGTTCGTATTCAGCTTCCGGGACAACGTTGTCCGGGCGCGCGGCCGGCCACCAATTCGTGTTGCACTCGGAAAAATCGGCTTGCCAGGGAAGCGCCATCCAGCGGGTAATGTCGCCCGGTGCGAACTTCTTCTGGTCGAGGCGGCATAGGTCAGACCAGGTTTCAGGATAAGTGGCGATATAAGTGATTTCTATACCCGGATAGAATGCGCCACCTATACAAGGGTCGAGCGCACCCTTGTCGATCATAGCCGGCTGCTCGGCGACTGGATACTCCCAGATAGGGATCACCTTGGGCTCTGAACCGGGCCAGTCGTCCTTGAACTTATCATCCGCCCAGAGTTGGAAGTTTTTGTATTGCGTCTTGGTGAGCGTCAGCCAGGTGACGTAGTAGCTGCTGTAGAACTGGCCCGAAGGAGAGGTCGGCGAACTATCCTGGATTACCGATGCCTCTCCGCCGTCACCGGACATCTGCGGCATGTACTTCGAGCTTGCCCATTCCCTCGATTCACGTGTGTCAGTGGTTTGCGGGCCGGGATCGCCCAATAGATCGGGTGGCCGCAGGCGGCCGATGATCTTCTTTTTTAAAGCACTGTATGCTTTGCCTTTGTTATAGAGCGGTGCAAGAGGCTTGCCTTCCTGGTCGAAAAAGTCACCACCCTGTCCCGGCCCCGGGCCGTGACCCCGGAAGGCTGCGGCGTTGAGCCAGTGATATTGCTGAAGGCGTGCCAGCACGGGATATATATCATTCGTGAACGAGGGTTGCGGGTCGCCTTTCGGCCCGCCATTCTTCTTTGTCCACGTCTCTTCCGCAATCTCATACAACGTCGTAAGACAGCGTGCGGCAACGGGATACTTTGGCGGAACGACCAGAACCCAGGCGGGCTCGGCCTCGAAAGAACTCCCATCTTTCAGGATCACGGAGGCCTTCACCGGGCCGTCAGAGGTATCGTCATACCAATAGTCGTTGTTGGCGTAGTAGTTTCCGACGTTCAAGAACCCAATGTCATTGAGAGGCATTACGGAATCGGAGTTGCCAAGTCCGCCCAACACCCATAAACGCCCTTCCTCATCGGTCTGTAATTCGCCGAGCGGCACCTGGACTTTAGGAGACAATGCCACCGGGGGGATCACTTGGCCGGGATATTTTTTCCAAAGTTCAGCGATCTTCGGGCCGGGATCGTTGCCAGGATTGTTGTAGATCTGATTAATGTTGCCGGTGCGGCTTCCTTTAATACGATCAGCCGTGCTCGGACTGGAACTCAGTTCCGCCAGCAACGCGAGTGAGACCACGGTGTATGGCAGCGGACCAAATGTGCCATCGTCAAACTGGTAAACCTCGCCTTTGACGCGACGCCCCTTGATCTCGCGTGGGCCGGGATCAATCACCAACTTTTTTGCTCGCTCCGCTGGGTCGAGAATCTCCTGGTTGCGCAACGGAGGATTGTTAGGATCGTCTTTATACCACTCCGGATATTGACTCTGCCACCAGCGTCCGGCGAACTGAAAATGCTCGGCCTTGCGATTCACGAGATGAACATTCCAGACGATCTCAGCGTCGTCGGCCGTGATCTCCTTCACCGCGACACTGTCTTTGTTGTAACCAAAGACGCGGAACTCCGCCGCCTGCCGCTTGATGCGGCCCATCTTGTCCTTGAATCCACCTTCCGGGCTAGGAACTTCGCCGGGCGCGAGCGGCCCTAAGTAAAATTCCGTGGGACTGTTTCCGACGCGCGCAATGCCGAGGCCGGGGTGAATCTTGTAACTGACTATCTGCTGGTCGATGGCTTTTGGCGGCTCAGGCGCGCCCGCTGGCGTTACGTTCCCCGTCGTGCTCATTAAGGTGCTCCTATGGTTTGCGATTTGGTCTGGACCCGGTCACTCGCGATGAAAGTCACAACGTGCGGGCTGTTGAAGCGCAGTCCGAGAGAGGGCGATTCGAAATAGGCTTGATAGACTCCAGAAGACGGCGGAGTGAATTCAGTTTCGTAGAAACCCGGCGTGGACTCGATGAGAGCCTGCCGGGTTTGCCAGACTCCCGGTTGCTCGAATACGAGAGCCCGCAGATCGCGGAGATTCTTGATTGGATCACGCGTATCTTCGTCGATAACCTGAAAGCGGAGCCGGGCAGTCCGTCCGATCTGCAAGTTTTTCTCGCTCGCCGCAAGGACCACGATGGCTCTGGGTTTTATCGGGTCGCCGCTAGCCGAACCGGCTTCAAACTCGAAACAATGCACGACGCGTGGGGAGTCCAGAAAAAATACCACGTCATACACGCCCGCCTCCGGCACCCGCCCAACCGTCTGGTAAAGACCGGGCGATTCTTCTTCGAGGCTGCGATCGACCGTCATGACCGCGCGCGGCTCATGGCCATAATTCTGAAATTGCCCCATCGGCGCGGCCATGCCTTCCTGGTAGTAATACACGGCGTGATCGGCGGGATTCGCCATCAACACAGCGTTTGACCCGGGAACGCGGACGATTGAATCCGCAGGAGTCGACCGCGAGCCTTGCGAAAAAGGAAGCTGGCCGCCGGTAACATCTACGAGCGGCAGAGGCGCATCCTGAGAACCGATGCGATCGAGAGGGACCATCATCACAGTTGCATCGGAACGGCGGCGCACATATGCAAGCGTGCTGGAGAATGTTACCTGGTCCGGTCCGCCATGAATCACTCCGGTTTGCACCAGGCGGTTCGACGATGCATCGATGATGTGTAACTGCTCTTTGCTGGGACTTACTGCGAAAATCCACCTTCCGCCCGGCGCTGCGCGAATCTGGCGAATGCCTAGACTAGCTGTTATGTGCGCGACAACCGTACCGCGCGTATTCACCGCTACGATTCCTCCTTCATCGTCGTTGGCGACATAAGCGGTCCGGGATAATTCTGAAAAGGTCACTGACGAAGGATGGCCACTGGTGGCTACGTCGGCGATCTTGCGGCCTTCTGCAGCATCGATTACGGACATCGTGCCGGCGTCGTGATTGGTGACGAAAACGAAACGACTGTCAGAACTGAATGCGAACTCATGCGGTCCTGCGCTTGTTGGAATTCGGGCTGATGTCTTTAGTGTCTGGCGATCGAATGCCGTGATTCCTCCAGTATCGGAAACCCAAAGATATTTCTCGTCCGGCTGAAGCGCGACGCGCCCCGAACGAGACAGCACGTCGAGTCGAGCCACAATTTTCCACGAAGCGGCATCTACAACTGCGACGCGTCTCGAATCTGGCATGGAAACGAAAAGGCGTTGCTGATCCGCAGTGAGCGCCCAGTCTTCGGCTGGGCCGTCGAGAAAAACCATGGTGAGAAGCTGGGAGCCACCGAACCCAAAGCGCGGGTTGACCACCGAAATGCTGGCATCCTCGTTCATCGCCAGCACGTACCACGCATTGAGATCGACCTGCGGCACCGATACTAGGCTGTCGCCGAGGAACGCTGCGACCTTCTTCGTGCAACTCTTTGGGTCGGAGGGCTGTCCCGGTCGTCGCAAATCCAGCCATGCGGCCGGCTTCAGCCCTTGCAACGGGCTCCCGCCGGCGGTATCGGAGACGCGAAAGCGAAAGCGTACATCGTCTCCGGGGCGAGCTTGGCCTTGGACTACCGTCCCCTCAGTAGCGAATTCAACCGCAATTCCCTCTTCGACTACTCGCGCCGGTGATGGCGCTGTCTGCGCGTACGACGAAGACGTTGCGACATACATTACTGCCAGAGCAAGTGACAGCGAGCACCTTCCGGGCTTGAGTCGTACATTCACGTTTCTGCTACCTGCGCGTGAATTTGCGCTTCTCTTTTGGCTTGGCCACCACACTCTTCAGAACCACCGGCGACTCAGTTCGATAACTGGAGTAGACGGCTTCGCCGGCATTTTTGCTGACGGCCGTGAATGTTGTGGGAATGGAACCGAGAGCGCTGAATGTCCACGTCCCGTCCGCAGAATTGACTGCGGCTTCTCCGGACTGGTCGCCGTAATGGATCGTCACGGAGTTGGCAAAGGTTTGTGTCTGTGGAGAAACCGTGAGCACTCCTTGCACAACGAACTTCGATCCGGATTCTTGCACCGAGCTTATCGTGACGGTATCGGGACACTGCGGCGAGCAGGTTGCGGGACCCACGCGGAATAAACCCCACATGCCGACCTGATACTGATTGGCCGTCCAACTTCGGTAGCGATAATCGCCGGGGATTTTGTCGGCTCCGCCCGCGCTGGCGATCAGAATGTTGTAGTGCGAGGTTGGGCCGTAAGCGGCCGTGGTTCCGCTGTGTTGCGAGAGCGGGTTGTGTCCAAGCACCGTCGAATTCTGCTGGAACGGTTCCTCTTCCCAGACGTGTCCCGTCAGTTCGAAGACTTGCTGGTTATCGCCGATGCCACCCGGATCCACTAGGCGAAAACGAACCGGCATTCCGCCCGGAGCGCGGAAAATTGGAGTTTGCGGGTCGGCAGCGACTAGAGTGTCAGACGCTGCCAGCGTCGTGTCTATACTGCTGAATTGAAAATTCCCTATGTTGAAGAGATCCGCCAGGGAAAGATCGCCCCAGTTCGCAGGCGCGAGGCTTCCCATCGCGCCATTCATGAAAGTTCCGAAGCGATAGGCGAACGGCTCGCTACGGTAATTGAATGCAGAGAGACCATTACCCGGGGCCGATTTGTAGAATGAATTGCCATTAACGACCATGTTGATATCGTCCTGCGCCATCAAGACGAACTCGCGGAAGGGTGCGCCATTGGCGGGGAATACCGTTCCCGATGCACGATAGTCCGTATCCGCTCGCCAGGTTGATCCCTTCGGCTCGATCACCAGCGAACCGAACAGGCCGTGATAAACGTGAGACAGAGGATCGGAGGGCATCAGGTTGATGGCCCCAAGTTCCATCGGTTCTGCGATCCACTTTCCATCGACGTACCGTAGGTCACCGGCATACCAGAGATATTCCACGGGTTCTCCGGGCGCAGCCGTCTGCACCGGATTCAATCCAGCGTTCAAACCGTTCGCCCTCGTCACATCAAAACCAACTAACTGCGGATGCAGCCCAACGGACGTGGAAGTCTTCACCGGAAACTGGTTATACCCGCTGGTGTATTGGTCAACTCTCGCCACCTTTTGATCAGTATTGAAAACTGGATCCGTTGAGTGGAAATGGTTTGTAAGTTTGATCTTGATCCAATCGCCAGCGTTGGCACGCAGAACCAGCGGCTCAGGATTCTTTGGGGGAAGGGGTTTACCGTTGCTGTCTGCGAGCACATAAACCAGCGCGTCCGGATCATACAAAGGATTGCTGCCGAAGGTAGGCTTTGAAACCGGTGGTCCGCTGGTCGAGACCACCGTAGTCTGCGCGCCTCGCGAGTTGTACACCAGGCCGTTACTGTCTCCGAAAGTTTCACGGGCGCTTTCTGCAATCACATTGAATTCACGTAGACACGGAGGTTCGGACACTGGCTGCTCTACGGCGCTGCCCGCGCATTTCGGTGTGCCCGGTGGAACGCTAATGGCCACCGCCGCTGGAGACGCAGTCGGATTGTTTGGCAACCGCGCAAGGTTTGGAGCGTCTGACCTGTACGAGCGCAGAATTCCCCACGTGCCATTCACCAAGCCTTCGAACGAAGCGCTCGGGTTGTAGATATAGTCAGCGGTTGCTTGCTTGGGCTGCCCTGGCGCAACCGGCGGCATCTTGAAAAGAAATTCGTAGTGCTCGGAGAGAATTACAAACTGGCTATTGCGGTAACCGGAGTTCTTATTGAAAGGCTCGAACAGCCACTTCATTCCATGCAGCGTGAAATCGTGCATGGAGGTGTGCGCTCCAGCCAGCACGCGAACCTGAACGTCATCGCCTTCGTAGGCGCGGAAGAGTGGCGTGTAAGGATCGGTGGGCAGCACTCCGCAGCCGTTTTCAGGCCCCGGCCCGGCCTTAGGGCTATGACAGTCGACTGGAAACTTGAAGCAGGAAGCTCCGTGACAAGAGGGATCCAACAAGCTGAGCGCCTTGGGCTGCGTGCTCATCGCCGGGTCATACCGGGGAATCGAACGAAACGCGTGTGACAGATCGGTCGCAAGCGAACTGGCGGCCGGGTTCGCACCAGCCGGCGGCACGAAAACTCGCAAAGGCAGCGGCTCGGCACGATAGTTCATCGAGAAGACGCCGTTGCCGAAGTCGCTTACCAGACGAGGCGTCGGAGGCGAGTTGGCATAACCGAAGCCGTTATTCATCTGGATGTAGGGCGGATTCGGGGACGTGGGCACCGTAGTTGAGCAGCCGGGACAGTTAATCGAATTCGCGGGATCGGCCCATCCGGTATAAATGCCTCCAGGCGGCAGAGGCTTGCACTCGGTAGTGTTGGGAGTTTGACCGGGATAACAATCCGCCTGGCTTTTGCTGGTGGGTTGATACACCAATTGCAAGTCTCCCCACGCCAGCGCGAATTCACGGTAACTCTCGATCGGCTTGCATTCCGTGGCTGCGTAATCGCCGGAGGGCTTCACCGATGGAATAATGTTCGCCGCGTAGCCGGTCGGCCCGCCATCGTCCCTCGATCCATACTGTTGCTTGCCGTCTGGCGAAGTCCAAACAGAGCAGCGAGGTTCGATAAGCAATCCGCCATAGAGTCCGGACTCCTGGTGAGTAGAAGGACCGAAGTGATCGTGGGTAAAAATCGTCAGATAAGTGCGGTCGTCGTTGTTCTGGCTGCTAAACCTTGAATCGACATACCAGCGCTGTACGGTGGCCTGCGCTCCCAGCCACATGTCTTGCGGACCATTCTTAGGACCACTGCCAAAGGCTTTGATCGCCTTCGGCGTGAGCTTCATCTTCGACTTACAAGTCTGCGATGACCAATCGTACGAAGTGCAAAGACCGCCGGTTTCATTAATGCCCTGAATCCGGCTGCGGACTTCGTCGGGGCTAAACGTACCGTCCTCATAGTTGAAACCGTTGGAAGCGCCGTCCGAAGCCAGCACGTCGAACTTCACCAGATGAATGTGCTGACCAAGAATGTCGGTAGGCGTGCGAACCTGGAAGTCGTCCAATTCGTAATACGCCGGCACCAAGTTGGAATGCCAGTACTCCACTAAGTCGCCGGCGTTGGCGCGGAAGAAGAATGGTTCCGGAGCGAGGGTGCCGCTCCGAATGGCTTCGACGTCATCCCAAAGGGCGATCATTCGCTGCTGCGGATAGTGCCAGCCTTTCTTGTTCAGCACCGCATTGATTTGAAGGTTGACGCCTTTGTATCGCCGAGGCTTGCCATTGAGCAGGTCGCCAACGGCGTTTCCGTTTTCATCCACGCCGGGGTCGGCGAAAGGGGCTCCAGACTGTGCGCCCGTAGGATTCGTTGCAGACTTGCGTGGAAGACCGTTCACCACAAAATCTGCTGCCGTGCCCAGCGGCGTATAGCTCTTATGCGCGCGCTGGCCGAAGAACTGCATCGCCGTCTGCTCTTGCGGCGTTCCTGCTTCCGGCAGTTGTACTGCTTTAATGGAGTCGATGTCCTTGGTGAAATCGGTAGTCGTGTGCTGCTCGGTCGTTACCTTGGCGTCAAGAATCAGGTGACGCGGCAGACCACCGTCCAACTCCTCACCATCGTCTTCCTTGGCAAAATCCAGCGGCGGATGCGGTGGGCGGTGACCGGCGATTCCGGGCACGAAGAATGGAAAACCGGGATGCCCCGGCCCATCCACGCGAACCTGGCCATCGACAATCTCAACCTTCTCCGGCATCGGGGCCATGCCCTGCGTTGGGAGCGGAATCACGGCGGGGATGGGGGTTCCCGTCGTGATTTCAGCGTCCGGCAAGGCACGAGACCCCGGCAACGGGCGGCCATTGGCATCAAGGGCAGTGCCCTCTTCAAAAACATCGTGCACACGGAACAATGCCCACATGCCAGCCGCGAAGTGCGGATAAAAATGACAATGGAAAATCGAATCGCCGGCGGTCAGGTTCAAATTACCGCTGCCTCGATAGACCAGGTCGAGAGTAAACGACGAACCCGGCCCGATTGCCTGGCTATCAAGATAGCTGGTGTCGGGACTGTCAGGCGTGTGCACCCACTGATGCGCGTGATGGTGGTGCACGTGATGCACCGACGCACCTGCGTGGACAATCTGGAATTGGACATGATCTCCTAGGTAGCTGTGATAAACATTCGACGGATCATCCGGGTACCACGCCTTCGTCGCCGGCGGAGTATTGGCTGGCGTACACGGATTCGTCGTGTTCCCCTCAGAGATCGCCAGCATCTGGTACTTCGGTGGATTGTCATTGCACGGAAGATTAGCCGGATTATCGACGATCATTGCCGGATCGCCACCGGTCCACGAGTTCAAGAAAAATTCTTCGAACTTGCAGTCCTGGCAATCGTGCGCTGGACCCAGGTGAAGCCGGTTCGCCACAATCTCGGCCGTGATGCCCGCAGCGCCGTAATTGATGGCGAATCCGTCGAGTCCTGCATTGACATCGGCGATCTGCGAGTTGTTTGGGTCGTAGGCCCACGGAAATGCCTGCACAACGTCCTGCGATTCGTGGTAGTGAACGGTAATTTCCCGGTAGGGATACTCGCGGTGAGGCAATGCCGGATTCTCGGGCCGTTTGGGCAGCATGCCATGATTGGGCCCGGTGATTACCGCAGTCAAATCGCCATAGGCGATCTGATTATTCTCGTCGAGCATCTTTAAGATCGGCTTGCCGCTCGAGTCTGTAGCGTCATAATTGATCTCGTACCGATAGCCGCTCAAACTTTGCGCATCAGAAATTTTTTTCGCGGCGCGAAGAAAGTCATCATGGCTGGTTTGGCTGCGATACCATTCGCTCCCCGGCGGCTCAACATTCACGGCGCCAAACAGGCCCAGGGTCAATTGCTCATTCGGTGCTGGCGGCGGACTATTGAAACCGTTGAAATCACCGGGCGTGCTGTACATCAGATACGAACCCTGAGCGGCGGCATATAGCATGTATGTGGCCGAGCCACCAGGAGGCACCACGCCGCTAAAATTTTCCTTCACTTTGGGGTTGGCGCCAACATAGGTTCCATCGTCAGTGATGCCTTTCACCAATTGCATCCCTGCTACGTGGATCGAAGCGTTGCGGGTAACGGCCTGCAGGCTTGTAACTCCGGAGGCTACGGGCTGTGGATCTTTACTTAGAAAATTCTGGAAGGCAATCTCGAGGCAATCGCCTTCATGAACGCGAAGCACCAGTGGGCGTGGGCGCTTGTCAGGCCTCAGTTGCACGTTGCCGGGTTCAAGGTCATAGCCTTTAATAGGCCGGACGTCCCCAAGCAGCGCATAGATCATGCCTTCAGGCCGCACCGTTCCCAACCGGTTGACCATAATCACTTGATCGAGCGCCACCACGTCAGCATGAATTGTGTTCCTGGGCGAGCAAGATATGTTTGCGCTCGGACTCTCTGCGAGAGCTTGTCGCGAGGTTCCACAACCTATGAATCCAAGGCAGAATAGAAGAACAAATCTTTGCCTGACCACTGACTTACTCCGACGTCGATCCACGATGACCTCCGGAATAACTGGCTAGCTCGTCGTTGTCCTGCGCAGAGATTCAATGGCCGGGAGTCGCTGAATCTCAACATTGGGAAAAAGTAAACTTCGGGTTTGGGATATCAAGTGGCAATTGCGAGCAGTGAATTTACTTTAACGAGAGTTGAGTTCGCTCCGTTTTCTCCTTGCGGGATTGCCTGCAACGCAAATTCGGCAATCACTCCGGGCCTGAATACCAGGCAGTGAGTCGATCCACCGAATTGGAAATAACCGATCTGGTCACCCTTTTTAACTTTTTGTCCTTCTTTTACCGTAACGATGCAGGAAGACACTTCCGCCATTCCGATGGGGATCAAACTCATCAACCCGATGGCCGGCTCTTCTGCCTCGATGAAAATGATGGCGCGGGTAGCCACGTGTGCGATGTATCCCTGCGAGTTGTTAGGACCGGCAGGGTCAAAACCTTCTGCGGCCGCTTCCGCGTAGTAAGTGCCTTCGACCTGGTGGATCATTTTGATGGTGCCTGAAACCGGACTATGCCAGCGGTGGTAGTTCTCAGCACTGAGAAACGCCTGGTAGACCGTGCCTCCCTTAAACTGCTCCACGAATTTGCCGTCGAGCAAATGTCTTAAGGAATAGGGCTGCGATTTGATCCAGAATGTATCGTGTTCTTTTACCTGAGTGCTGATGGCAAAGGGTGCGGCTTCACAAGCACTCGCAATTGCATTGGCGGCGCCCGCCACGGGCCGCACACCCGGCTTAAATTGACGAATAAAAAAATCATTCCAGGACTTGAAACCAAAGAACGGAGCTTTGGGATCATGAATAAAATCGTTAATATTAATCTTGCTCAGAGCTTCCTTGGATAGCCAGCCTGTTGGCGAATCATTCAGGACATAGCGGGAATCAGGTGAGTCCAGGAATTCCGTCCATACTTTGAGAACCTTCTTGAACATCGCATTCACCTTAGGAACCACGAATGCGGCGAGCCCCGCCGGAGTAATCATTGGAAAATCGAGAATTGCATTGATGGGGAATCCCACCATGCCGGTCAAATTGAATTCCGGCGCGGTAGTTAGGACATGGTTCATGACCCGCAGCATCTGGCGGTAATTTTTGATCTTGACGTCGCCGCTGCCCTTCGGCGGAGCGAAGCCCGGTTGCTCTTCGAACATCTGCGTGAAGTACATCAGCATCACCGGGTCAGTCTCGATCATCTTCTGAAATTCTTGAATCACTGGATGAAACGGCGCCTTCTTTTTTTCGGCCTCATCGATAGTTTTTCTCAACCAGAGGTTCAGCACTTCTGGATCTGAAGGCAGCCAGTGTCCAAGGCGGCTGGTTTGCATGACGCGTGCAGGGTGATTCATGATTCTCATTCCATCTCCATTTGACTCGGACTGACACGGGCCTCAGGACCTATCCGTTACCGTGAAGCGTCTTCACCGCAGACCAAAGGTTGCATCTTTACTGAAGGCTATCGAGTAACCTTCGATCGGCGAGTTGACATCTTCTGTTTTCCTTTCTTCACCGCCTGCGTATTAAGCTTGCGCTCAGGGGAAGCAGAAGCTGCAGAACGGCCAGCCTTCCGTCGAACGGGCCGGACCGACTTCTGGCTCTTAGGCTGAGCCAATACCGCGGCAGTGGCCGGAACACCGGCCTTTAGAAGGTTGGAAAGTACAGTACCGTCCGGCGAACCGAGTCCGCTCGCAGCATCCCATTCGGGTCCGGCATCGTAACCAACATTCTGGAATTGCTTATAACTGACACGATTGTTCCCTACGGTAATGTCGTTAAACGCCCCAGAACCGGAAGGTAGCGCGTAAAGTTGCGGATTTACAAATCCAACCCGTCCATTCAGTTTTTGGTTGATAATGGCAATCAGCGCAGCCCACAGGGGAGCGACTGCGCTCGTCCCACCCTCCTGGACCGCCTGCCCATCGACCAGAATGTTGTAACCCGAGTCCGGGTCGCCATCGCCTGTAACATCGGGTACACCTCGGCCCTGGTAACCAACCGGATTCAGAGACACAGGCACGTTGGCTTGCTGCTGATAATCCGGCAGCGGAAAAGCGCCGCTGACTCCACCGCCACCCGAACCGAACGAGCCATCGGGTCCGGCCTGCGGGGATAGGTCTGCTTGATCCTGGTTCCAGACCGATTCAGCTGAGATCACGTCGTTCGATGCGATGAGTCGCGTTCCGCCGCACGAAAGCGCAAAGGGGCTTGCCGAAGGAAAATCGACATGAGCTAGGCCGTCCCACGCCTTCGGTCCAACGTCGGCCGCGCCATTGTCGCCCGCTGCTACGCACACCGTGATGCCCAACAAGGCCGCCGCTTGCAGAGCCTGATTAAACTGATCCTGGAAGTTAGTGGTTGAAGTGCTTTCCGGGCCACCCCAACTGATTGAAATTACCGAAGGATTATTTTCGGTATCGTGGATCGCCTTGGTAAGCGCGTCAAGAAAGCCGTTGGAGGCGGCATCATTGGGAGCGAAATACACCACAAATTTTGCCTCCGGCGCCACGGCGCCCGCGACCTGTATGTCGAGGACGACCTCGGCATCCGCACTATCGGCGCTGCTTGGCGTGTTCGCGCCTCCATCGACGGAGACTGGGATGACAGTTGGCGTGGCAAGACCGAGATTGGAAAAATACGCGTCCAGATCAGAGGGTCGATATCCTCCCCCTAACTCGATAATTCCAATCGTCTGGCCGGAACCGTCGAAGCCTGGAGGAAAATTGTAAATCTTCGCGAGCTGTGCGGCTGTAAATGGCTGGGCGCCATCGCCTGCCGCGTGCGGGCGGGATCCATGCCGCTTCGCTACCGGACGGTTATCGAGACCAAAAACTCCCTCCACTACACCCGCGAGTTCAGCGGGAATTTGCACCGATCCAGTGCGGCCTCGATAGGTACCGTTCGGATAGGCATAAGTCTTGAGAGATACTCCGAAGGCATGGTTGAAGTCGGCGACGGGGCCTGCAAGGATTACAGTTCGTCGCGGCGCACTTTCTCGGACTACGTTAAGGTTGTTTTCTTTTGCGAACTTTCTTACTAAGGCGATGTCTTTGGCGTCAGCTCCGTAACGATCTTCATATTGCTCGTGCGAAAGTTGCTGCATGGGAGCAGCCGACAACTTCAACATATCTTCCGCCGCGGGTAAAGCATTCTTAGGACGAAGGCGAACCGTCACCTCGAGCCGCTCATCGGATGGAGCAGGAGCCACTTCGTGTGCACCCGGCAGCGGTACCTTCTTACTTCCGGGGATCGAAGACACCTTTTTTTTCGCAGGCATAATTGACCCTTATTTGTGCAAGCCCATAGTTAGATCACAATCATTTTCCATTTTCTCTAGGAGTCCACGATTCGGACCTAATGACCAGCGCACTAAGCCATGCGAGGCAGAAACAGTCACACTTATACCCACGATTAGTCGCCGGCAAAGATTTTCCCTGGGAAGTCGGCGAGCAAACCCCCGAAGATATATAACTCGGTATAAGTAATATTCTTCGGTTCGCCGAACTGCCCGCCAAACTACACTTACCGTCTCAAAATGTCAACAATGAAACCAATGTAAAGTCGATGATATTCAGGGTGAAATAGCCATGTATGTGGAAAAGCGGGAAAAGAACCAAGCAGACTTAGTTGGAAGTAATCGAGAGCTGTCAGATCGACACCGAGATTACTGGAAAACCATTGCCACTTTGCGAGATCAGACAGTTTGAGGAGAACAGGTCTTCTGATTGCGCGGAAGATAATGTGCCAGAAGTTCAGATTATCGTTTAGGCGGGAGCTGTTGCTTAAGACTTGAATCTGGTCAGATGCCTGCGAGGAAAGTGGTGCCGGGAACAGGACTCGAACCTGCATGCCTTGCGGCGCTAGCTCCTAAGGCTAGTGTGTCTGCCAATTCCACCATCCCGGCTCCCTACTGAGTTGCTGCGGAGGCTACCTGAGACTCGGTCAGTATATCAAGCCGCGTTCCGTCAATGAAGACGGTGGCTCAGTTCACAGATCGCCTTCAATGTCTGTGTGCCCCAGATGGCTGATAAAAAAATGGATCCGCTTTTGATAGCGGATCCATCACTATTGAAGCGAGCGCTAACCGAGCCGGGTTATTGCACGGTCAGCGTCATTGGCTGAGTCGTGTGCTGCGTTCCGTTCGCCGTGCCGGTTACGATCACGGAGTAGCTGCCTGCCGGAGTACCGGAGTTGCCAGTCGAGGTGTGGCTGCTGTTACTGCTGCTGCCGCACGCCGACTGAAGCATACAACCGCCGAGCACCAGGAAGATCAGGCAGAAGCCCAGAAGCTTTCTGCGACTCGGCTTGCTGATTCCTGCGCCGCCGAGCAACATGGCCGGAACGATTAGGCCGAACGCGAACAGAGCGCCCGAACCTCGTTGACTAGCAGGTGTTCCCAGCGCGGCTTGCGGTCCAGCCGTCGAGACGGTCAGAACGGAGGTGCCGTTGGTGCCGGAGACCGAAATCGTACCCAGCGAGCAAGTGGCTGCCGGATTCGCGGCCGGAGTCACGCTGCAAGTGAGCGTCACCGTGGATGGATTGAGTCCGCCTACCGCCGCGATGTCGATATTCGCTGTAGCCGATGAACCAGGATTCACTGGCGACAGCGTTCCCGAGGATGACAGGCTGAAACCGGGAGCGGTCACTACCACTGGTTCGGCCGATGAAGTGATCGAGTTGTAGTTGTTGTCACCGCCGTAGACCGCAGTGATGTTGTGCGTGCCCGCGCTGAGTGCCGAGGTCGACAGGGTTGCGACTCCGGTGCCACTCAAGCTGCTCGCACTGCCGATTTGAGTTGTTCCTCCGTCCATGAACGTGACCGTACCGGTCGGAGTTCCGAGAGCTCCGGCAGCGACGGTCGCAGTGAAAGTAACGCTCTGGTTAAGGTTCGCAGCGTTAGGAGCCGACAGAGTAACCGTGGTCGCGGCCTTCTGTACAAGCTCGTTCACACCGCTTGAAGTGCTGGTGTTGAAGTTGGCATCTCCGCTGTAAACAGCGGTGACGCTGTTCGCTCCGAGCGGCAGTGCAATCGACAAGCTAGCTACGCCGCTGCCGTTCACCGGTACTGTGGACAACGAGGTCGCACCGTTCATGAACGTCACCGTACCCGTCGGAACCCCGGTTGTGTTCGAGGTAACCGTGGCGGTGAAGGTGACGGTCTGATTCGGAGCGGATTGACCGGCCGGCGTAGTAAGCCCGGTCGTGGTGCCGGCCTTGTTCACCTGCTGCATGAAGGTGACGGTATGCTTCAGGTAGTTCGAATCGCCGGTATACGTTGCTGAAAGTTGGTTATTACCCACCGGCAGGCTAGACGTGGTAACGGTGAGCGCGCTTCCCACGTTCCCCGTGCCCAAGACCGTGCTTCCGTTCGATAGAGTCACAGTGCCCGTGGGCGCTGCACCGTTGGGAACGCTTTCCTCTACGCTGGCGACCAGCTGAACCGTCTGGCCGTATACCGCTGGCGTGGCGGAAGACTGGACCTGGATGTTCGTGCCTTGGGTATTGAGAAGCACGCTGACGCTGCCGGCACCGCCGTTTGCGACCGCGATATCCGGAGCTCCGTCACCGTTGAAATCTCCAACGACTGCGGAATAAGCCAGTGACCCGACGCCAAACAGGATTGGCGCACCAAACGTGCCGTTGCCATTACCCAGAAGCAGCGTTACCAGGTTTCCAGGATTGCTTGGCGAAGGCGTGCTGGTGGTTGCCAGGTCAAGGTTGCCGTCGCCATTGAAATCAGCCATGACGATGGAGGAAGGATTCGCACCCGCCGGATAGGTCGTGGCCGTCTGGAAGGTTCCATCGCCGTTGCCCAGGAAAACGCTGACTTCTTGCGCGATGAAGTCGGCCACCGCGAGGTCAAGGTTGCCGTCTTTGTTGAAGTCTCCAATCACCACTCCAGTGGGATTGCCACCCGCCGGCGTTTGCGTGGCATAGGGCCCAACGACTTGCGGAAAGGTACCATCGCCTTTGCCCACGAGAACGCTGATGGTGTTATCGCTCTCATTCACCACCACGAGATCAAGCGGCGTCCCACTCCCCTTGAGAGTTCCTGCGGCCAACGATATGGGACCGTTCCCAACGGCATAGTTTATTGCCGCCTGGAAGGTGCCATTGCCGTTGCCCAGAAGGATGCTGACGTTGTTGCTGTTGAAATTCGCGACTGCGAGGTCGAGCTTGCCGTCACCGTTGAAATCCGCAACCACGATCGCCGCCGGCCCGCTGCCGACTGCCGTGGTGACGGGAGGCAGGAACGTCCCGTCGCCGACTCCCTGCATGTAGCCGATCGTATTCGTGGCGTAATTTGCCACGACCATGTCTTGTATACCGTCTCCATTGAAGTCGCCGGTTGCAACCGCGTAGGGGTTGGTTCCGTGACCAGTATTAAAGTGGCCTGGTCCTTGGAACGTACCGTTACCCTGACCACTGCCGTTGCCAAGAAGAATCGAGACCGTGCTGGTCGAACCGGTATTTACTACAGCCAAATCAAGAATGCCACTAGATGTGAAGTCGGCGGCTGCGACCGAAAAGGGCCCAGCGCCGGCTGGATAATCGGAGCGCGCCTGGAAGGTTTCGTTTCCGTTGTTCAGGATCACGCTGACGGAATTCCTGCCAGAGTTCGCCGTGACCAAGTCGAGTTTGCCATCGCCGTTGAAGTCACCCGCAGCGACTGCCAGAGGGATGTCTCCCGAGCCGGCATTCACTTGTCCTACAAATGTGCCATCGCCCATTCCCCAGAGTACGCTGACCGTGTTGCCATTTCCTGCAGATACGGCTAAGTCCAGCTTGCCATCGCCATTGAAGTCACCCACGACTACCCCGTTGGGGGATGCCGCAGTGAAATACTCAACGTGGGATTGGAAGGTGCCGTCTCCATTGCCGAGCACTACGCTAACCGTATTGCCCTGCTGGTCTGCAACCACGATGTCGAGCTTGAGATCATTGTTAAAGTCCGCCACCGCCACCGAAACCGGATCGCTGCCTACTGGAAGCGATGCCTTTGCCCCGAATGTGCCGTTCGCATTCCCTAACAGA
>CAYOVU010000038.1:0-5147 GCA_964407505.1 uncultured Acidobacteriaceae bacterium | reverse complement strand
CGATCGCATGCTGGTCGGCGAGACGTGGCCGCGCGAGCAGGAACGGCTGGCGGATTATTTGCGGCCCGACGAGCTTCAGCTCGGCTTCAACTTCCGCTTTCTGCTCGCACGCTATGACGCGCACCGCTTCCGCGCCGCGATTGAGCTGACGGAGAAATCCTTCGGCCCCGGCGCGTGGCCCACCTGGACGCTGTCGAATCACGACTTCCCGCGCCACATCTCGCGCTACGCGCGCGGTGGCGACGCCGACGCGCGCGCCCGCCTCGCGGCCGTAATGCTGCTGACGTTGCGCGGCACGCCGTTCATCTACTACGGCGAGGAAATCGGCATGCGCGACGCGGCAATCCCCGCCGGCAGCAAACGCGATCCGGTCGGCCGCGACGGATGCCGCTCGCCGATGCAATGGTCCGACGCGCTGAGCGGCGGATTCTCGACCAACGCCGAAACGTGGCTGCCATGCGGCGACTTCAAAGCGGTCAACGTCGCGCGCCAGTTGAACGATCCGCACTCGATGCTCTCGCTCTATCGCCGGCTGATCGAGCTCCGCAAATCAACGCCCGCGCTGACCGAAGGCAGCTATCGCGCCTTTGAGGGCGCGCCGGAAGATTGCCTGGTATTCCATCGCGACACAGCGGCCCAGCACCTCGTCGTCGCGCTGAATTTCACCGCCGAGCCCCGCGAGATCAATTTGCAGTCGGGCAAAATCCTGCTGACCACAGCCGCCCGCCCCGAGCAGTCCACGAAATCTCCACTGGCGCTGTCTCCCAACGAAGCCGTTATCGTCGAAACGAACTGAAACGGTAACTTCCCGATTGCGCGCGGCGGCGAGTCAGTTGCTCTTTGAGATCTGATAGGAAGCGCAGCGAGTGTCGGATATATAGAGCAAATGGACGAGCGGAAAGCGGATTTTCTGATCGTCACTGCGCTCGAAGAGGAAACGGACGCACTCCTTGGGAGGTTGCAGAATGTTCGCAAGCTTCCCCCCGAAGAAGACGACGTTCGCGTCTACTACGCGGCTGTAGTGCCCACGAAATTTTCCGATCAACGCAAAGGGTCGTACTCCATCATAGTAGTCCCTCTACTTGGAATGGGCAGGCTTGATGCTGCGACCGCTACCGCTGATGCAATCCGGAAGTGGAAGCCCCGATACGTCTTGGTGGTTGGGATTGCGGGTGGCGTTCTCAAAAACGATGCACATTTGGGCGATCTGATCGTGGCGGACCAGATCGTTGACTATGAACTCCAAAAGATAAAGGAAGGCGGCCCCGAAATCCGTCTGAAGACTCACAATGCAGATCCGAGACTGCTAGGCGCAGCGAAAAATCTACGAGGCAACCGTTGGCAAAGGACGGCAGCCAAGCGTCCGACCGGTGGCGCGCCGAAGCGTCGCATAGGACCCGTCGCCAGCGGCGATAAAGTGTTGGAAGACGAAGCGGCGGTAGGCAGGCTCTGCGAATCGATCCCCAAGCTGATCGGTATCGAGATGGAAGCGGCCGGAGTTGCAACCGCGGCATTCCAAGCGGCCTCGCCTCCGGGCGTTCTCGTGATTCGCGCGATTTCCGACCCTGCCGACAGCCGCAAGAATTCGGTTAGTGTTCGTCGTTGGCGGCCGTACGCGTGCGAACTGGCGGCCTCGTATGCGGTACACCTATTAAGGAACGGGCCTATACCGCTTCCTGGGGATTCGCCCTCGGCATCGGCGGCTGCGAGCGGAGCTGTTCCAAAAGCAGACCCAGTGCGTTTCGCGCTTGCACTCTTGCATCTCGTGAACGACGAGAATCACGAACTAGAGAGGCTGATGATCGAGGCGTTGAGAGATCTCGCGGGAGTTCAGATCCTCCAGATCGACCGCACAATCTCACCTGAAGGACCTATCCCAGAAGAAAGCGAGCGCGTCAGGCACGAGGCCGCGCGAGCACTCCTGCAGAAATCGTCAGCTCATGTACTCATTTGGGGTATCGTTCTCTCGCACGACGATCGTACCGCGCCGCGACTTTACTGGACGACGGCTGTATCCGGCATGCGGTCACGAGGACCATATCTTCCAGAGAATTTTCAGCTGCCCGACCTCTTCTGGGAGGACTTAGTCGAAATCCTCAAGTTAGTGGTGATTACTCAAAGTGCGGAGCTTTTCGCGCGCCGCGGTCACTACATCGCCGAGGACCTCGCACCATTCGTTGCCAAGGTCCGAAGCCTTGTTGAGGGTAGCAGCGGCCGTCCCGGATGGACTCCAGAGCGCCGCACCCGAGTTATGTTCATCTTGGCAATAGCGCTCGAAACACTTGGCGAACAGACGAGTCAGATTCATTATCTTACCGAATCAATACGATATTACCGTGAAGTAGTCCGCCAATGGCCGCTCACGCGAGTTCCGATGAATTGGGCGGCCGCGCAAAACAATCTAGGTGTGGCGTTAGGTGCCCTAGGAACCATCGACGCCAACCCCGCTTACCTCAGCGAAGCCGTCGAGATTTTTCAGGAGATATCGCAGCACGTCCCTTCCATGCAAAGCTTTCCCGGGCTCTGGGCATCGACGCAGACGAATTTAGGAAACGCACTGCTTAAGGTCGGCGAGCGAGAATCTGGGACGGACAAGCTTAGACAAGCGGCTAGTGCGTACCGTGAAGCGTTGAAGATATGGACGAGGGAGCGGCATCCTTTGGACTGGGGACTGGAACAGAACAACCTAGGCTACGCACTGCAGATTATTGGAGATCGAGAATCTGATGCCGAATCTCTCGCGGCTGCGATAACTGCACATCGGCTCTCCTTGGAGGAATGGACGCGCGATCGAGTACCGATGTATTGGGCTCGGGCACAGAGCAATCTTGGAAATGCGTTAAAGAACCTTGGGCAAAAAATGATGGGGAGTGAGTTTTTGGAGGAGGCCGCAAGCGCTTACCGGCTGGCACTGGAGGAACGGGCTTTCGAACAAGACCCTCTCGGCTGGGGAGAGACGCAGAACAGCTTGGGGACGGTGTTAGCGATGATTGCCGACCGCGTTGGCAATTCGGACGGTTTGAACGAAGCCATCGATGTTTTACGCAAGTCACTCGAAGTTCGAAAACGCGAAGATACGCCGATGTCTTTTGCGTCCTCGAAGAACAATCTCGCACATGCACTCATCAGATTCGGCGAGTACCAGAACGATTCGCGTCATTTCGAGGAAGCCATCAATGCTCTGCGAGATGCGCTACAAGTTTGGACTCACGAGGCGGCGCCTTCCCGTTGGTCGGTGGCGCAGCACAACCTAGGAGACGCTCTTACCAGTCTCGGCAGACGAGAGACTAGCGCGACGCACTTGGACGAAGCGGCAGCATCCTATTCTCAAGCTCTCACGGAACGGAATCGTGACCGAGAACCCGTTCTCTGGGCTACAAGTCAATCCGCTCTCGCATTCGTGGAATATATCTTGGGCGAACGGGAATCTGGGACGGAGTCTCTCGAGAAAGCAGTGACCCGCTACAGACTGGTTTTAGAGGAATACAGGTCGCGTTCGGTCCCATTCGCCACGTCCGGAGTGCATTTCAATTTTGGCAACGCACTGAGACTCCTCGGCGAGCGGAAGAAAGATGCTGGTCTGATTCTTGAAGCCTTGGAGAATCACTCTACCGTATGTCGGAACTGCCGGCCGGACAGTCCCTACTGGGCGTTCAGAGCGGCGAGGGCCGCTATTGACGATAGGAATGCTCTCAAGGCGCACTTCGAGCCCTCGCTATATGAGGCTCTTCTCACGAAGCACGAGTGGGTTTCAAAACTTGTGGACAAGCACGAGGGGCATCGAATCACGCTTATGCCCTTCTTCAAGTGCGTCGTTCCCGGAACGAGTGGGAGTACGAAGCCCAACTTCGATTCGGTCCCGCGAAAGGGCGATAGGATCAAAGATGGGAGTACCGTCTGGGAAAATGGCGGCAAATATTCGTACTGTTTGGAATGTCAGGATTATCTTGTATCCATTTCTCCTTCCGCCTGAGCGCCGCGCTTCCCGGACCCTCAACGAAGTCACCACTGACGCTTGCTCCAAACGAAGCCGTCATCGTGGAAACGAAGTGAAACCGTAACTTCCCGATTGCGCGCGGCGGTGCCGGTTCGTAACATCACGCCATGCACAAGCCGCGCTTTCTCGATCAATTCGCGATGGACTTTGGCGATCGCGAGGCCTTCACTGTCGCCTTCGCCCGCGGACGCCGCGCGTTTCAACCCCAACACGTCGAGGCGAAATGGGCGCGCGACCGCGCCGCCAACATCAACCATGTTAAGCTCGAGGTCTCGCTCGACTTCGACGCGAAGAAAATCTCGGGCACCGCGACGCATCGGCTCTCCGCGATCACCGGTCCGCTCGACCGCCTCGAATTCGACGCCGCCGAGCTCGACATCAAGGCGGTCCGCGCCGGTAAAGAGCCGGCCACTTTCGAAACCTCGGACGGCAAGCTGAAGATTGCGCTGCCGCGCGCGCTCGGCGCCGGCGAGGAAATCGAGATCGCAATCGACTATGCGGGCCAGCCGCGACGCGGACTCTATTTTGTCGGACCCGACGACGCGTACCCGAAAAAACCGCAGCAGGCGTGGACGCAGGGCGAGGACGAGGACTCGCGCTACTGGTTTCCGTGCTACGACTACCCGAACAATCGCACCACCAGCGAAGTAATCGCAACGGTGCCGGAGAAATTCACCGCGGTTTCCAACGGCGCGCTGATCGACACGACCTCCAATGCCGCCGCGAAGACTCGCACCTTTCATTGGCGCCATGACGTGCCCCACTCCGTGTACCTCATGACGCTTGCGGCCGGTGAGTTCACGATGATCGAAGAGCGCGCCGGCAACACGCCCGTCACCTACTACGTCACGCCCGGGCGCGAGGACGACGCGCGCCGGGCTTTCGGTAATACGCCGAGGATGATCCAGTTTTTCGAACGCGCGATCGGCGTGCCCTATCCGTACGCCAAGTATGCGCAGGTGGCGGTCGCCGATTTTATTTTCGGCGGGATGGAAAACACGTCGGCGACGACGCAGACCGACAGCACGCTGCACGACGCGCGCGCGCATCTCGACTTCAAGAGCGATCCGCTGGTGGCGCACGAGCTGGCGCATCAATGGTGGGGCGATCTGCTGACCTGCCGCGATTGGGCGCACGCCTGGCTCAACGA
>CAYOVU010000037.1:0-4886 GCA_964407505.1 uncultured Acidobacteriaceae bacterium | reverse complement strand
ACAAGGTGAACGCGAAATGCCGCGTCCAAAGTCATAGTACTTCCGGTCGGTGTAATTTGCAACCATTCTTATGATGACTGCATCGCCGATTATCTCAATTTGTCACAAATACGATTTTGGCGGGCTAGCAGGGCACTTCAGTGACTCTGCTCGCTTCCTTGTTCACCCACGGAGATTGTGGAAAACCTCTCCCTCAGTCACAATTTACTGTTTCAAAGGCTAAGAAAGAGGGCTGTAGTTTCATTGCAACTTCGCATATTCAGCCTTGGCCTGCTTAAAGATGGGAACATCCGGGTCAGCATCTTTCCAGAGCGTGAGGAAATCTTTATAGGCAGCGAGCGCTCGGACGCGGGCCGCATCGGAGGCGGTGCCCTGCGAAATTCTCGATTGCAACGCATTCGCGCGGGCTAGGCTCAGATGTGCCAACGCTCCCGTCCAGCAATTCCAAACAATACCGCTGTGGTCGAGAATCTTCTGAAACTCTGCGGCGGCGGCGGTGCCTTGTCCAGCAGCCAGGTACGCCTCTCCGCGCACATACACGTGATAAAGACAGTCATCGCTGTCGCTTAACTCAATGGCTAAAGCAGGTTGCAAAGCATTCAAGGCGAAAGCCGGGTCTTTTCGGCCTAATGCCAATTGCGCGTGAATCGTTGGCAGCCAAAGCGACTGCATCTCAGTGTCCAGCGGGAAGCGCTTTTCCAACCCTGCTGCCAAGGACTTAGCTCGCGTCGTATCGCCCGCCATTGCAAACGCAAGAGCGGCCTCGCTCTCAAGGCCCCGACTCGCCGGAGCCAGCTTCAACGCTTCTGCCGCCGTCTGTCGGGATGCTGTGGTGTTGCCATAAGCGGCTTGTCGCAGAGCAGCATCCGCTTGCCATGTTGCGGCGCTCTCGCTGTTGTCAGTTCGTATGGCGGAGTCCACAGCCCGTTTGGTCAACTCCCGCGCTTTGCCAAGATGACCTACATATGCCTCGGTGTCGGATGCGAGCGAAAGTCCTTCGTCTTCATAATCAGGTTTATCCGCAAACCATTGTTGTTGCTCTGCCATCGCTGCGAAGTTCGCCCCCAGAAAGGCGAGAGCATAGAGATCGTTGTGGAGGCCTCCACTCTCCAGTTTTCGCGCACCCGCCTCGCTGATGACCTGCCGCGCCTCGTCGAAACGCTGCAATTCCAGGAGATCCGTAGCGAGATTCTGGTACCAACCTACTTGATCCGGTGACAGGCGCAGCGCGTGGCGTGTGATCTCCGCAGCCTTCCCATACTCCCCCTGCTCGGAGAACACTACGCCTAAATGTCCATACGCAACGGTGTCTCGCGGGTAATTCTCGATCTCGTCCTGATATGTCTGGACCGCCTTATCAAGCTCACCGGTAACAATGAGATAGTAGACGCCTGTTATGGTAAGTTTTTCCCGTTCGCCGACGTGCTCCCGTAACTGGAATGCCTTGGTGAAGTACTCACTGGCCCGCCCCGCCTCGCCAAGACCGGCGTAGTCGTCGCCCACGGCCCAGTGTCCCAGAGCGAAATTTGGATCGAGTTGGATCGCACTTAGGTGATAAGGCAGGGCCGCAGCGGTACCTTTCTCATTAAAGGCCTTTATGCCAAAGCTGTACGCTTTCAATGCTTCAAACGAAGACGTGGTCGCTTGTTCCAGCGGCACATCAAATTTCTGCACTGTCGCTAGGGATTCGCCCAGTTCACCGCGCAACTTGGACGCCTCTTTGCCCAGCGCACCCAGCACCTTTTCCTTCGACGCCGCGGTTACCTGTTCCTCGGCCAGGGTGTCTCCGTTCTCGCAATTCACGGCCTTCAACTCCAGCACATATTCGCTGCCCAGACTGCCAATCGCTCCGGCAAGGTAAGCTTTGCTGCCCGCGCGCTGACAAAGCTCCCTAGCAACCTCGGGCGTGATTTTCGTACTGGACGGACGGGTCATCTGTTGCAACTCTTCCGCGACCCTGCTATCGGCGAGCACATTCAAGAAAGGCGACTGCCGCAGGGAAATATTGAGCGCCGTCTTCAGCGTGTCGTCGAACACCGCGTCGCCTGTGCTGTTGGTAAAGTCGGCGAGTACGATTGTGTCTTTCTCAGTGAGTCTACTGGTAAGTCGAAGGTGCAGATACCACACGCCTATGACCACAAGGACCAAAAGAGAAACCGCGGCTCCCACGATCATCGAGCGCGAGGGGCGCCGCAGCGTGGGAGCGACTGCCGGGAGGGTTTCGGGCAAAGTCACAAGTACGGGACCGGGTTGTGTCGCTCCGCTTTCTTGTACCGGACCGTCTAATGCAGCAATAAAGCGATAACCGCGCTTGGGCACGGTTTCTATATAGCGTGGGGTGCCCGCTTCGTCTCCCAACGCTTCCCTTAGCTTCTTGATGGCGTTATATAGGCCCTTATCAAAATCGACAAACGTGTCGACTAGCCAAATGCGCTTTTGCAGATCTTCCCGCGTCACTAACTCGGGGGCTTGCTCCAACAGGATCAGAAGGATTTGAAAAGGTTGTTCCTGGAGCTTGATCTTAACGCCATGCTTGCGCAGTTCTCCGGAATGAGCGTCAAGCTCGAACACGCCGAAGCGTATAGGTCCTCTCGATGGCCGGGCTACTTGCAAGCTGTACCTTCCCCATTGGTCCGGGAGTCTATCACAGCCCCTAAAACCGGAATAGATGGCTTACTAACTTCCAAGCCATGAACCACTTAGTGGAATAGAAAAAAAACAAAAGTAGAACAGAGCCGGATTGTTGCGCGGTGTCTATGTCCGTGCGAAAAACGCTACGAGATCGCGCAGTTCTTAGTTGGCCGGCCGAAACGAATCCTGTTAGAGGCCGCTTGGACGAGGCGATACCCAATGTAACCAGGCGATACCCGAATGGAAGTGAACGATCTTAGATTCCGGTCGTACCACTCGGGTCTTACCAGGACAAGTAAGTGGCTGTTGATACGTGGGCAAATTTCCCGCATATCGGCAAGTCGACAACCTCAACCATTCAATCATCGGCACAAAGCTGCCGAAAATAAGGAGACTACAATGAAACGCAAAACAGCATCACTCTTTCTAGGACTCTGCCTCGCCATTTTCGCCGTCGCAGCCAGTCCTGCCCATGCCCGGTCAACCACAGGGTTCAGTGCTTTCCATGTCGAGAACCAGGGTACTCTGAGCTCCAATCCCTATACTTGCGTCGGCGAATCATATGGTGCGGTAGTGAACAACTGCTCCTACGCTGTCAGCCTCGAGTTCGACCTGCCCGTCGACAATTCGGGAACCCATTCCATCACTGTTCAGGATTACTGGTATGGGTGGCCAAACAATACCGATTTTAGCTGCCAGGCATATTCGTATGCAGGCAACGGATCATACGAATACGGGGGACAAATCACTTTCAGCGAACCGGTCCAATCGCTGCAATTCTCGGTGAACGTGCCGAACAGCTGGAGCATGCAAGTGATCTGTTGGAACGTACCGCCCGGCGGCGGCATTTCTAACATTAACTGGAGCGTGTAAATACAGTCTGAGTGTCGATTGTCTCCTTCCCTACACGGCACCGCGGCACGAACCTCACGGCCGCAGGGACTAGGGCGCAAACCAGTGCCCTTATCCTGCGGCCATTTTTTCATCTGGATCAAGGCGCTTGGCGCGGGTTTAAACGGTGGTAGTGGGAAGAGCAACTCCGACGGCCAAACATGACTCGGGTTGCGGAACAATTGCCCCTCGGTACTTCTCCAGTCCTCGGTTCTTAGGTGACGACGTACGGTTAGCCTCAAGCAGCGGCGCTACCGCCATCGCCGTCTCCATCGCCGTTCGTTAAATCACCCGCTCCCGGCAATGCCCCGGGGTCGGGAATCGTGACCATATCCAGATATTCAAGCTGCAGATATAAATTTTCGATGTCTTGATTTGTCAGGTTTGCACCGAGGCTCGGAGGATCTCCCAGCACCGGGCCGCCCGGCTCCGACGCTGAACTGGATGCTGGAGTACTGGAAACCGCAGGGCAGTATCCGTCCACCAAATTGTTGATCCCCACTCCGAGTAGGGCGCCCGCCGCCGCGAAACCGATGAACGCAAGAATCACTATAAAACCTGAAGAACTTACCGCCAGCAATAAACCGCCAGAAGCGACCACACCTCCCAGTCCTTCTCCCGTATCCTCCCATCCCTTAACCTGCGCGTCTGCTTGGTCTTTGGTTAGAGTTTCAGCTTTCAACTTACGAACAGCGTTGATTTTTCCGCTGATCCCCACCGTTTGGCCGTCCGTAGACACGTAGACAATAGAAGAACCTTGCGGCAGTGCTTTCGAAAGAGTGTTGAGGCAAGCTTTAAAATCGGCCGCGCTCGGAGGCGGACCATTGAAAGCATTTGTAAGATCGGCCCAAGTTTTATTCGTGAGCAAAACGGAGAGTGGGCGAACTTTGCCGAACATCAGAATTCTTTGTTCTCCCACCGCAGTGACTAGCGGAAGCAGATGGGCCGGCTTCGGAGTAGACGGACCGACCAACTGGCTTGCGCGCCACGGTCCCGTGGAAGAATTTGTTTTAATCGCTAGAGCCTGCGCCAATGTCAGCATCGACTCATCTCCTTTTAGCTGTCAGCTTCAGCCGTCAGCCTCCGGGTGGAGCGGGTTTCCTGATGGCTGATCGCCGACGGCCAACGTGCTTTATGCCAAACTGCCCCCGCTGCAATGGATCTCGCCCGAAGCCGTCTGGCCGTCCACCGACGTGGCTTGCACATTCCAATATTGACCGACATTCTGACACTGAATCGCGACCCGAATGCCCTTTGAAATGTCTCCGCTATAGTTTCCCGTTGGATAGTCGGTGCAACTCACCGTCACGTTGCACTGCGGGTTAACAAACCCGACGCCCTTTACAGTCGCGTGCATCTGGTCG
>CAYOVU010000036.1:0-14074 GCA_964407505.1 uncultured Acidobacteriaceae bacterium | reverse complement strand
CTTTAGCCGATGGCGAGTGGGTCGCGGTGAATACAATCATCGAAGAGCAGACTGCGTGGTCGCTCATTCCAAAACTCAAAGAGGCAAATGCCCAGGGAATCGTTGAGTATCCGCTGAACAAGGTGGTGCTGTAATGCGAATCCTCGATGGAGTTAAGAAAGACCGGTTCGTGCGTGAGTTGGAACAGCGCGGTTCGAGCGACCTGGCCGAAGTTGAACCGGTTGTGCGCCGCATCGTGAACGACGTAAAGCGCAAGGGTGATCGCGCTCTACGCCGCTACGCGGAACGGTGGGACGGTTTGGGCAAGAACGAATCTTTGCGCGTGCCAGAGTCCGATTTGCATGATGCCTGGCAAAAAACGCCCGCAGAACTGCAGGACGCGATCACCCACGCCGCAGCCAACATCCGCCGCTATTGCGAGTGGCAGAAACCGGAAGAATGGCGTCGCGAAATTCATCTCGGAGTCTGCATAGGCCAGTTAGTCCGCCCCTTGGAATCGGTAGGTTGCTATGTTCCCGGAGGGCGTTATCCATTGCCTTCGACCTTGCTCATGACGGTGATTCCGGCGCAGGTCGCGCGCGTTCCGCAGATTTGCGTGGTGTCGCCGCACCCGGCTCAGGCGACTTTGGCCGCCGCTGCATTTCTTGGCGTCAAAGAGTTTTATCGCGTGGGGGGCGCGCAGGCGATCGCCACGCTTGCCTATGGAACAGAAAGCATTCCGTACGTGAACAAGATCGTGGGCCCAGGGAACCGCTACGTCACAGCTGCTAAAAAGCTGGTTGCATTCGATTGCGCGATTGAGTTTCTGGCCGGCCCTACCGAAGCCGTATTTATCAGCGAAGAGGGCGATCCGGTCTTCATCGCATGCGATATGGTAGCTCAGGCGGAACACGATCCTGACGCGCTCTGCGTCTTCATCACGAACTCGCGAAAATTGGCAAAATCCGTTCACGCGGAAGTGCAACGCCGCACACGAACAAATTCAATCGCCACCAAGTCACTTTCTCGTCGCGGTGCCATCCTGTTGGTTGCTTCTCTCGATGATGCGATCGACACCGCGAACCACATCGCACCTGAGCATCTCACGCTGCCGGCAGCGCTTGAGCCCGCTGTGAAAAATGCTGGCTCTGTGTTTTTGAACGAATTCACTCCCCAGTCCGCGGGAGATTACACCTCCGGTCCGAATCATGTGTTGCCGACGGAAACGATGGCACGCGTACGGGGAGGATTGAGTGTGCTGGATTACGTGCGAATCATCTCGTGCCAGGAAGTTTCTCGCAAAGGCATCCAGCGAATCGCGCCGCCGGGAATCGTTCTGGCCGAAGCGGAAGGCTTGCGCGGACACGCTGAATCGTTGCGAGTGAGGTGCTCCCATGCTTGAGCCCCGCGCTGCGATGAAAAGCTTGCATGCTTATCGCCCGCCCCTGGCTGGCCGTCAAGGACTACGCCTTGATTTCAACGAGAGCACCATCGGCTGCGCGCCGCGGGTATTAGCAAAAATGCGTTCGCTCGATGCCGAGGCACTGGCACGCTATCCGGAGCGCGAGCCGGTAGAAGCCGAGGGCGCCCGTTTTCTTGGACTCGATGCGGCTCAAGTTCTGCTCACGAATGGTGTCGATGAAGCGATTCATCTTCTTTGCTCAGCCTACCTCGATCCCGGCGACGAAGTGATCACCGCCGTGCCCACTTTCGCGATGTATGCGCTTTTCGCGCAGGCGGAAGGCGCTCGTGTAATCCAGATCCACTCCGGCGAGAACTTCGCCTTCCCACTGGAAGATGTTCTCTCACGAATCAGCGAGCGAACGCAGCTGATCGTCGTGGCGAATCCCAACAATCCGACAGGGACGGTGGTGGAATGCGAAGCGCTGCTTCAGATCGCTCAGGCAGCCCCCCATGCTGCGATGTTGGTGGACGAAGCCTACTTTGAATTTTACGGAGAGACGATGCTTGACCATCGTCCATGGCCGGAAAATCTCTTCGTAGCGCGCACCTTCTCCAAGGCCTACGGCCTCGCTGGCCTTCGCATCGGCATTCTCGCCGGGGACGCGCGACAGATTTCCATGGTGCGCCGCGTCGCTTCACCCTACAACGTGAACGCGGTTGCACTGGCAGTGCTGCCGGAGGCGCTTGGCGATCAGGCCTACGTCGAACAATATGTTGCCGAGGTGCGGCGCAGCCGCACGGAACTCGAGCAGGAGCTCAAAACTCTTGGCTTGCACTACTGGCCGAGCCAAGCCAACTTCGTGCTTGTCCATGTCGGTTCGGCTCACGCGGAATTCATTCAGGCTTTTCGCGCCCGCGGCATTCTCATCCGCGACCGCAACACCGATCCGGGATGCGAAGGCTGCGTGCGCCTGACAGTGGGATCAAGCAAACACACGCAAATTCTTATCGAGGCACTTCGGGATGTGGTTCAGAAACTCGGGTTGCGCGGCGAGGTGAGGACGTGAGAAAAGCCAAGCTGCATCGCAAGACCGCCGAAACCGAGATCCGGGTTGCGCTGACCATTGAGGGTCGGGGAAAGTACCAAATCTCGACTGGAATTCGCTTTCTCGACCACATGCTGGAGCTATTCACCCGGCATGGCGGATTCGATCTCAAACTCGCGGCCCTGGGTGACCTGGATGTGGATCAACATCACACCGTGGAAGACGTTGGGATCGCGCTGGGCGAGGTCTTCGACCGTGCATTGGGAGATCGCTGCGGGATTCTGCGGGCTGGTTACTTTGTCATGCCGATGGATGAGACTCTCGGTTTGTCAGCAGTCGATTTCGGTGGACGTGCGGCTGCGGTGGTCGATACGAAAGTTCACGCGGCGCGTGTTGGCGACCTGCAGGTGGAACTGGTGTGCGACTTTTTCGAGGGCTTCGCTCGCGGCGCGAGAGCCAACGTTCACGCGCGAGTGCTCTACGGGCGCTCTAGTCACCACAAGATCGAGGCGCTGTTCAAGGCCTTCGCGCGGGCCTTGCGGGTTGCTTGCTCCCGCGACCGGCGCCTCGGCCGGATGCTTCCCAGCACCAAGGGACTTTTATGATCGCCATTGTCGATTACGGCGCGGGCAACTTGAATTCGGTGAAGAAGGCATTCGACCATCTCGGCGCCGAAGTTTCGGTGACTGACGCAGCTGAGACCGTCACCGCGGCGGACAAAATTGTATTGCCGGGAGTGGGACATTTTTCTTCTCTCCGAGCTCTGGATCGCACGGGTCTGCGGAAGGCTTTGTTGCAAGCCACTTCCGCAGGCAAGCCGTTTCTCGGAATCTGCCTGGGAATGCAGTGGCTTTTCGAAGGAAGCGAGGAATGTAACGAGCTCTCGGGAGCTGGCATTTTCTCTGGCAAGTGCCAGCAATTTCCAACTTCAGTGAAGTCGCCACATGTGGGCTGGAATTCGCTGACGGTTCAGGAAGGTTCCAGGTTGCTGCGCGGCATCTCGCCGGATTCATTTGTCTATTACACACATTCTTACCACGCGGCTGTACATGCCGAAACAACGGCAGTCAGCGAATACGGCCTTCCATTTACCGGCACCGTTGAGCTAGAAAATATTTTCGGAGTGCAGTTTCATCCTGAGAAATCAGGCGATGTTGGGCTTTCAATCCTGAAGAATTTCTGCGAGCTGTGATTTGCTGACCAAGCGTATTATCGCGTGCCTCGATATGGACAGCGGCCGCGTCGTAAAGGGCGTGAAGTTCAAGAATTTACGCGACGCCGGCGATCCAGCGGAGTGCGCAACTGCCCATGCGCGCGACGGCGCGGACGAAATCGTGCTGCTCGACATCACCGCGACGAGCGGCAATCGAAATACTCTGCTGGACGCGGTTCGCAGTACGGCTCGCTCGTTGTTTGTCCCGTTCACAGTCGGAGGCGGGATTCGCCGCATCGAGGATGCGGCGGCGGTTTTTGACGCGGGTGCTGACAAGATCGGTATCAATTCGGCTGCCGTGAGTGAGCCTGCACTGATCGGCAAGATCGCGGGGCACTTTGGTTCGCAGGCCGTCGTAGTGGCCATCGATGCCAGAAGGTCCGACACAGGGTTTGAGGTGTTCGTCGCAGGCGGCCGCGTACCCACGGGCCGGGACGCGATTCAGTGGGCGCGGGAAGCGGCGGCTTGCGGAGCGGGAGAAATTCTTTTGACCTCGATGGACCGTGATGGAACTCGATCCGGCTTTGACTGCGAATTGGTGCGTGCGGTCGCCGAAGCGGTTTCGATTCCTGTGATTGCATCGGGAGGAGCGGGCTCGGCGCGTCATTTCATCGAAGTTTTTCGCGAAGGCCGCGCGGATGCCGCTCTGGCTGCGTCCATCTTTCATTTCGGCATCGAAAACATTTCAGCGCTAAAGCGTGAGTTGCGCGACGCCGGTGTCCCGATGAGGTGGCCATGCTGATTCCGTCGATCGACCTGATGGGCGGCAAGATTGTGCAGTTGGTGCAGGGCGAGAAGAAAGCACTGGAGTTCGACGACCTCGACTATTGGATCGATCGCTTTTCAAAATATCCGCTCGTGCAAGTCATCGACTTGGACGCAGCCCGAGGCGCCGGCACAAATCGTCCAATCGTGAATCAGATCGTTCAGCGGCTCAAATGCCAGGTGGGTGGTGGGATTCGCAGCCTCGAAAGCGCGCGCGCTCTTTTAGACGCAGGCGCTCAGAAGGTGATTATCGGTTCAGCATTGTTGCAGGAAGGAAAGATCAACATGCAACACGCTGCCATGTTAGCCGATACTTTCGGCATCAAAGCGTTGACGTTTGCTCTCGATTCCAGGAGCGGCCGGGTGGCGATCAAGGGCTGGCGCGAAGAAACGTCGATTACTGCCTTCGACATGATTCGCGCACTCGAACCCTTCTGCGAGACATTTCTCTACACCCATATCGATACCGAAGGACTGATGGGCGGGATTCCGATGGAGACGGTGACTGCAATCCGCCGCGCTACTTCTCGGCGACTAATAGTCGCCGGCGGCATCACAACTCAGCAAGAGATCGATCAGCTCGACACCCTCGGAATGGACGCCGTGGTTGGAATGGCCTTGTATTCGAACCGGATCGCTGTGTGATGCTTACTTAGAACATTTGCGTAAGGATGCTGGTCGCGTCTCTGCGTTTCTTGATCCTAAGTTGTTCCTGCCTTGCGACTCGTGCCTCAAACCTGCATAAACACTGCAAAAACTTGCACAGTCGCCCTATCCAGATGTCCTTCTAGCATCTTCCCGAATTGTCCAGTGATGATAAAAACTCGCTTGCATGCTACTCCCCCAGCTGAAGTCGCCGTATTTGTGCGCCACCGTTCCACTGGTCGCATTTGCAATCCTCGTAGCGATGTTCACCGCCCAGGCAACTGCGCAACAACTAACTTGTTCCCCCGGTAGCTTGCGTTTCGGCGAGGTCGCGATCGGCCAGAACCAAACTCTTCTCATCGCGCTGACCAATACCGGTAAAACCAGCGTGATTGTTGCCAGCGTGCTGGTTAGTAACAACGCGTTCAAAGTTCCGAATTTCAAGTTGCCGCAAGTTCTCACTGCCGGAGAAACTCTTGAAGTGAATGTCGCCTTCGCGCCCTCTGTCGTCGGTTCCGCCAGCGGCCAACTCACGTTTGTCAGCAACGCCGCCGACCACAATTTGGTCCTCAATGTCGGCGGTGCGGGCGTGACGAGCGAGTCGGTGGTCGGAAGTCCAGCAAGCCTCGTCTTCAGTGAAGTGAGCGTCGGTGGAAGTTCCACGTTGCCGGTTGTGTTGACCAATACTCGAACTTACGCCGTAACACTCACCGCTCAACAGACCACGGGCAGCGCGTTTTCAGTAAGCGGCGCGCATTTTCCCCTAACCCTGGAAGGCGGGAAAAAGGTTTCGCTGAACGTCACCTTCAAACCGGCCGTTCAGGGGCTCACAGGGGGCAGTTCATTCTTCGATGGTCCGAATCTCGATATCCCGCTTCAGGGCACGGGCACCGGTGCAGCCAAACGGGAGCTGACTGTTACGCCCGCAACACTCAACTTTGGGAACGTGGCCGTGGGAGGCACCACAACTCTGGCGGCGTCGCTGAGCGCGACGGGCGGGAGTGTCACTGTTTCTTCCGCGTCCAGCAGCAGTTCACAGTTTGCCGTGCGCGACACAAACTTTCCGTTGACCGTCCCCGCCGGTCAGGAGGTATCGCTGAACGTAACGTTCACGCCGCAGCACAGCGTGAAATCGTCCGGTACGCTCATCTTCGTCAGCAACGCCGCTGATTCCCCAACATCCGAGGCTCTCACCGGCACGGGCACCGCGCCCTACGTGAGCCTCTCATGGAACGCCAGCTCGTCGCCGGATGTTTCGGGATACAACGTCTATCGCAAGACCTCTGGGAACACCAACTACACCAAAATCAATTCCAAGCTTGATCCAAATACAAGCTATACGGATACAACTGTCGGCGGCGGCACGATCTACTACTACGCAACCACCGCGGTGAACTCGAGTGGTAAGGAGAGCGGCTACTCGAATCGGGCGCAGGTTTCGGTGCCATAGAATTGCTCGGGTGCCCCGTTTTAACAGGCCGGTGACTAACGGGCGCCACCCCCCACTAGAGTGCCATTCCCTAGCTTTTGCACTCAAGCTAAGCTTCTTTTAGAGCAGGCTTCGGGGGAGGGCTGCTCGACTGACGTCCCGCGACTCATTGAGTCCTGGGGCGTTTTGTTTTGCGGCAAACTCTCGCCCCGCCAACCGCCGGATCCCACTCGACCCCAAAAGGAAACGCCTCTCAAGAGGTGCTTCTCCTGAGAGGCTGCTGAAATTCTCGGCCCTTGCGAGGTATCGTCTCGCAGACGGTTAATGTTTCTTCTTTTTGGCTTTCTTCTTCGTTGCCATGAAGGTTCCTCCGTGAACGATTTTCCCTTGCAAATGGGACCAGATTTCAAAGAGCTACCCAACTTGTGGTACGGGCAGCATCCTTAACACAAGATATTGCGGCACTATTAACAGACTGTCAACATAATTTTGCACATTGCACGACATTTCTCTGGAAATAGTCACTGGTTGTCCTCTCGCTGGTAGACTTCGCGTTATGCGGCGCGATCCTGTCGAACTGGAAATCTTCAAGAACCTTTACCACTCCATTGCTGAAGAGATGGGCGCGGCCCTGCGTCGTACGGCGTTTTCTCCCAACATCAAGGAGCGTCGCGACTATTCGTGCGCCGTGTTCGATGGCACGGGCAACGTCATCGCCATGGGCGATCACATGCCCGTCCACCTGGGCTCGATGCCGATGTCTGTACAAGCCGCCATTTCGGCGCATGCAATGGTGCCGGGAGATGTGGTCATGCTGAACGATCCCTTCCGCGGAGGAACACATCTGCCGGATATCACGCTGGTAGCGCCGGTGCATGTGCGGCGCGGACGCCTCCGGCCGGCTGCCTACGGGAAACAACCTGACTTCTACGTAGCCTCACGCGCGCACCATGCAGACGTAGGAGGAACTTATGCTGGATCCATGGGCCTCTGCCGCGAAATCTATCAGGAAGGATTTCGCATTCCACCGGTAAAACTCGTGCAAGCTGGAGTGATGCAACGCGATGTGCTGGCGCTGCTGCTTAACAACGTACGCACGCCGGAGGAGCGTAAGGGCGATCTCGGAGCGCAGCTGGCCGCTTGCCACACCGGGGCTGAACGGCTGGAAGAAGTCTGCGCGCGTTACGGAATCGAACCGGCAAAGCGCGCCGCCCGGCAGTTGCTCGACTATTCCGAGGAGTTGATGAGGGCTTTTTTACAGCGCGTTCCTCCGGGCACATATCGCGCGGAAGATTTCCTCGATAACGATGGCATAAGCGACAAGCCCGTGAAGATTGCTGTGACGCTGACTTTTGCCGGTAAGCCCCGCCGCCAGGTGAATCAAAGAAGTGTTCTCGCGCAGCCGCTGGTTACAGTCGATTTCACCGGAAGCGATCCGCAGGTCGAAGGCAGCGTGAATGCAGTCGAAGCTATTACATACTCCGCGTGCTTCTATGTTTTCCGTTGTCTGCTTGCCGATGACGTGCCGGCGACTGCGGGATTGATGAAGCCAATTCATGTGATCGCTCCCGAAGGTACGATCGTGAATGCGCGACCCCCGGCGGCCGTTGCTGGCGGCAACGTCGAAACTTCTCAACGCATCGTTGATGTCTTACTCCGAGCCTTATCCCAAGCCATTTCAGGCCGCATCCCTGCAGCCGCCTCGGGAACCATGAACAACCTCACTATCGGCGGTGTCGATCCTCGGACCGGAAAACCGTTCGCTTACTACGAAACAATTGCGGGAGGCATGGGCGCCCGCCCCAGCAAGCCAGGTGTCTCCGGCGTGCACACGCACATGACGAATTCGCTGAACACTCCTGCCGAAGCGTTGGAGTATGCCTATCCCTTGCGCGTTCGGCGCTATTCTCTTCGGCCAGGCAGCGGCGGAGCGGGAAAGTACCGCGGAGGAGACGGCATCGTACGCGAAATCGAAGTGCTGACCGATTGCGAAGTGACTCTGCTCGCCGAGCGCCGCAGCCGCGGACCTTGGGGATTGTCCGGTGGCGAGGCGGGCGCCCCGGGGAAAGCAAGCGTGATCCGCGCCGACGGCTCCATCGAAGAAATGCCGGGCAAGTTCAGCACGCGGCTCCTCAAGGGTGAGCGCATTCGAATCGAATCGCCGGGCGGTGGCGGCTGGGGCCGCCGATAAGTCTTCTTAAATGTCGTTAGCGCCCCTTACTTCGAATTCCGCCTCCAAAGTGTCAATCCCTGCGAGCCAAGGCTAAGCGCTCCCAGTGTGGCAGGGGCGGCATCCGTCTTCGACGTTACAGAATCGGACGTTTCAGAATCGGGCGATTTAGAATCGGTCGTCACGTCCGATGTTTGGCCCGCCCGAATCGGCATGTCTGCGACCGTGTTGTAGGCATAGCCGTCAACCGTTCCCGTTACATATCCGGTGCCGTCTCCGCACTCTGTAGTGAGGCTTACCCACCCGTAATGGGTTTCTCCGCTAATCTGGAACTTCAAGCCCAAATAAGCGGTGAGAGGGCTACGGTAAGGAGCCTGGAAGGGCCCTCGACATCGATTCCAACTTTTGTGATGACGATAACGGTGCTGAGAATCCAGCAGCGGACCGCCGTCGACAAAATTTCTAGCTGGCCCAATTTCTCTGCCCTGCGCCAATGGGGCCCCAACTCCACCCGCGCCTGCAGCGGCCCCCCACCCTGCCGCGCCCTGATAGTAGCTGATGCCCTCACTACCTAAGGAGTATCCGGACCCAGCGGCGCTGATAGTGACGTCCGTGATGCCGTCTCCGTTCAGATCGATCTTGACGGGAGGGTAATTTTCCCGGGCGTGGCCGACGAACGGAATGTTGGCTGGCGTGTAAACGATGCTGTTTTCCTTCGGAGCCAGCGCTGATGCCGTGACGCCAACCCCTGCGGTGCCCGCAGCGAGCGCGTATGCGGCAAGATGACGATCCAAAATGTGAGATAGGTGAGCCCGTTTTCTCTTCGAAGCGATGCCCGAGCCTGGGGAACCCGCTGGAAAGGATGGCATAGAATCCTCCAAGTCTTAACGACAAGTTTGAAGGGGCCCCGATCAAGTTGCGGCATTATGAGATCATTCTGGCCGGCATGTCAAATATCGAGTTCGAAGCCTCACGCGGGCAAGCTTCTCCTCGCTACGATCAGCCGTTGGATCACATTGTGTCCGATCATCTTCGGGCTCTGCATATAATCTTTAAAGGCCAAAAGTCCAATGACAGATCTCGCAGCACTCTATCTTGACGAAGCACGCCGCCAATTTCGCGGGCACAAACGCATGGGCGAGGGTGCGATGGCGCAACTTCGTGACGAAGATTTCTTCGTCACCCTCGATCCCGAGTCGAATTCCGTTGCGGTTCTGGTTAAACATCTAGCTGGTAATATGCGGTCTCGCTTTACCGACTTTCTCACCACCGACGGTGAAAAGCCAGATCGCTTCCGCGACCGCGAATTCGAACTGACTCCAGCTATCACTCGCGCCGATGTAATGAAACGCTGGGAAGAAGGTTGGAGCTGCGTCTTTGCCGCCATCGACGCGCTCAAGCCTGAAGACGTCACGCACACTGTAACCATCCGCGGTGAACCCCACACTGTTCTTCAGGCGATAAACCGGCAGATCGCGCACTATGCACAACATATCGGGCAAATGGTATTCCTGGCCAAGCATCTGCGGTCAAGCGAATGGAAGACGCTCAGCATTCCCCGGGGCAAGTCGGAGGATTACAAAAAGGTCGTGCCGAAACCGTTCAAGCCAACGGCTTAGACACGAAGCTTTCCCCTCAGTGCTAGAATTAAATGTTTTGTGTTTAGGCCCGAATTCATAAGGTATCTTCATGCCATCCACAATGCTCGCGGTCGTAAAGCCAGAGGCGGCACCGGGCTCGGAAGTCCGTGAAGTAAAAATCCCCGTCGTCGGACGCAATGAAGTGCTGGTCAAGGTAAAGGTGGCCTCAATCTGCGGTACCGACTTGCACATTTACAACTGGGACCGCTGGGCGCAGAACCGGATTCATCCTCCGCTGATTCCCGGCCATGAATTCTGTGGTGAAGTGGCCGGCTTCGGCGAAGAAGTCACCAGCGTAAAAGAAGGCGACTTCGTATCCGCCGAAATGCACGTTGCCTGCGGCAAGTGCCTGCAGTGCCGCACCGGTGAAGCTCACATCTGCCAAAACGTGAAGATCATTGGAGTGGATGCCGACGGCGCTTTTGCCGAATACGTTGTCATCCCGGAATCGAATATCTGGAAGCTGGATCCGGCAATTCCGCAGGAGTACGCCTCCATTCTCGATCCGCTCGGTAATGCGGTTCACACCGTGCTGGCAGGGGAGATCGCCGCCAAAACTGTTGCCATCACCGGTTGCGGACCGATCGGCTTGTTCGCCATTGCCGTCGCCAGGGCAGTGGGCGCGACTGGCGTATTTGCAATCGAAGTAAACGAGCACCGTCGCAAGATCGCGCGCGAGATGAAGGCCGATTATGTGATCGACCCGTCGAAAGAAGACGCGAAGGCGATCATAATGGAGAAGACCGGCGGCCTGGGCGTGGACGTCGTGCTCGAAATGGCCGGCCATCCAGATTCGATTCGAACCGCGTTCGCTATCGTGCGGCGCGGTGGAAGAATTTCGCTTCTCGGCCTCACATCGAAGCCCATCTCCGTGAATTTTTCCGAAGACATTATTTTCAAGGGCATCACCGTGCAAGGCATCAACGGACGCCGCATGTACCAAACCTGGTACCAGATGACTGCACTGCTCAAAGCAGGCAAACTCGATTTGCACCCGGTGATCACCGATCGCATCCCGATGAAGGATTTCTCCAAAGCCATGGAGCGCCTGCAAACCGGCGAAGCCAGTAAAATATTGGTATATCCGAACGGCGTACGGTGATTGTGTGGCGCGAGCGCCTTTGCTCGCGATTTGGCCAATGATTACGCAGCGGCGTTCAGATCGGAGCTAGTCCCATGAGTCTTGATGCATTCGTCCGCTGCACTTGCATTCGCGACGGTAAGGCAAAGCCGCATCCTTTCCCCGACCGGCTCACCTTCGACGAAAGCGGCGAACCCCTGCTGACCGGCGATCCTACGGAGGACGAATGGGAGGCCCACGATCAGTGGCTCGCGCATTCGTGCGAGCACGAGGGATTTATCCTCTCCATGTTTCTGGGAAACATCACGCGAGTGGGCAATCTGCGGAGCTTTCTGCGCGCGCTGCAAGGAAGTCCCGGCCCAAAGTTCCCCCTCCTGCTAAAAAAAGTTTTATACGACGGCACCCATACCGGCGATTGGATTCCCATCAAAGAGTCGCCGGCATTGTTGAAAGAAGTCGAGACCGTGCTCCATTCCAGCGACATTCTGGCCGAGTCTGAGAAAGAATTCTTCAACAACATGAAGCAGTTGTGCGAAGCCAGCATCGCGACCGGGAACCCGATTATGTTTTAGGCCAGGTTTTGGAATCTTGCATTTTCTTTCTCCCACCCACCGGGATTAAACTCATGGTCAGCTTTCATCCGTGTGAATCCGCGCTAATCCGTGGCGAGGTTTCTTATGACCACAGCAACCCGTACCAATCCACTCTCGTATCTCACCAGCCAACTCGACGAACTCAAAGCCAAAGGCACACACTTCAAGCTGCGGGTTCTTGAGGACGAGCAAGCGCCACTCTGTACGTTCGACGGCAAGAGAGTCATCAACCTGGCGTCGAATAACTATCTGGGCCTGACGACTCACCCCAAACTGCGCGAGGCGGCACTTGAGGCCACACGCAAGTATGGCGTTGGATCGGGCGCGGTGCGCACCATCGCCGGCACCATGAAGATCCACATGGAGCTGGAGGAGAAAATTGCGGGCTTCAAGGATGTGGAGGCGTGCGTAGTCTTCCAGTCCGGCTTCGCGGCCAATGCCGGTACGGTTTCAGCCGTGCTCGGCAAGGACGATTTCATCATCTCCGATGCGCTGAACCATGCCTCGATCATCGATGGCGCACGCCTCTCGAGGGCAAAGATTCTGGTCTTCCGCCACAAGGACGTTGCCCACGCTGAAGAACTATTGGCCAGTGTGAACAACGAGCCCGGCAAAAAATTGCTGATCAGCGACGGTGTCTTTTCGATGGATGGCGACATCGGCCCACTGCCCGGTCTATGCGACATCGCCGAAAAATACGGCGCAATCATGATGGTTGACGATGCCCATTCATCGGGCGTTCTCGGCCGCAACGGCCGCGGCACCATCGATCATTTCAAAATGCACGGGCGCGTCGATATTCAGGTCGGCACGTTGTCGAAGGCGATCGGCGCCCTCGGCGGCTATGTCTGCGGGTCGCGCGACCTGATCGATTTTCTCTATCACCGCGCGCGCCCGTTCTTGTTTTCGACCTCACATCCGCCGTCGGTGGCGGCCACCTGCATCGCTGCATTCGATGTTCTGGAAAACGAGCCGGAGCGTATCGAAAAGCTTTGGGAGAACACTCGCTTCTGGAAAAAAGAGCTCGGCCTGCTCGGCTTCGACATCGGCGGCCGCGCCACTCCGGCCAGCGAAACCCCCATCACGCCAATCATCATCGGCGACGGTAAACTCACCATGGACTTCTCCCGCGAACTTTTCAAAGAAGGCGTCCTCGGCACAGGTATCGCGTTTCCAACCGTGCCGGAAGGCAAAGCCCGCATCCGCACGATCATGACGGCGACACATACGAAAGAAGAGTTGCAGCAAGCGCTGGAGGTGCTAGGCAGAGTCGGGAAGAAGATGGGGATTCTGAGTTGATCTTACCTAGCGGTGTTTGATTCGCAAACTTTCCCAGCTTCCATCCGCGGCCCAACCGCCGTCCACCGAGAGTGTGTGTCCGTTTACGAACCCGCTCTGCGCTGGATCGGCCAGGAACGCGATGGCCTGAGCTATGTCATCGGGCGTGGCAAAACGGGCCTGGGGTACGCGGTTGATGATGTCATCGTCCCGGTAGAATCCAGCGCCTTGCGATGCGTCATCCATTGGCGTCTTGACCCAACCCGGACACACCGCATTGCAGCGCACACCGCGACCGCCCCACTCAGCCGCCAGAGTACGCGTCAGGCCTATCAGTCCGTGCTTGGATGCGTTGTAGGCGGCGCGGTCGGCTACTCCCAGCAATCCCGCTACCGATGCCACGTTCACGATGCTGCCCGAGCGCTGCTTCAGCATGATCCGGCCAAACGTGCGGCAGCATAGGAAAGGACCAAGCAGATTGACGTCCATCACGCGCCGCCACTCTTCCGTGGTAGTCTCCTCGGCAGGGGCGATGGAGCTGATGCCAGCGTTGTTCACCAGAACGTCGATGCGCCCAAACTCCTGCATGACGGTATCCGCCATTCGTTCGACAGCGGCTTCGTCCGCAACGCTTCCTAAGACTTCAATCGCGCGAACGCCTTGTTGCCGCACTCGGGCAACCGTTTCGGACGGAGAACGAAGATCGTTGAGCGCGAGTGCAAATCCACGCTCGGCAAGCACCTCGCTAGTACGTTGGCCGATCCCCTGGGCTGCGCCCGTTATCAGTGCGACTTTCATGAATGACCTGATTCGACTTCCGAGAAGAGAAAA
>CAYOVU010000035.1:0-5001 GCA_964407505.1 uncultured Acidobacteriaceae bacterium | reverse complement strand
CTATATGGCCTCAAAACGGCAGCGATTACGTGGTACCTAGATCTAGTTGATAAGCTAGAATCTATAGGATTCCGGATCTCAGAGCACGATGAGTGCTTATTCTTACGTGGATCTACGGCGATCCTAGTCCACGTTGATGATCTTGCGGTCTTTAACGACCCAGATCACACGGTTAAGAAGGAGCTTCATGCCCTTCTCAAGATCTCCGCACTCAGCCAAGATCGATATCTAGGCCTTGAGGTACGGAAACAACTCGACGGATCAGTGAAGCTCTCTCAGAAAGCCTACACTAGAGAGATCTTACAGGAATACAAAGATCTCATCCGTCAATCGAATACCCCTATCTCAAAGAGAGCTCAGGGGAACGATGCCAAAGCCTCCTTTAGTGAGGTAAAGCAATTCCAACGCTTTGTTGGCAAGATCATGTTTCTTGCCTGCCAAACAAGGCCTGATCTGACGTACGCTGTAATCCAGATATCCAGCTATGCGTCAAATCCGTCACCATCCGCTTGGGAAGTAGCTAGGGATATCCTTGGATACCTAGATCAAACTAGCCACTACTCCCTCTGGATTCAAAAAGGGGCATCTTCTACCCCTTGCCCAGAAGAGTTCCAGATCACGCAATACTGTGATGCATCCTTTGCCACAGGATCTAAGGGACGATCGATCACTGGCGCTATTACTGTTTTGGGTAATACCCCTCTTCTTTGGTTTAGTAGACAACAGACTTCTGTTGCTACTTCGACCGCTCACTCTGAGTTTATAGCGGCGTATGACGCAGCTCTTGCTGTCTTGCCCCTATACCCCCTTCTTCAAGAGATCTTGTCAGATCGAGATATCCCAAAGCCCCGTTTAATCACGGATAATCTGGCGACACTGACTACTGCGAACACTGGCCTCCTTACTCGTCAAAACCGACACTTTCTTGTAAAGTACTATTGGCTTCATGAGCAGCTAGCACAAGATACGCTGATTGCAGGCTGGGTACCAACAGATCAACAACTGGCAGATCTTCTCACAAAGCCCCCTAGTCCTCAAATGCTTAAGTCCTTCTGTTCTTTCATAGGGCTAGGCTAGCAGCTAGCTATTACCCCCTTTCTGTTATGGTTTTTTGCTCTGCTTATGTCGCTGTACTGCTATTCCCCTATACTGGACTTGCTTACACGCCAAAGGGGAGTGTTGTGGCCGAAGGTCACGTGGTTAGCGTGCAGCCCCCATATGTACATAGCAGATCCTTTTCCATAGCAATACAATCATATACTACAACAGGTTATGAGCCCTCAATACCTGCACTCTTACTCTTAAGAGTCCTCGCTCAACGGATCTGATCTTCTATAGGCTATCATCATAAGGGGAGCCTCATGGAACAACCCCCTTATTAATACCCTTATCTGGTTGGTCAACCGTATCAGAGATTTGCGTCCAGATCTACCCCTTCTCGCGCTGGTATATCATCCCCTTAAGCAATCTCGTTTTTCCCCATCAGAGACGTCGTTTATATCATATTCTCGACCAATCACAATGCCCCCCCGCAAGGATACAAAGGGCAAATCCCCCGCGGTACCTACCCCTGCAAGGGCAGGTGCAGCAGATCAAGGCTCGTCGTCAGCGCCTATCAAGACACCCTCACCCCCTCGAGGCTCACCGAGAGCTTTCCACGTACAAGCAGATCCGGACGATCTAGCTATAACGGAGCCCCTTGCCACTCCACCAATCAACAACCCTGAAAACAGGGATACGGCCATCGTAGAGAGCTTTGCATCTGCGATCCAAAAGGCCCTCAGATCTCCCCCTGAATCCAAGCTGCCAGCGGTGCCAACACTCACCAAGCTTAAGGGGAGAGATAACTACAAGATCTGGATCTATGAGATCCAATCAAACGCAAAGATCTATGGCGTTTGGGACGCCATAGTCAATCCGGATACCCCGCTTCCCCCTGAGCAACAGGCCTTTGCCTTATCACTCATCTTTCGGAACACGGTCCAGTCGATCCAAACGGCTCTCACAGCCTATTTGACGGCTCCTGAAGCGTGGCAGTATCTCACTGAGCAATACAACAAGTTGAATATTGCTCAAATGGTCAAAGAGGTCCAAGATCTTACACTCTTAGACTACAACTCCTTTTCCACAGTCGAATCCTTTCAACAGAAGGGTCAGATCATCCTTCAACGGCTGCTGGACTATTCTGGATCCCCTCAGAACGCCTTCTACTCCTTGTTCGTTGGACACATCTTACTAGCTATTGGCAAGGCCAATCAAGCCGCTAGAGCTAGTATAGAAGACAGCATTAACCAGCAGCAAAGAGATCCCAAAGATATACTCGATTATGTCTATCAACGTCTCTTCTCCTTTCGGCTACCAAAGGGCCGTAAGGACTCCGCCAAAGCTCCTCAAGTCAATGCCTCCAATTCATCCCCCTGTCCCGTATGCACTAAGACCCATGGTCCCACATGCTTTGTCCTTGATCCTACCAAAGCTCCCCGTCGCCAACAATCACACTACAAAGGCCTCAACAGGGCCTATAAGGCGGGATCTGCAAAGGAAACAAAGGAAACAAAGGAAACGGAGACAAAGGAGGATGGTCAAGTCGGCTACATCCAAGCTATACAAGACTATCAAGGAGAGTCAAATATTTGGCTTGACAGTGGAGCAGACGACTCAGTCTGCCCAGATCGTTCTCTGTTTGTAGAGCTGCAGCCCTGCTATCGCCGCTTCAATGCGGCTAATGGCAGCCCCTTAATTGCAAGGGGTAAGGGCGTGATCCTTCTCTACTCTCCGCACGCTCAACGTGTTGGAAACGTCTACTACTGCCCAGAAGCGAGATCAACGCTTATTAGCACGCATTGGTTCTTCCAGCGTAAAATGCAGTTTGATTACTGGGGCAACAACAAAGCCACGCTCATGATCAGTGGTGGACGTCGCATCTTTGAACTAGATCTCTCTGGAAAGATCCCGCGGATTATTCACAAACCGCTTCTCAATGCGGTAACGCGTCAACAAATCAAGGCCTCCCCTGGACCGGTTACCCCTGGATTGGTTACCCCTGGACCAGGACCCCAAAATGGAAGATCTGGAATGGAAGTTTTTGGTCCACTCCCGGAGTCGACCAAAACCCCTGAAAATTTTGGTCCGCGCGGCGCGCTGACCAAAACCCCTGAATTGGGCATTTCCCCAAACAAGCCCCAATCAGAAGATCCCAGGCACCAAAAGGATGCTGGGAACAAGGAGATCTCAGATCTTCAACAACCGTCGCAAACGGTTAAGGATTCGCCAAACCACGCTCCAGTGACGAAGACGAAAATTCCAAGAGCCACACTTGATCAGTGGCACCAACGGCTAGCTCATTTGTCGCGTACTCAGATACGCAAGCTGCACACAGCTAAGCTAGTCCATATCACACGATCAATAGGGGATCTAGGCCCCTGTGATACTTGCCTAGAATCAAAAGCAACAAAGAAGCCCTCACCAGCGTTATCGCATATTCCCAAGGCCTCTCGCCCCTTTGAACGTCTACACTTTGACCTAATAGGGGGCCAGAAATCTTTCCCGCAATCAACGGCAGGCCTATACAAGTATGTCCTACTTGTTACCGATGACTACGCTGGCTACTCCTGGGGCTGGGCGTTAAAATCCAAGAAACAGGCTGTTTCTAAGCTACTCTGGCTTTTCAGATCTTTGCGTACTAGATACCCAGTATCTGGATCCTCTACCCCCTTTAATCCCGGCTTAGTCTATCTTCATACAGACGATGCTGCGGAATGGGAATCCGAAGACTTCCAAGCCTTCATTACAGAGTGGGGACTTACAACAGAGATCTCAGCCCCTTACGCCCACGAACAGAACGGCAAAGCAGAGCGTCATAATCGCATTATTCTCAATATCCTCAGATCTCTCCTTTTCCAGTCCCGTCTCCCTGATACGTTTTGGCCCGTCATTCTTCCCCTTGCCCTACTGCACAAGAACATGGCCCCTAAACCCCAATTTGGGCAAAAAGGACATAAGGCTACACCATATCAAGAACTCTTTGATAGGCCTTCCCCCCTTTATACTCAAGTGCGCCCCTGTGGATCCCTGGTTTGGGTCACCCAAGGCATCAAGCCTAAGAATAAGCTCGCAGCAAAGGCAATACCAATGGCCTATCTTGGCCATGAGGGTACAAAGAAGTACGTCCTATGGGACGGATCTTCAGTACGGAAATCAAGGGATGTCTACTTCACTGATCAATACTGGATGGACTATATCGAGGACCTCCGCTCTCACCCAATTCCGGCTCCGTTGCCACAAGAGGATCAGCTTGATCCAGCGATCCCAGAAGAAGATCTTAGCCCACCAAAGCAAGATCTCGTTAGGGTGGTGATCCCATATCTACCCCCTAGCAGCATCAATGCTATTTATGCTGATCATGATCAGCCCCTGGCTATCGTTACGCCAAATAGCTACCAAGAGGCTTTAGCCTCTCCCCAATCACAACAGTGGCTTCTCTCCATGAAGGAGGAACTCAATGCCCTGACAGAACAAGGTACTTGGACAGAAGTACTCAAAACCAACGTCCCAAAAGGCTCAAGGATCCTTACTGGCAAGTGGGTCTATGATATCAAGCCTGATGGACGATTTAAGTCCCGCTGGGTCATCCGTGGCTTTCAGCAACAACTTGACCCCTGGGAGACGACCCGTGCGGCCGTAATCAGGGGCACAACACTCCGGATCTACCTCCACATCGCCGTGATCTTTGGCTGGGATATCTACTTTGTCGATATTAAGAACGCCTTTCTCCATGGGACCCATTCAGGCCGTCCAATATACCTACACCAACCAACTGGCTTTAGGAAAAAGGACATTGTTTGCCTATTGAACAAGTCCCTATATGGCCTCAAAACGGCAGCGATTACGTGGTACCTAGATCTAGTTGATAAGCTAGAATCTATAGGATTCCGGATCTCAGAGCACGATGAGTGCTTATTCTTACGTGGATCTACGGCGATCCTAGTCCACGTTGATGAT
>CAYOVU010000034.1:0-4290 GCA_964407505.1 uncultured Acidobacteriaceae bacterium | reverse complement strand
GGCCATGCCAGCACGATCGCGCGCGATGTTCTGTTCCGAGGTGTAGAGCGGCTGGCCCAGTTTAGTGGCGTCAAAGGCGTAAAGGACGGCCGGAGTGGTGTCAGGGCCGTCCCAGGTTTTCGTAGAAACGGCCCAGACGATCGCGTTCTTGTTGCCGTCGGATGAGATGGACGGAGTCGCGCCTGACGTCCTAAATTCCACCGACGAAGCTTCGCCCGGAATGAGTTGGCCATTCTTGACGGTATAGCTGCGAAGGTAGTCGCCACTGGTGGCGAAATACGCGTGGCCGTTCCAGTAGGCCATCGCGCCTAAAGCCGGGCCGGGCAGGTGGATGATCTGCACCAGATCGTCTCGGTCGGAATGGAACTTGCCCATGTTGTCGCGATCGATCACATAAATCGTCGAATCCTTGGTGGGCTGCAGCAGCAGGTGACGATGCGGGCCGGGTTGATCGGGCAGCAGCGTGGGCCCGCTGGAGCCCACATCGGCATCCCCTGCGAGGATCGCGGCCTGATTGGACGGCGTAAAGTAGTCGCGAACAGTGAGCGCTGAGCCGTCGAGCTTAAGAACGGAATCACCATAGTCGCGTCCGCTACTGGTGGCGTCGAAGGTGCCATTGCCGGTGGGCACGTAAAGATTGCCTTCGGAATCGACGGCGGGGCCAGTGTCGCTAAGCCAGATTCCCGCTTCACTGCCGTCAGGATCGACGTTGAGCACGGCCTTCTGCGCGAGCGTTTGCGGATCGTAGGCCATGACCCAGCCATGGTAAGGATCGACATCGCAGGAGGAAGCCCAGGCCAAGTAGACGCTGTTGTTGGCGAGAGTGAGCGCAGCGCGCGGGTTTTCGTGCAGGGGATCGAAAGCAATCTCGCGATTGGATCTGCCTGCGCCCCGGCCTGGCACCGATGCTGTGATCAGTTTCGGCCCCCCAAATTTTTCGACACCCGTGGTGATGGCAAGGGCATGCAGACGCTGGAAATATTCATCGGGACCGCTGGTGTGCCGGGCGACGCTTCGGGCCAGCACATAGAGCGTGCCAGTCGGCAGGTCGATGACCGGTGTAGAAGTGATACCAATTTCAGGGCGGATGAAAGGGCATTGCGCCTGATCTTCTGACACGGGATTCTCGCGCGCTGGATCGAGCAACCTGACCTTCCAGAGCGGCGGTTCGCCGGGACGCGCGGAGTCAAAGGCGTAGACGCTGTCATGTTCGGTGGCGACGAAGATGACATCGTGTGTGCCTTTGCCGGGAACTTCAACGGAAGGAAGAAATAACGGTTCAGCGTAGACCGCGCCGTCGACTTTGAATGCGCCCAGTTTGCCGAACTTCTGAGCGTTGACGTTCTTCGGCGTCAGGAGTTTTTCATTCAGAGTTGCGCCGGTGCGCATGTTGTCGTACTGCGAAGTGGTGACCTGGGCTAACGTGCTAACGGCGATCAGGAGGAAAGGGAGAGTGGCACAGCGGCTCGGTTTCATGCAGAAGATCCTCAAGCGGCCCAACGGAACTGGAGCCCGCTTGATTTTAGACGCTGACGGGACGCGGCGGAAAGCCGCATCCCGCATCGATCTTCAATTATCGATCTTCAATTTGAATTTGGTTTTGTTGGGGGAACCGGGGGAACTCTTTCGGCGAGCGGCTTGTCGCTGGAACCCGTTAGCGGCTCATTGTGCGTGGGGTTCGCGCCGACTTCCGGACTGCTCGTATGGTCGATCGGCTTCATGGCGACGACCTGGTAGCGGCGTTGCTTGTGATCGCCATCGGGAATTCGCATCTCGATGACATCCTTGTGGACTTTAAATTCGCCTTCTTGCCCGATGGGCAAGAGGCGCGGGTGCTTATGATCGAGCGGACGGACGTGGTACTCCATGTCGTCGGTGCGCAACATATATTGCGGGCATAATTTCTCATCTGAATTGACGCTGGTTATTCCGACCGAGGCCCATACGCTGCCGAGCCCAGTCATGCCATGCTCCTTGGCTCCGCACGGCACGGCCTCCATCTTTTCAATCATGGCGCGCTGCGCGTGCTTCTTGTCCCCGGCGAACATCGGGAGCGCGATCGAAAGCGCGAACAGTGAAATCGCAAATTTGGCCAGCAGAACTCTTGTTCTTTTTTTCATAAAGGCCTCCCTCCGCAAATTAGGGCCGTTGCCCAGGTTGCTCACAAGCGGGAGGGCGCTGGCAGAGCCAACCTCCCTCCCCGTCGTTTTGTCGATCTACTTTAACTTCAATTTACTTCTTCATGTTTCTTCACTCTGGCTGCTTCTTCACTCTTATTTCGGGTCTGAACCCGGCATCTTCGGCACGGTCGTCGTCTTTGGCGCTGTGCCCGGAGTCGTCACCCCGGTTCCTTGAGCCGACTTGATGAAAGACTGCGGATTCTGGCTCAACTGCTGCTTTACTTCCGGGTTGGCCTGCAAGTAGGCCTGCAGTTCCATGTGGTTTTGCAGGTACTCGTCGTTGGTGGCAAGGGTCGGGTTCCTGGAGATCTCGGCAGCGATGGAAGTGTGGCCTTCCAGGAAGTTATGGAAACTGGACAGATGACCCTGGTCCGCGCCTCCGTCGCGACGATCTTCCCATCGGTCATAGCGATTTTCATCGCGCATGAAGGCGTAGGGATGCTCGTCAAACTGTTGCCGCACTTCCGGATGGCTCTTCATGAATTGCTGCAACTCCGGATGGTTGGCGACCCACTTTTGGTCATCGATGAGCTTGGGATCTTTGCGCAGTTGCTCGTCAATTTCCGGATGCTTGTCTAGAAACTGATCCATTCTGGCTACTTCGCCGTGAGTAATGTCGGGGCGATCCGTCTGCCGGTCGAAGCGATTTTCGTCCCGCATGAAGGCACGGGGATGCTCATCGAACTCCTGCCGCACTTCCGGATGGCTCTTCATGAATTGCTGCAGCTCCGGATGGTTGGCGACCCACTTCTGGTCGTCGATCAGCTTGGGATCTTTGCGCAGTTGCTCGTCAATTTCCGGATGCTTGTCCAGAAACTGATCCATTCTGGCTACTTCGCCCCGCGTAATTCCGTCCCGATCCCGATCTTCGGCCCGCTGATATTGCTCTTCCTGGTGCATGACTGCCCTTGGATTCTGCTGAATGTCAGCTCGAATCTCGGGATGGTCGTGCAGATACTGCTGCAACGCAGGATGGTTTTCGACGAACTGTTGGTCATCGACCAACGATGGGTTCTTGCGCAGGTCGTTTGAGACTTCCGGATGGCTGTCAAGAAATTGATTGAAATTGGCTAACTGCCACCGGACCAGATCGTCACTGTTTTGCGGCGCCGTGTTTTGCGGCGCCGTGCTTGGGTTTTGCGTCGTGCTTGGCGACTGTGCTCGCCCAGGCGCTGCCCAAATAAGAGTGGTGAGCGCCAGGGTTGCCAGCCAGTATCGAGTTGTCAGTCCCGTGCGTTTCATAGCGGTCAAAAGACCCTCCTTAGAAAAACCTCGAACGTTGTATTGAGCGGGATGAGTTGACTGATGCACGGAGGTGGCCCAATCGAGCGAGTGGGCGAAGCCGCCTGAATTCAGGAGCTTGGCAGCGCCTTAGGAGTTACTCCGTAGGCTGTGTTTCAGGATGGAATTTCGACACTGGCGGGTAAATTTCTCGTACAGCGATTACCTTAACGCCCGAGGTTGCCGGAGCCAAAAAAAACGGCAAAGTTTTACAAGTTGTCGACTATGGCTGAGTGTCAGGTTTGTCGGCAGGCTTCTCGAATAGTTTCGGATCGACTGTGGGATTGATCTCGATCTTCTTGAATTCGGCGTTGCTGGTTTCCGAGCCGTTCTGCTTGTTCTGATGTTTGTAGGGCATGGTCAGACCGTCGGCGGTGCGCCAGTCGGCGAGATTGGTTTCGCCGTCGAACTGCCCGGTCTGTCCCATAGCCTTGTACTTTTCGCGGAGGATGTACCCAGTCTTCGGATCGATATACCAGCGGACCCAGGGAATAGCGCCGCCGATGTCGAGGATGGCGGCGTCGACGTCGCCGATTTTTTCCGTGCCCGCCGCGGTGAAGGTGAAGGCAGGATCGTCGACGTGCTGCGCCACATAGACGAGATCATGGTGAAGCTGTGCCAGCATTTCGCTCTTTTGCTCGGGTGGCATGCTGCGCGTGCCCATGCCTGCCATGGTCATGAACGCCGTGTCGGGCGTGGTAACAATCGTCAGTGCGCCCTGTTGGGTTTGCACATCAACGTGCATGCGGTCGGGGTATGCGAGGGTCACATCGATGGGACTGGGCGGGCCGCCGCCATCGCTTTCGGCGATGCTGACGTGCATGGCTTT
>CAYOVU010000033.1:0-12555 GCA_964407505.1 uncultured Acidobacteriaceae bacterium | reverse complement strand
AGAAACCGAAACCTAGTGCACGTCGAAATGCAGATATCCAAGCATCCACAGCAATAGGAACTCTCCCAGAATGCCACTGATTACAAGCAGAATCCCGAGTCCGTGCCAGTTCGTGAATCTCTCTACGGCATTTTTCCTCCCCTTGTAAGAATATTTACCCATAGACCCTCTGAGCCTTAAGAATAGAGTTACGAAGGCCAGCGAAACGCTTCCGCCCGTTTGATGTTGGCAGCCAAGTTCACCGATCGGGATGCCATCTGCCTCTGTGACTTCAGTAGCTAGAGCCTAGACACACTCGGTGAGTCCTCCGGCCTTACAGCGGTTTTCGTCAGACCTGGAGCACATCGCCGTCACGGGCAACCATCTCGTACAACACGGGATTAACGAAAAATCCGATGAAGAGGCGGGAGATGAGACCGGCCACGATGACTATGGCGAACGGCCTCTGAGTATCCGATCCGATGCCGGTGGAAAGAGCGGCTGGTAGCAATCCAAGGCAGGCCACGAGAGCCGTCATCATGATCGGACGGAGTCGCAAGAGCGAAGCTTCTCTGGTGGCCGGGCGGATATCCATTCCTTCCCGGCGCAACTTGTTGATGTAGGAGACGAGAATGACGGCAGTCTCCACGGAAACCCCGAGCAATGCCAAAAGGCCCAGGACTGACGAAACGCTGAAGGGAGTGTGCGTGAGTTTCAGTGCAACCAGCGCACCCACCGGCTCAGTCATGATGACACCCAAGGCAATGGTCACGGGGAATTTGAAATTTCCGTACAGTGCAAACAAGATCATGAAAATTAGCACTACGGCGAGGGGACCGATAAAGTACATCTGCGATCTGGCTTCGAGAAACTGGCTGTATTCGCCGCCCCATTCCATCCGGTAGCCCTGCGGCAGTGTCATCACCTTCTTCACGGCCGCTTGGCCGTCTCGCACCGCCCGCTCCAAATCACGCCCCTCGACACTGTACTGCACGCCGATGTAGCGGGAGTTGTTTTCGCGATAAATAAAGGACGCACCGTTACCCTGAGTGATATTGGCGAGCTGGCTGAGCGGAATCTGTTGTCCATCGGGTGTGCCCACCAACAAGTTTCCAATCTCATGTGCGCTGCTACGGAATTGGGGCTGCATGCGGACAACCAGATCGAACAGCTTCTCCCCTTGAATCACTTGAGTAACCGCCTGCCCGCCCACTGCGGCCGAAATCACAGCTTCGACATCTGCAACGTTGATTCCATACCGCGCGATTTTGCCGCGGTCGACGTCGAGCAGAAGACTAGGCTGGCCAAGTTCGCGTACGACGGTGAGATCTGTGAAGCCGGGTATTTTTGATAGAGCGTTCTTGATCTGTATCGCTTTGTCCTGAAGGACATTCAGATCCTCGCCATATACTTTGACTGCCAAAGAGCTTTTGAGGCCTGTGAGCGCCTCGTCTACCGCGTCTTCCGCGGGTTGAGTGTAGTTGAAAATAATTCCCGGGAAGGCAGTGAGTTTATTGTTGATCGATTCAATGAGCTGTTTTTTCTCCCGGATCTGACCCGCCCAACTTTTGTCCTTGTAAGGCTTGAGGCCGACATAGAACTCGCAGTTAAAAAAACCAGTGGGATCGGTGCCGTCGTCGGGGCGTCCTAACTCCGAACCCACGACAGTGACCTGCGGATATGACATAAGGATGTCGCGTATCTGAGGAGCGATGCTGCTAGCCTCCTCAAAAGAAATGGTGTAGGGCATGGTGGCCCGCACCCAGAGCGCGCCTTCGTCAAGGTGAGGCATGAATTCGCCTCCGATGAAGGGAACCAGAAGCAACGCCGCCCCGAAAATCAAGGTGGCAATTGCGATGGTCGTCTTCGGCCGATCGAGCGCCCAATCCAATTGACCCGCATATTTCCGCTTCATCCATTCGAAAGCACGGTTCGGTTTCTCCCGCACGCCCTTCTTGAACCAGTAGGAGGCGAGCACAGGGATCAGCGTCAGCGTCAAAATGAGCGCACCGATCAGCGCAAACGACATCGTCTCGGCCATCGGATGGAAAAGCTTTCCCGAGGGCCCACTTAAGGCGTAGATCGGAAGGTATCCGGCGAGAATGACGGCAACCGAATAGAAGATGGGCCGATCCACATCCTTTGCGGCGGCAAGAATAACTTCGCTCAGGTTGTAGGTCTGCCCCTCGCGCAGGGCCAGCTCGCGGTAGATGTTCTCAATCATCACGACTGTGCCGTCGATGACAATTCCGAAATCGATGGCTCCGATGGAGAGCAGGTTCGCCGCTACGTCGTGCGCATGAAGCACGATAAAGGCAAACAAAAGTGAGAGCGGAATGGTGAGCGCTACGATAACAGCGGCGCGAAAACTGACCAGAAAAAAAATCAAAACAACTAAGACCAATACCATTCCACGAAGAAGATTCGCCTCGACCGTATCGGTGGTCAGGTCTACTAACTCGCTCCGGTCATAATAAGGATGAATCTTGACGTCAGGAGGCAGAATCTGGCGGTTCAGTTCCTCGGTCTTTGCTTCCACACCTTTTAATACGTTTTGCGTCTGTTGCCCGCGCAGCATGAGAATGACGCCTTCCACGGCGTCGTCATTTTTCTGGAAGCCGAATTCGCCTAGGCGTGGCGCGTGCCCGATGGTAACGTCTCCCACATCGCGCACTCGAATGGGCACTCCTTTGTTAGCTCCGACTACGATGTTTCCAATGTCCTCCGTGTTTCTGACCAACCCAATCCCGCGAACGTAATAGAACTGCCCGCCTTGAGAATAAAAGCCGCCGCCGGCATTTGAATTGTTGGCAGCCAGAGCCGCAGTGACTTGCGGAATGGTCAGGTGATATCCATAGATGCGCGCGGGGTCGAGCAGCACCTGATATTGCATCACCGTTCCGCCGAAGCCGGAGTCGTCCGCGACCCCGTGAACCGATCGATAGGCTCTCTCAATCACCCAGTCTTCAATGGTTTTCAATTCCTGGGGGCTGCGGTCAGGACTTTCCAGCACATAGCGATAGACCAATCCACTCGGACTGAACAGAGGCGCCAGAGTTGGGGTCACTGCTGTTGGCAGCGTAGCTTGCGCTAGCCGCTCAAAAACAATCTGCCGCGCAAAATAATCATCCGTGCTCTCCTCGAAGGTCAGGATGAGATCGGAGAGCCCGTAGAGCGAGATGGAGCGCATCACAACCATGTGAGGCACGCCGTTCATCTCGAGTTCGAGGGGAAGAGTGACTAGCCGCTCAACTTCTTCGGCGGCATGGTCCGGCCACTGGGTAATGATTTCAACCTGAGGAGGCGAGAGGTCGGGATAGGCGTCGACGGGCATCCTTTGAAAAGACAAGATCCCGCCGACTGTGATGAAAGCGGTCAGCATCAGCACCAGGAACCGTTGCCGCAGTGCCGCTTGGACGATTCGATGGATCATTCAGTCTTGATGAATCCCATTCTTGGAGAGTCATTGGAACTGTCTCTCAAAGTCTTGGCAATCCGGCTAGCGCTGCAGCGAGTTTGCAAACTGCAGGAACAAGCTGCCATTTCCGACGACTCGGTCACCAGGTTTCAGCCCACCGATGATTTGCGTCTGACCATTCAAACTTTCTCCGAGTGTTACCGATCGTCTGCCAAACTGGTTCGCAGATGCCGCGGCATAAACAAACGGCTGGTTCTCTGTATCCCGCAGGACGGCGGCATCGGGAAGCGCGATTGCATCGCGAATCGTACCGGCGTTCACGGTCGCAACCACATACATATCTTTCTTGAGCTTGTCGCCAGGATTTGGAGTCTCGATCCGCGCCTGCAACGTGCGCGTGCTCGGATCCAGAGAGGCCGCGACATACGCAATACGCCCGTGGAACACTTCGGGATAAGTGTCCGTCTGAATGGTCACTGTATCCGCCACGCGTACGTAGGGCAAATCTTTCTGATAGACATTCACCAATACCCAGACCGTAGTGGTGTCAGAGATCATGAAACATTGCGTGGTTCCTGGCTGAATGACTTGTCCCGCTGAGACATCCTGCTCGACCACGAGGCCGCTGATCGGCGCTTTTACCGGAACTTCGAACGAAGGTGGAGCTTTCACGAGCGCGTCGGGATCGGCGATTCCCATGACCTTCAACGCGGCTTGGGCGGATGCAAGGTCACCGCCGGCCTGAACCTCGACCGATTCCGCCTGCTCTACATTCTGTTCGGCAATGGCGTGGTGCTGATATAAATCCTGGGCTCGAGCGTACGCCTTTTGTGCCAAGGCATAGGCATCTTTGGCCTTGAGATAGTTGGTGCGAAGCTGCGAGTAATCTGGGCTGGCCACGTACAGCATCGGTTCGCCTTGTTTCACTTTCTGTCCGGGAACAACGACCATTCTGCTGACCGGCCCGCTCACTTGAGTAATGACTGGCGTTGTGTGGAAACTGTTGTAAGCCACGGCACCGGTCAGCCGCAAAGATCGGGTGAGCGTAGTGGGCTGTACTGTGAGCACCTGCACATGCGACATCTGCTCCGGTGGGATATTAAACAGCTCGGCACTGTTGGAAGCCATATTGTTGGAGTTCGCCACGGCATTGGAAGCCGACTCCTGACAAGAGGCCAGCATGAGTGCAAGCGCAGATATGGCGGCCAATACAGCCAACCGCCGCCCGCGATCCATGACGCTGATCATGGCAAGTTCCTCGTTCCCACGGCTTGCTTCAGTTGTTCGACCGCGGTCATATAAGAGGCTAGCGCCTGGCGATACGCCAACTGGATAGAGCGGTAACTCCGCTCGGCGTCGAGAAAATCCAAGAGGCTGGCGGCACCGCGCTTGTACGCATATTCGCTGATGTCGCGCGAATCCTGTGCCTGCTTTAGGTAACCGGAAGTATAGAGTTGCACCACTTCGTCGTTGCTCTTGACCGCCTCGAAGGCATTTGCAACATCGGAAAGAACTGTATCACTGGCCGCCTGCTGCTGCTCCTGCGCTTGTGTAAGCGCATAGCCGGTACGTGCGATTTCTCCTTGATTGCGGTTGAAGATAGGCAACTCAAAATTCGCGAAGATGGAAGCCGTGTTCTCACCAGAAACGTGGGTAAAGTCATAAGTGCCATTTACATCGACCTTGGCATTCGCTTTGGCGAGCAAGATCTGGCTCTGCGCCGCGGTTATTCCTAGTTCCGCGGCACGGAAGTCGGGGCGCTCGCGCATCGCCTTTGTCTGCAGGTCTTCCAGGTTCGCCTTGAGCGGCTGATACGCCAGGTCTCCGATCACGTCATAATCAGCCGGTACTGCGTTGTAGCCTAGGAACTCACGCAGTCCCACTAGCGCCTGCACTTTCGCTAGGCGGGCGGAGGAGACGTCGGTCTGAAACTGCAGAAGCTGCAGCTTGATTTTTAGATAGTCGCCTTCTCCGATGTAGCCTGCCTTTAGCTGTGCCTCACCAATGTCGACCGTCTGCTGAAATCCCTTTAGATCTTCAAGCGCGAACAGAAGCGTGGATTCAGCCAGTAAAATGCTGACGAACTGTTGGCCCACATTGAAAGCCAGGGTTCGTTCTGCGTCGGTAACTTGGGCACGAGTGACGGCAGTCTGATCGCGAGCGGCTTGCAAACGCCGTTGCCGCTTGTGACCACGTTCGAACAGATAACCGATCCCGACATCGAACTGCTGAGTCTCGTTCAGATTTTCTCCAGAAAAATCTTGCGGGCTAAAAAATGGGATGAATTGGCTATCCGCCCCAAGCGTTGGATTAGGCCGCAGGCTCGCGGTAATCTCTTGGGCTTGGTTCTGGAGAATCAGAGTTCGCGTCGCTTTTATGGAATGGTTGTGCGCTAGCGCCAGATCAATGGCCTGATCAAGGCTGATCAGGGTCGTATTTTGCCCACTGCCTGCCCCCACTAGTAGCAGGAAAAACATCGCGGCCGGAGCGAATATCCGAAAGTACCTGGAGCGCATAAGGGTTGAGATCAAAGCGCACTGACTTTGGCCCAACAGAGCTCGAACGGAGGCTCAAACCTGACGAGCCCTTCGCCAAGCTCTGTCGTTCCCTATCATCCTCCTAGGTTAAGACTGCGACTCCAGGCTCAACGGATGTATTCTAACTCAGCGCATTCACAATTCGGGCCACACTTGCGATCCTTCTCAGAGGTGCCAGACCGGGGATGGGGAGGTGCTGGATTAGTATTCCGACAAATTCCTCGTTTTTGTACTGCATCGGAACGCGCTGGTTATTTCGTGTATCTTTCGCCAGGTACTCGACGCGATCGACGCCCTTAATCACAAGCCGGTGTTGGGCGACTGGTGGACGTCGTATGTACCGTCCATCGTGCTTTAGCCAATAGGCTTTTGAACCCATCCGACTAATAAATACATCCCACGTCCTTCTATGTTGCGTCTCAAACATCTTGTGAAATTGCTCACGCGAGAGGCTGGATCCGGCAATTTGATCACCTGACGACCTCGCGTGGATGTCGACAGTTGCGCTACATATGCCGCTACGAGATTGCGCGATCGGCGGGAAATGGGTGGCCTGGCAAAGGAACCATACCAAAGGTTCATATGGGCTGAAACCAACCAGATATCAGTAACACTTCGGACACTCGACGCCATGGCGAAAAACGGGTTTTCATGACAAATATCAACCAATCTAGATTCGTTCGCTAAATCGAACGAAATGGGAATTGGAAATTTCTCGGCCCTTGGTCGCGCGCAACTTGCGATGTGAGGCTGCGCCTCAAGGTAAGTGTTTTTCAGGTCAGGCGACGATCATTTTGTCCCCGCTCCCCCAAGCATCATTCGAGTGAAGATTGGAAGCTACTTTCGCATACGTTCGGTGAGAACCACCCGGCGGGGATTCGTTTCCACATTGGCTTTGGCGATGATGTCTGGATTACCGCTGCCGTCGAACACCGGCACCGCGAGGAACCCAACAGTTTGGTTCGTTGTTGTGTCGATTGCGCTTCCGGTGATCTCGCCAGCATCATTGATGCCCTGCGCCAGGGTCAGATAGAGAGAAGTGGGCTGAATGACAAGCGTATTCAGGTCGTTCAACGTATTGTTTTGCCAGAGGGTGGCGCGGGAAGTGCCGGTGTTTATATTGAACGAGTTTCCGACAACCTGACCCTTCTCGTTAATATCGAAGGCAGCATTGTTCGTATCTGTTCCGTACGGAGGGATCTCCTGTATTTTATTGGCTTTCGTCCAGATGAAGGCGGCGGGATTTTCCGCGGCATTTTCGTCGCCAGAGATATTTCCAAAACCGACGACTTGGCCTTGGTTGTTGATGGCGAAGGGAGTGTTCCAGGCTTGGCCGCCGATATTTCCAAGGTCGGTGGGAACGCCATTTTCCCAGAGCAAAGCGTGCACAGCGCTCGCTCCTCCAACCGCATTTGAGCAAAGGCCAGAGATCCCAACTACCTGACCCTTGTCATTGATAGCAGTCGCAGCCGAATCCGGGTCGGGAGAGAGCGGAGGAAGTTGTGTCATCTGGTTTAGACGTGGCCCCCAAATGACAGCCTCAAACTGGAGGACTTGGCTGAACGGAGGAAGATTGTTACAGGTTGGATCGTGAACACCGTTTTCTGCCCATCCAACCACTTGCCCTTTGTTATTGACCCCAGCGGCATAACTGTCAATCCCACCGGGAAAAGGCGGAAGCGCAGTCATCACGCCGTCCTGCCACGCGAAACCATTACACACGTAGCCATCGGGACCGAAGAAAAAAGCTGAACAACTCCAAGCCTCGCCTAACGGATTCTGTTCCGCAGTTTCGGCAATACCGACAATCTCGCCCTTAGTGCTGTGGTTTGGCCAGGAGACGTTGCTGTTGGGCCCACCCAGAGTCCCGAGATCCATGGGTACTCCTACCCATAGCACAGCGTGCACGCTGGTATTGCTCGCCTGATTGTCGCCGCCAGAGATCCAGCCCAGGTCGTTAATTCCGACGGGCTCTGGAACGCCGCCGAACGGTGCTGTGCCCAGATTGAATACGTAGTACTTTGACGGCTGCTTGTTTCCCTGCGCCTGAACCACTTGAACCGGGATCGTAATCGCTGCGAGCAGGGCCATTGCGGTGATACATATCCATTTTCCGAAATGCATATTTCCTCCATAGGGTCTGCTTCTGCGTCGAAGAACTGACCTGCCGGTCGGCGCTTTCTGGCTGGCCGTATCGCCTCCTTCGAAGAAGCGCAAACCTGGCAGCGCAAGGACGACATTACCGGAATGGATGCGGAAATATTGGACGGCTGCGGACATCGCTCCCGAACATTGGACGTTTGCGGACGTTACTCTCAACATCGGCATCAATATCACGAAGACGTCACTGAGAGCGTAGTCCGAAAACGTCCATATCTTCGCCCGGTTCGGGACTATCATCGCTTGAGAGGAAATGGAACTGGATTGGCAAGTTTGTTCGCGAGCCCGGTTGACGCGCGATGCGCGCTTCGACGGCAAATTCTTTATTGGTGTCTTCACCAGCGGAGTTTATTGCCGCTCCATTTGTCCCGCACCTCCGGCGAAAGAAAAAAATGTTTGTTATTTTCCAACCGCGGCCGCCGCGGCCGCGGCGGGCTTCCGGCCCTGTTTGCGTTGCCGGCCGGAATGTTCGCCCGGGACTCCGGCTTGGGTGGGGACTCCAAATACCGTTTCGAGGGCGCTGCGGCTGATTAGTGAGAGTGGCCTGGACGATGGCGGAGTAGAAGCGCTCGCGGAACGCCTTGGAGTTGGCTCGCGTCATCTTCGCCGTCTGTTTCTCCAACACTTGGGAGCTACGCCGAGTGCGGTGGCAAGGACGCGCCAGATGCACTTCGCAAAGAAGCTTCTCGACGAGACGAATCTGCCCATGAGTGAGGTTGCCCTCGCTTCCGGTTTTGGCTGCGTTCGAAGATTCAACGCCGGAATCCGCAAGGTCTACCATCGAACTCCGACTCAGATTCGGCGTTTGGCCCGGCAGAAGATGGTGCAACCGGAGAATCAATATTTTTTCCGGCTTCGTTTCCGTCCACCTTATGACTGGAAGGGTATGTTGGCGTTTCTTGCGCCTCGGGCCACGCCCGGCGTGGAAGCAGTTGTAGATGGAACCTACCGTCGAACCATTTCTTTGAACGGGAGCGACGGATGCTTTGAGGTTTCACTTGATGAGGGTAAGAATGTGCTTGTAGTGCGGCTGCAGTTCGGGGATCCACGCTCCTTCTTCTTTATTACCGAGCGGATCCGCACAATGTTCGACCTGAATGCGGATTGGGCGGCCATCGTGCAAAGTCTTAGGACCGACCCTGTGCTGGCAACACAGGTTGATTCCGGTCCTGGGCTCCGGGTGCCGGGCTGCTGGAATGGGTTTGAACTCGCAACACGAGCGATTCTCGGTCAGCAGATCACGGTCAAGGGTGCAACCCTTCTGGCCGGTCGAATGGTGAGCAGCTTTGGGAAGCCGTTCTCCTCGGGCAATGGTCTCACTCATCTTTTCCCCACACCTGCGGCGCTGGCCGACGCGAAGCTTACCCGCATCGGACTCACCGGGGCTAGAGCGGAGACAATCCGGGCTCTTGCCGGGGCTGTGTGCGATGGACGACTCACTTTCGAAGGTGTCGTCGACTCGGACGATTTCTTGAATCGGCTGTGCGAAATTCCAGGGATTGGAAAATGGACGGCACAGTATGTGGCTATGCGAGCGCTTGGGGAGCCCGACGCGTTCCCCTCTGGCGATCTAGGACTCTTGCGGGCCATGGCGCTTGGGAACTCGCACGAACTGGAGAAACACGCCGAAGTCTGGAGACCGTGGCGTGCGTACGCCGCGATGTATCTCTGGAGAATCGTAAGCCACCGCGCGCTAAGCCACGGGTCTGTTTCCAGCACGGGAGGGCCGCACGACTCCTGCCTGGCAGTTCCGCTGAGCATTTCCGATGCCACTGAGATTTCACTCGCCCAACCCAGTCGAGAAGCGATGTTGCAATACCATAGTGTTGTACAGCCGCGTAATCTCCGAGTGGTGGGTAGCGGGAAGTCGGCGCTTGCCGACGATTAGCGGATGAAGGGAAAGAATCTTCGGAAAATCGCCAGCCATTCGCCTCCCGAAATGTCGCCAGACAGCATAGTTTAGCGTGTCGACCAGGGAGCGGCCAGTCAGCGGAGAATTTCTGAACTGATTGATTCCGTGCAACTTGCGCAAATATCGACTCTTCTTAGGTTTCAGACCTGTACCGAGGGCTCGAATCCCTTTCCCTCCGCCAGCAAGGCTTAACTGCAGAGAAACTCCGCCTCCTTGCTCCGAAATACGCGAAATGCTTCCCCACTCTGTGCTTCCGACAGATTCCACAAAAGGCAGGTATAGATTATTGCCATTCGTTCGACGGATAAGATCGAGCGATGGCGAATTAAGATTCCTATAATCCACGATTTATCGTGTTGGAAGGTTTCCATCACTAACACTACTCAGCATTTTTTCGAAAGGCCTAATACGGGTTCTTTATAGAGAAGATTGCGCAACAAGGGATGCCGCGTCCGCAGCAAAGATGCTCCGAAACGTCCTGACCTAGAATAGACAAGGAGTTCAAGAATTAGGCCTCCTCGCCTCGGACGGCATTTTTCGAAGCGCAGCAGAGGGCATTTGCTTAAGGTGTCTCCTCTTCCACTTCGAGGGCATCCACGCTCGCGTAGTTGACGTCAGGGACGAAAGAGACAATTAACTTGCCTTGAGCGTTGGGCCGAAGGCCATGATAAGTCTTGAGTAACGCGCGTGCAGGACCTACTACTTCCACAATATCAAGGCTGCGCGTCAGTATGATGCCATTGCAAAAGATATCGAAGACGCGGCTGCCCACTCCACCCCTCTTTGAGACTTCCGATCCCCAGTATTTCTCAGAAAAATATAGAGTCAGCCTGTAACTTCCCTTATCTACAGGAAGGGCGTAGTTGAAGTTACCGTACCGTTCACCGGCATATAGGCCCGGCTCCGAAGTACCGCCAATCGTAACCTTATCTGACGCAAGCTGGCCGCTGCTGTAGTAGGTATCGGGCATCCAAAGATTGCCTGCCGCATCCGCGAAGAAACTGTTCTGAGCCACCATGCGAATCGGGCGCAACCGATGAGGCAAGCCGGGTACGATCTCAATCGCATTGATGATCGGCAGGCCCAGCGAACCAGCAAAGTCGAGGTGAAGATAGCCGTCTTTGTTGGGAGATATATCGCGAAATACGCGAACATCGGCGGTATTTGCTCCCGCATCCGAAACGATGTCGAATTGCTTCAAGAGCGGGCTTCCATTGAGTTGAATGTCGAATACACGGCTGTTCTCTCCGCCGCCGAGCGAACTGGCGGGGCTATAGGTAGTCTCGGCGAAATGAAGCTGCAACTCATAAGTGCCTGGAGCAAGAGGTATCTTGTACGAGAAGACTCCCGTTCTGGCGGTAAGATATAACTCCGGGTTTCGGGTTCGGGCAATATGCTGGTTGGGAAGTTCTGTGACAAAGCCGCCCGAGAAGTATCGATCCCCGGTCCATACATTTCCTTCCGCGTCCTTGAAGATGGGTCGCGAATATCCGCATCGAATGCGAATCTCCGGCCCCGTAACTAACGGAGGAGCGGGAGATGACAGCTCATGCGATGCGTCGATCGAATGACGGTGTCGATTGATCCACAACATGGTAGAAGCACCAGTCACGATCGCCAAAATCGCGACAATGACTAGAAATCGCCGTCGGCCCAATTGGCGCTTGCGTGCCAGCCCTAGTGGGCTCTCTTCCAGATGAATGCCATCTTTTCGATGGCCATTTTCTGTTTCGCGAGTCCAGGATGGAGCCGGAATCCGATCCACAAACTCGGGACGATAATGACCGGTGGCCACCACAATCTCTATGGGTTGAGCCGCCCCTTCGCCTTCATAGAACTCTCGCAGCTTCTTCCGCAGCCGAAAAAACTCCACCCGGACAATGGAGTCCGTGGCCTGGTCGAAGGATTGAGACCGGCCAAAGACGTCTGTCGCAATGGAATATTCCTTGATGGCGTCGCTGTCGCCATCAAAATGTCTTTCGCAAATATATTTAAGCAGGTTGGCTAACCGCGGCTTGTTCTCGAAGGCGCTAGAGGTCAATACTGCGTATAACGCTGCGCGCTCCTTGGCCCTGCGGCCGGGATCTACGTGGTCCGGATGAGGAATCGTTCCCCGAGTCGTCATACCGCAAACATCTCCGCTGCTTACTGTCGACGATTCAGTCTCGCCTGAATTGTCGATTCAGGTGCGATTCCAAAGCCGGGCGTCTTGGCCCGAGTGCACATCCGAAATATATACCGCCCATAACACCGGTGTAACGTCAGCATTTAACCGTTACGAAAACCGGAAGGTAACTCAGGATAACGTTTCGCTGGTATCCTCCGTCGCCTACATTTTGTAAATTCGCGAGACACGCCTGAATAGAGGCACCTGCGCGTTCCACAACTGTCCTGGCGTTCGCGGTCAAGTTCAAAACGCAGCAAAACAAACCAACTGAAGGAATAAGGGACCACAAATGAAACCAAGAGCAGACGTGAACTTCTCCACCATCTTGGCCGCCTTGTGCTTATTCATGGCGCCGTTGATCCTGACGTTAACCCCACGGCCT
>CAYOVU010000032.1:0-7574 GCA_964407505.1 uncultured Acidobacteriaceae bacterium | reverse complement strand
GCGGGCGAGACTCTCGGCAGCGGATGCCGTCGCTTTGCCTTGGGCCAACGCACAAATGCCCGAGGCAAAGGCCATCGAGAATCCTGCGGCGATGGCGACCCAGTTGGTTCCCCCCGCGGCTTCGCCCTGCGCGAAGACCGGGACGGCGAACGATAGTACCGACAGGACCATGAACAATTTGCTTAGCTTACTCATTGTGTTTCTCCTCGTATGAAATACCGCCAGTGGGTGGTTGACGCCATACCGTACAGACGCCCTCACGCTTGCGGCTTGAAAATCAGTTCTCAGTTCCCTTCTCAGAAAAATGCCAGCCAACTAACCTAAACTCTCTAGTGCTCTTCCGAAACCGCGCCCTGCAGGTAAACCGTCGTCAGCAGAATGAAGATGTAAGTCTGCAGCAGGGACACGCCGATGTGCAATCCTAGAAAGATAATCGGAACGCCGATAGGCACAAGCGAAAAGAAAACCAGCGTGACCATATCTCCGGCAAACATGTTGGCGAACAGACGGATGGTCAGCGAAAGCACGCGAGCCAGATGGCTGATGAGCTCGATGGGAACCATTAATGGGGCCAATGCGGGCATCGGCCCGGCAAAATGTTTCAGGTAGGCGATTCCGGCGTGCTTGAATCCTTGAGTCTGGTAGTACACAAAAGCGCAAAGAGCGCAGCCTAAGGGAACGATGGGTACTGCAGTAGGCGACTCGAAACCGGGAATCACGCCAATAAGATTGCAGAACAAGATGAAGAAACAGAGCGCCGCCAGGAATGGCGTGTAGCTCTCGCTGTGATGGCCGATGATCTCTTCGCTCTGATTTTGAATCATCCCCTCAACCGCCTCAAAAAAATGTTGCAGCGCGCCGGGGCGATCAACCGAAAGGCGGGAGCGTACGAGAAGAAACAGGATCAACAAAAAGGCAAAGACTAGAAGCTCCATGGCGAAGGAGTTCGGAATCGGCGCCGTGGCGTATTTAACTTTTATGTGCAGCGCCCGCAACATTGCCGTGACTGGAGCGGCGAATAGATTGTTCAAAATTTGCGTAAACCAGAGTTGTTCAGGCATAGGACAGCTTTTAGCTCTTAACTTCTTAATCTAAATTCGCAGCAGCGCCGGTTCGTTATTACACCCCACGAAGAAGAGCTGCGTAAAGCTCGTAAAACGCCTCGCATGCAATCGCGGCGACGGGCAAAAATAATCCCGCAAGAAGCCCATTCAGGCTCGCGGGTGAAACAGTCAATATAGCATAGGCGCCGAGGGCCATCAAAACATAGCGCAGCAGGAAACGGAACACTACTCCCTGGCCGGATTGCAAACCTGCAGCCCCGGTCGCACGGTCTGCAAAACCAACGATCATGCCCTTCAGCCAGTAGAAGTTTACGTAAGCGATCACGCAGCCGAAAACGAAGCCAGCGGCCGGCCGCGTGCCAAACTTCCACCATGCAACAGCGACCAACAACGGCGCGAGCGCGACCATGAAGCGGCGGATGCGGCGAAGAGCACCGGAGTAGAAGGCCTCGGAAGCGGCCTGAGCCAGGTCGGGTTCGGTTTGTGGTTGGTCTTGCATCGAAGCCAGGTAGCCACCTTGCACCTACAGTTGTAATTCACTTGGTGTCGCGCATAACGGTGCGGATCAATTCGATGAAGCCGGCGGCGATGCCAAGAAGAATGCCTGCCAAATAAAGCCATGTGGTATGCAACCAGCGATCAAGTCCCGCGCCGATGAGCCATCCTACGACGAGGGCGGCCGGAAGTACGAAAGCCAGTTGGCTGTAACGAGCGGCCTGCACCCAAAAATTTTCTTTCCGGGCGGAGTCACGACTCTTCGGATCTGGATCGGAGGCGGACATTTGGCATCAGGCCAACAAAGCGGATTCTACGCTAGCCGGACATTGCTGATTGTTGATTGCTGATTGAAAATTTGATTCGCTTCTAGTGAACCAGTTTCGCAACTGCGGGATTCTGCGCGATGCCGAGCGACCAGTTCACCAACTGAATGAAGTGGTCGGGCATGATGCCGATAAAGAGCGTGGCGAATGCGGTCACGCCGAGGGCGAGGCGCATGGTCCAACTTACGGGCAGCAGTCCTCGTTCTTCGGGCTGGGCCATGAACATGGCATTTGCCATCTTCAGATAATAGTAAAGGCCGAAGACGGAATAGAGCATGCCAAGAGAGGCGAGCGCATAGTGTCCGGTTTCGATGAGGCTGAGGAAAATGAAATATTTCCCCCAGAAGCCGGCAAGGGGCGGGATTCCCGCGAGCGAAAGCAGAAAGATCAGCATGAGCACGGCTTCGACGGGAGCGCGCGAATAAAGGCCGTTGAGATCGTCGAGTTCGTCGCCGATAACTTTGCGATGGCGCAACGAAGTGATCACGCCGAAGGCGCCTAGATTCATGAAAGTGTAGACCAAGAGATAGATCAGGATGCCCTTGATGCCGTCGGCGCTGAGTGCGCCAACCGTGCCTGCAATGAGGCCGAGCAGCATGTAACCGACGTGAGCGATGGAAGAGTATGCGAGAAGGCGCTTGGTGTTGGTCTGAGTGAGGGCGGCAAAGTTCGCGCCGGTCATGGTGGCGATGGAAACAAAAACCAGCAGCGGAACCCAGGTGGAGCGCATGGGGAGCAATCCCCAGAGCAGGATGCGCAGGAGCATTGCCCAGCCAGCCGCCTTGACAGCTACGGACATAAATCCGGTGATGCAGGTAGGTGCGCCTTCATAGGCATCCGGCACCCATTGATGAAACGGGACCGCAGCGACTTTGAACAATAAGCCAGTGATCGTGGTTAGCATCGCCACGATGGCGACCGGATTGTGCGGGTCGCGGGCAAGTAACCGGGCGAGCCCACCCTCGATCTCGCGAAGGTTTGTAGATCCGGTGAGACCATAGAAAAGCGACAGACCGTAAGCAAAAATGCCGGAGGAGAATGCGCCGAGCAATAAATACTTCAGGGCAGCTTCGTTGGAGCGGCGGTCGCGGCGCAGGAATCCGACCAAAACGTATGTCGAAATTGCCATCAATTCCAGGCCGATGAAAATGAGAACGACATCGTACCCTGAAGCCATGCACATCATGCCAACGACCGAAAGCAGCATCAGAGCGTAATACTCGCCGTGGTTCTCATGCTCGGTCTGCATGTAACGCATCGACATCAGGATGGAGACGCCAGTGGCCGCGAGAAATAGGTAGAAAAAATAAATCGAAAAGCGATCGAGGAACATTGTGCCCATTAAGCCAGGCCAGCCACTTCCCGCGGGCATGCGGATCGCAGTCATCCAGAGCTCAATTTTGGTCACGCCCGCCGCGGCGAAGAGAACGCCGATCAGAGCGGTGACGGCATTGATCCACTTGCTCTCGGGCGGAATCATCAAGTCGATGAGTAGGATGCCGAGTGCAAACAAGGTGAGCAGAGTGATGGGAAGAGCAAACAAGTAGTCGTTCAAGTTGAATTGGGAAAGCGCGCCCACTAGTTCTTCCCTTTCGCGGATCGCGCGACGGCGCGTGGATTAGCGGCTATCTCATAACCTACGGGCGATGAAGACTGCATCGTCGAGGGGTTGAAGGTCACACTCTTGTCAGTTCTGCTTGGCACGACTGAAGCCGCGCCGTTCCCATCACCAGCCGGTTGAAGAGTTGCATTCACCGCAGCTCCTGCCTGCGGGTTGTGCACATTCTGCACGATCTGATTCACAGGCTGCTCAAGAATCTGAAAAAACGGCTTGGGATAAAGGCCGATCCAGAAGGCCATGATGAGAAGCGGGACGAACGTGAGCACTTCACGCGGCGTGAGGTCGTGCAGCTTTTCATTCTTGGGATTGGTTACCGTGCCGAAGAAAACACGCTGGTAGAGCCATAGTAAATACGCCGCGGCGAGAACAACTCCCGGGACAGCCCACGCGCCCCAGCGCCAATTCTCCATGAATGTGCCTTGCAGGATGGTGAACTCGCCAACGAAACCGTTGAGCAGCGGCAGTCCCATGGAAGACAGGAACATGATCATGGTGATGGTCGCGTATACGGGCATGACGTTCGAGATGCCGCCGTATTCCGCAATCTCGCGGGTGTGCCGGCGCTCGTAGAGAATGCCAACGATCAAGAACAGTGCGCCGGTGGAGATGCCGTGATTGATTTGCTGCAGGACCGATCCGCTTAGGCCCGCGGAATTGAGGGCGAAGATTCCCAGCGTGCAGAAGCCGAGATGGCTCACCGACGAGTAGGCGACCAGCTTCTTCATGTCCTTTTGCATCAGCGAAACTAGCGCGCCGTAGATGATGGCGATGAGCGAAAGCGTGATCATCCAGGCGCGAACTTTCGTGTGTGTCAGCACGTCCGGGAAAAATGGCAGCGAGAAGCGGATGAAACCATAGGTCCCCATCTTCAGCAGGACCCCCGCCAGAATGACGGACCCAGCGGTTGGCGCTTCGACGTGAGCGTCAGGCAGCCAGGTGTGGAATGGGAACATCGGAACTTTAATGGCAAAGGCGAAGAAGAAGGCAAAAAACAACAGTGTAGCGATGGTGGGACCGTAGGCTGGGTCGGAATAAATTTTCGGCGCCGTTTCGTAGAGAGCGGTCAGGCTAAAGGTATAAACGCCGGTAACTCCGTGGTGATGAAAATAGAGGAACAGAATGCCGAGCAACATCAGCACCGAGCCGGCAAGGGTGTAGAGAAAAAATTTGATCGCGGCATAAAGCTTGCGCGGTCCGCCCCAGATGCCGATCAGCAAATACATCGGCACCAGCATCGCTTCCCAGAAGACGAAGAAAAGAAAGAAGTCGAGCGCCATGAAGACGCCGAGCATACCGGTCTGAAGAATCAGAAACCAGACGTAGTATTCCTTTACGCGATTCTCAATGGCAGTCCAGGAAGAAAGAATCGAGATCCAGCCCAGCAGCGTGGTGAGCATGATCAGCAGAAAGGAAATGCCGTCGATACCGATCACGTAGCCCGCGCCAATGGAGGGGATCCAATTGTTGGGCGTGCCTTCGATGAACTTGAAGCCGGGCATGAAACGCTGCGCCCAGAACATGGGAACGAGCGGCAGCGAGATTAGAAAGCCGCCCAGCGCGAAAAAATTCGCGATCCAGCGGATCGCGTCCTTGTTCTCCTTGGGAACGAACAGGAGAACAAGCGCGCCTATGAGCGGCGTGAAGAGGATGATCGAGAGTATGTGGTTTTGCATGAAGGTCAGCTTCTAGCTTTGAGCTACTAGCTTCTAGCTTCTAGCTTAACCTTAGCTAGGAGCTCGTAGCTAGAAGCCGCATTTCAGTGATACACGTAATAGAACACGAACCCTGCCAAGCCAGCGGTCATTACCAGCGCGTACCATTGCACCAAACCCCATTCGAACATGCGCGCAGGATACGACAAGACCCGCGCCAGGATCGCGGGGCCGTTTACGCCGATGCCGTCGATGATCCACTTATCCCACCAACTGGAAATGGTTGCAGTAAGGCGCGTTAACCATCCGGCGGCGTTGACCGCGCCATCGACGATGTTGGTGTCGAACCATGCCGAGCCTTCGCCGAGTCCCAGCACACCGAGGCGGACGCTGCCTAATTTTCGCCGTCCAGTGAAGACATAATCGTACGCCTCATCCACGTAATACTTGTGGAGCAGCGTGTTGTAGACGGGCGGAACAGCCGCAATGGGCTCGGTGTAGCCCTTATCGGCATGGCTGTAGCTTCGCCATGCCATCCCCCAACCGACGCCGGCGGCGGCGAGAGATAATCCCATCAACAACCACTCCGTGCCGGTGTTGTTCTCTTCTTCCTTCTCGCCGGCAGCCAGTTGCCCGGCTTTGCCCTGCTCCTGCAAAACGTTGGCTTCGCTGGCGAAGACTGGTTCAAGAAACTTTGTGAAGCGGTCGGAGCCGCCGAGGCTGTGCGGCCAGCCCAGCCATCCAGCGACGATGGCGCAGAGAGCAAGCACAACCAGCGGCGCGGTCATCGATATCGGAGATTCGTGAATGTGGTGCTCTGCTTCGTGGCTCATGCGTGGGTGGCCATGAAACGTCAGATACATCAGACGGAACATATAAAACGCGGTCATCAATGCCGTGGCGTACCCGATATACCAGAGGAAGCGATAGGCGCCACCCTCGCGCGACCAGGTTTCCCACAGAATGGCATCTTTAGAAAAAAATCCGGCAAAGGGAAAGATGCCTGCGATCGCCAAGGTGGCGACAAACATCGTGCGATAAGTGGTGGGAATGCGATGGGCGAGGTCGCCCATGTTGCGCATATCCTGCTCGCCGCTCATGGAATGGATAACAGAGCCCGCGCCAAGGAAGAGCAGCGCCTTGAAAAACGCGTGAGTGAAGACGTGGAAGACTCCGGCCGCAAATGCTCCGACGCCGAGCGCGAGGAACATGTAGCCGAGTTGTGAGACGGTCGAGTAAGCCAGCACGCGTTTGATGTCGTTTTGAACCAGGCCGATAGAAGCGGCAAAGACCGCGGTGAGCGCACCGACTATGGCAACGGTCTTCATTGAAGTGGGCGCAAGCACGAAGAGCGCATTCGAGCGCGCGACCATGTAGACACCAGCGGTGACCATGGTTGCGGCGTGGATGAGCGCAGAAACTGGCGTGGGGCCCTCCATGGCGTCGGGCAGCCAGACGTAGAGCGGAAGCTGGGCGGACTTCCCGCAGGCTCCGACGAAAAGAAGAAGAGTGGCCGCAGTGATGATGGGATCGCCGATTGCGAAGCGTCCGCTATGTGCGATGTGCGTGACATCCGTGAAGCGGAGCGAGCCGAAATACCAGGCGATGAAAAACATCCCGAGAATAAATCCCGCGTCGCCAATTCGGTTGACGATAAAGGCCTTCGCGGCAGCATCGCTCGCCGATTTGCGATGGAAGTAAAATCCAATCAACAAATACGAACACAGACCCACTCCCTCCCAGCCAACAAACAACAGCACATAGTTGTTCGCCAGGATTAGCGTGAGCATGGAGAACATGAAGAGGTTGAGGTATCCAAAGAAGCGGTAATACCCACCCTCGTGTGCCATGTATCCGGTTGAATAGATATGGATCAGCATTCCAACGCCGGTGACGAACAGCAGCCAGATGCTGGAAAGTGGATCGAGAAGAAAACCGGCGTCAGCCTGGAATGCGGCTGGAGAGCCATCGTGGGTTGCGTAGTTCATGTGCTCGGTGTCGGTACCGAGCCAGGTATAGAGGATGGTCTGATAGGGCTGATGGAACTGCTCGGGCTGCGACGACCATGCTGAATATTCCCGGACCGCGCCGCACGCCATAAGAAATGCCAGCACGATGGTGCCGACGCAAACTGCGCTGACCGTAGCCTTCTGCAGCCTGCGGCCAAAGAAAAACATGATCGCCGCGCCGCAGGCGGGGAGCAACGGGATCAGCCAGATATGGGTTAGGAAAAACATGTCTTTGGTCGTTCGTCGTTAGCTGTTCGCTGTTGTCATTCTGAGCGGAGCGAAGAACCTATGCATTCTCTCGCCGTCGGCAAACTGCATAGGTCCTTCGCTTCGCTCAGGATGACAATGTTGTATGTACCTACTCGGTACTAGGTACTCGGTACTAAATACTGACTTCTACCACTTCA
>CAYOVU010000031.1:0-41354 GCA_964407505.1 uncultured Acidobacteriaceae bacterium | reverse complement strand
GCGGCCCCTGAGCGGAGCGCTGCGCTACATGATTCCCATGTCGTTCAATGCCGACCCGCAGTGGCGGGTGCTGGATACTTTCGACTGGTATTCTCCGTGGTATCAATCGAAGCACACGTATGAGCAAGTGTTCCGCTGGTTCGAGAGTTGTGGACTGCAAGATTTGACCGTGGGAGATGTACCGATCGCAGTGCGAGGGCGCAAGCCGGCCATAGCGCGTGAAATCGAGTCGCTGCAGCCAGCAGCGGAGGCCGAATCGTGTGCGGGATAGCGGGCATCGTAGGCCGAAACGGGGAAGCGGTCGAAGCCTCGAACGTACACCGCATGTGCCAGACGATTGTGCACCGCGGACCTGACAATGAAGGTTTGTATGTTCGGGGCGCGGTTGGTTTGGGCATGCGCCGGCTGAGCATCATCGATATTGCCGGTGGCCAGCAGCCCATCCACAATGAAGACGACACGGTGTGGGCGGTCTTCAACGGAGAAATCTATAACTATCTCGAACTGCGCGCTGAACTGGAAGGGCGCGGGCACCATTTCTATACCCATAGCGATACCGAGGTAATCGTTCACCTCTACGAAGAACTTGGCGCGGATTGCGTACGTAAACTGCGGGGAATGTTCGCGATCGCGCTGTGGGATGAGAGCAAGAAATCTTTTCTGCTGGCCCGTGACCGGCTAGGGAAAAAGCCTGTTCATTACGCACTTCACAATGGCAGGTTGCTGTTCAGTTCGGAGATTAAGGCGATTTTAGCCGTGGCCCCGGAGTTGGCAGTTCCGAATCCCGAAGCAGTGCTCCAGTATTTTTATTTTGGCTACGTTCCCGATCCGCTGACCGCGTTTGTCTCCATTCAAAAGTTGCCGCCCGGGCACCAGCTGGAATATTCCCGAGAGAATTTAAAAATTCGCTCCTACTGGGATATTCCATCGTACGGTAACGCGACGACGCAATCCGAAGAAGAATGCCTGGAAATTCTAGAGTCGAAGCTTGCCGAAGCAGTGCGCATCCGGCTGATGAGCGATGTTCCTCTAGGAGCCTTACTGAGCGGCGGCGTGGACTCCTCAATCATAGTGGCGCTGATGGCGCGGGCGAGTTCGACTCCAGTCAAAACCTTCTCGATTGGATTCGCCGAGGATGTCTTCAACGAAGCGCCGTATGCGCGAGTGGTGGCAGAACATTTCGGAACCGAACACCACGAGATGGTGGTGAACCCGAACATCGAAGAGACCATCGCGTATCTTTCGAGCATGCTGGAGGAGCCGTTCGGCGATTCCTCGATGTTGCCGACATATTTTGTCTGCCGGATGGCGCGGCAGCACGTTACGGTGGCGCTCACAGGCGACGGCGGAGACGAAATGTTCGCAGGCTATGACCGCTACGCCGTGGCCATGCAGCGCAAGCGCTTCGATAATATCCCGCACTGGGCGGGAAGGCTTTATCGGCGAACACTGCATCCGAACTTGCCGGCGGGATTCTATGGTCGAAACCTGGCGTGGAACGCCTCACTCAGCTGGCGCGATCGGTATCTAGATAGCGTGACGTACCTGCCCGCGCGAGACCGGGAGAGATCGCTGTTCAGCAGAGATTTTCTTGCCGCTGCCGACCATCTCACCGACCCGCTGCGGCAGTTTCAGAACTACTTCGATCAGGCGCCGGGTGCGCAAGATGATCTGAGCCGCCTTCTCTATCTGGACACGAAGACTTATTTGGTGGGCGATATCCTCACCAAGGTTGATCGAATGAGTATGGCGACGTCGCTCGAAGTAAGAGTGCCGATGCTGGACCATGAATTTGTGGAGTGGGCGGCTACGTTGCCCATTGAATGGAAACTTCGCGCTTCTACGCGAAAGTATTTGCTGAAGCGATTGGCAGAGCGTCTTGGCATTCCGGCGGAGTTGTTGCACCGTCCCAAACAAGGTTTTCAATTGCCGCTGGAACATTGGTTGCGGGGCGAATTGAAGCAGAAACTTCTTTCCATCTTGACTGAACCACGCACCTTGCAGCGCGGGTATTTTCGGCCGGATGCGGTGCGCGCGCTGGTGGATGAGCATGTGCGAGGGCGGCGCAATCGATCAGGCGTGTTGTGGAAGATGCTGATCCTCGAGTGGTGGCATCGCAATTACCTGGAGCGGGAAGTCGGACACCCAGCTCCGCCGCAACTCAAATTCGAGGAACGCTGTATGGCGCACACGCCAGCCATGGCTCACGATGGTGTTGCAGCCAGCACCAATTGGAAACAGATCAATGCGTAGAGCAAGCTCTGTGAAAATCCCTTTGGGGATGTTATGAAGAATGCGGAACTGAGCACGGAAAGCATTCCCAGCGCAGCAGCGAGAAGCAAAGCGCCGGTGTTCGTGCTGGGCTGTCCGCGATCCGGGACCACGCTGCTTTACCACATGCTACTTTCTTCTGGGAATTTTGCGGTTTATCGCGCGGAATCACAGGTTTTTAACTTGCTCGAGCCACGCTTTGGAGGGTTAAGTCACGCGGCAAACCGGCGCAGGCTGCTGGCGGCGTGGCGCGAGACGGAGTTATTTCGGCGCACTGGCCTCGATTGGAATGAAGTCAGCGAAGAGGTGATGGCGAAGTGCCGCAACGGGGGAGATTTTCTGCGGATTGTCATGGACGCAATCGCGCACCATCAGGGCGTCGAGCGCTGGGCAGACTGCACGCCGGAACATTTGCTGTATCTGCATCGCATCAAACGCACGATTCCGGGGGCTCTGGTCATTCACATCATCCGCGACGGTAGGGACGTGGCGCTGTCGCTTGAAAAGCAGGGCTGGATCAAGCCGTTTGCCTGGGACTGGCGGAAGACGCTCGAAGTGGCTGCTCTGTACTGGGATTGGATCGTACGCAAGGGGCGCAAAGACGGCCGCAGTTTGGGTTCTGACTATATCGAAGTTCGCTATGAAGATCTAGTGATGGAGCCGCGAAAAGTTCTACAGATTCTCGGTGCGTTTATAGGGCAGGAGCTGGACTACGACAAGATTGAACGAGTTGGCATCGGCTCGGTGAGCAAACCAAATAGTTCTTTCTTGAAGGAAATGAAAGCAGGGGAATTTAATCCGGTGCAGCGTTGGAAAACCAGTCTCACGGCTACTCAACTGCGGCGGTTGGAGACACTGCTGGGGCCGAGCCTTGAGCAGCTCGGGTATACGACGGAAGATTTCGGCGAGAAGGCTTTGTCAGCGCGCAAAGCTCCAACTCGCATAGCTTCTTCCGACTCCTCGCTGAAGCGGATGCGCCTGCTCTACGATCGCTATTTCGATACGAAGCTACGGCTCAAGAAAAAGACTCCTTTCGGCAAGTTGCTTGCATCGCACGATTTGTCACGTTTCTGAAGCACGCGCTAAGAATCGTCTCATGAGACAACCGGCGAAGATACTTCAGATCGGAAACCACCCACCGCCAATGTGCGGCTGGGCGATCCAGACCAAACTGGTGACCGAGGAGTTGCGCCGTCGTGGGCATGTCTGTGAGGTGCTTAAGATTAACGAAGGGCGGCAAATTAAGAGTGCGGAATACATTGACGTTCAAGATGGTTCGGACTATCTCCGGAAGATTTGGGGTTACGCGCTGCGCGGATACCGGCTCAACGTGCACGTTAATGGAATGTCACGGAAAGGATATTCGCTGGCGTTGGCGGCCGCGTTGACTGGAAGATTGTTTTTTCGTCCAGCGCTGCTGACGTTTCATGGCGGACTTTCACAGGATTACTTTCCGCGCCATGATCGCAGCAGGGCGCACTGGGCATTCTACGTTTTATTTTTGATGGCGGGTGCGATTGCCTGTGACAGCCAGCCCATCAAGGAAGCGATCGAGGGCTACGGTATTGCCCCCGATAAAGTGGAAACCATTGCTACCTTTTCGCCGCAGTATCTGACATATGCTCAGGCTCCGCTGCCGGACGAAGTGGAGACATTTCTCCGGCAGAAGCGAACAATGATTTTTTCCTATCTATCGTTTCGTCCGGAGTATCGCCTGCATATTCTTCGCGAAGCCATGAAACTATACCGCAAAGCGCAGCCAGACGCGGGATTTATCTGGGTGGGCTTCCCCGAAAAGGAGTTGTTGGCGGTGAAAGAGTATGTTCGCGAGTGGCCGGCGGAGGAAAGAAAAAGCTTGTTGCTGCTGGGGAGTCTGACTCATGACCAATTTCTTACGCTTCTGAGCCGTTGCTTCATCTACCTGCGCACGCCGGCTTGCGACGGCATTGCGGCCTCGGTTCTGGAGTCGATCGCGCTGGCGGTGCCGGTGGTGGCCAGCGAAAATGGTCGCCGGCCCAATGGCGTAATCACTTACAACGACATGGACGCCGTCGACATGTCTCAGAAGCTCATCTACGTGACCCTGCATTATCGGCAAGTGAAGGCCGGTTTGCGATTGGACGCAGGGAACGATAATGTTGGAAGAATGGCGGCCTGGCTGGCTGGAGAATCCGTAGAAGCCGCTGAGGCCAAAGTTGTACCGGCGCGCTAGCGTGCGCAATATACTTCGATAAGACTTGTTCTCGTATTCGTTTTCCAGAGCTATTTTTACGCTGTCGCACTTTTTACCCTGAGCGTGCAAAACTGGAGTGCCGGAGCCCGCTGTCTTCTCATCTAACTCAGCCTGTTGGAGGTTGTGTGCGACTTTTATTGTTTCGGATTCACGCCGGCCTAATTCTGTTGCTCTGTGGATATTTGTCCGCTATCGCTCAGGCTCCGAATGGCGCCAAGTTCGACGGACCGGCGGAACTCCCTCGCGTTTATGTGAATAGCAGCCTGGCTGACACTCCCGCGCCTGGGAAATCCCTCCCCGTGAAGGACGGTGCGGAACTGAAGTCCGCGCTCGAAGATGCTCACTGTGGAGACACCATACTTCTGCAAGGCGGTGCACGGTTCGTAGGCAACTTCGCGATACCCGCGAAGAAGTGCGACGATGCGCATTGGATTATCGTACGCACCAGCACGGAAGACCGCGCGCTGCCACCAGAAAGCACAAGAATTACTCCTTGCTACGCAGGCGTCGCGTCGCTCCCGGGCAGGCCTGCATATACTTGCCCCTCGCCAAAGAATGTGATGGCCAAGTTAGTCTCGACCGGCCCAAGCACGCCGACTGTGACTCTGGAAGATGGAGCGAATCACTATCGGTTCCTTGGATTGGAGATTACGCGCGAGTCTCCTGACACGGTTTACAACGTGATCGCAATGGCAGGGAAGGGAAGCAATCATCACATCGTGTTCGATCGCGATTGGATTCATGGCACAGCGCACGACGAAACTACCCGCGGAATCGCCCTTGGCACAAGTAATTACGTGGCTGTGGTGGACTCCTACTTCACCGATTTTCATTGTGTGGCCATCACGGGAAGCTGCAGCGATGCACAGACAATCGCCGGAGGGCTGGGCGATTTTCCGATGGGGCCTTACAAGATCGTTAACAATTTCCTCGAGGCTGCCGGAGAGAACATTCTCTTCGGTGGTGGCCCGGCCACACTGACGCCGGCTGATATCGAGATTCGCCGCAATTATCTTTTCAAGCCGCTGAGCTGGAGGCCCGGAAGCCCAGGCTTCGTCGGCGGAACGTCTGGGAAACCGTTTATCGTCAAGAATCTATTCGAGCTGAAAAATGGGCAGCGAATTCTTTTTGAGGGTAACGTTCTGGAAAACGCGTGGGGCGGATTTACGCAGACCGGATTTGCCATTCTGCTCACTCCGAAGAATCAGGGAAATCACTGTCCGCTTTGCAGAACCACTGATTTAACGCTGCGATTTTGCCGCGTCAGTCACGCGGCGAATGGCATGATGATCGGCACCGGGCTTTCCGACTCGGGTGGAGCGGCCAGCGGAGGCGAGCGCTACAGCATTCACGATATCGTCTTCGATGACATGGGCGGGAAGGCTTACGGTGGCCTGGGGGTCCTGTTCCAGATCACCTCGAAAATGCCCGCGTTGCGCGACGTTAGCATCGATCACGTCACAGGTTTTCCCCCCACGACATTATTTACATTTGGCGCGGATGTAGACCGTGAGAAGATTATTAATTTTAGCTTTACCAATAATCTTGTGGGGTCGGGGACCGTCGGCATTATCACGTCGGGCGGTGGTCCGAAGAATTGTGCGTTCCAGCCTCAAAAGCAAGGGCCGGAGGGCGTGCTGAAGAGTTGCTTCGCCAGCTACACGTTCACCCATAACGCACTGGTTGGATCCACGGGCGGGTGGCCGGGAGGAAATTTTACTTCGGGGAATGCGTCGGCTGTGCGTATGCACGACTTTCGTGACGGCAACGGCGGAAACTATAGGCTGTGTGTCGAATCCAAGGTGGGCGATTGTAAAGCGGCGTCGCCTTATGTGAAGGCGGGCACTGACGGAAAAGATTTGGGTGCGGATCTGGACGCAATCAAAGCGGTTACCGATGGAGTTGAGTAGTCGTTCGGTTGGGTTGTCGAACTGTACCGTGCGCGAACCGGCTATGGGGCAACGCCGGCGATCATGCTGTTTAACGTGGTCATATCAGCGCCCAGATCGTTTCCATCTAAACCAGCATTCTTGAAGGGACTTGTGGGCTGCAGCTGGTAGTTGCCTCCCGAGCCATTGTTGTAGTTCACAAATTGCGCGACACTTGCAGTCGCCGGCGTATAGTTTCCAGTCGGCCAGGTTCCCGTTGCGCCGATGATTGCATTGTGACTGAAGACATAAGGACTGAAGCAGGCCGCGAGCTTGGCCATTGGCCCGCCGGTCTTAAAGGCGCAATTTGCGCTGCCGCCGCCGGTGGTGAGAACGCCAGTGGTGCTGGCCGCGAAAATGCTGTTCGTCCACGTGAAGTTGTTCATCATGGGATTGGTCAAGTCGTTGCCAATCACGAGCAATGCAACTGCGTTAGGCCCGACGACCGTTAGATGGTTTATAACCACGTCGTGAATCGCCAGTAGTCGATCGCCGTTTGATTCCTGCAGGAAGAACCCGTCTCCATTGAAGGTCTTCGCGTCAACATCGTCGATGACGACGTCGTGAATGCTCTCATTCCATGCGCCTTGGGAGAGGCCTCCCGAGTCCGAAGCTCCATTGGCGATCTGCATGCCACCTCCGACGTGGCTGATGGTGTTGTAGCGAACGGTCACGTCATGGACGACGCACAGGGGGCAAGCGTTGCTCTGATCCTTAGGCGTCAGCAGAATCGAAAAACCGACTTGGGTAAATCCTCCCCAGGTATTTTCCAGAACATTTCCTTCGAATAACACCCGTATTCCGTTCTTGAATTCGAGATGATTTTTGACGATAAACGGGTTGCCGTTGGTACCGCCCACGTAGCCGGGCTGGCCGCGCATCCAGATGAGTGGCTTGAAGAAATGATTCTGCCGGATTTCGATATCTTCCGGGGTCTGCGTCGCCTCTCCGCCGCCGAACATCAGATTCTCTCCAGCAGCTTCAAGGAAGTTGTCGACGATCTTGTAAGGGCCCATGGGCAGGTCGCCCAAGCCGGTAGCCATAGTCTGTGCGTCCCCGCACGAGCCTGTAATCGCAACGCAATGGAAGTCCGAGAAAAACGAATCCACAACGGCCACGTAGGTGGCCCCGCTCAATGCAATCCCACGCGTGGTTTCGTCTTGCGCCGTACCGTGAATCCAGACGCGGTCGAATACGAGATGATCGACAGGACCGCCGTTTTGCGGAAGAACCAGATCGTAAATCACCTTGCCGGGAGAACTCCGCGTGATTTCAAGTCCGAGAAATCGTATGTGATTGGTGCCTGATGCCAACAGGATCGGTTCGCCCGCGGTTCCTGCAAAGACAATTTTCGCCATCACATTCTTGATAGAGGGACACACGAAACTCGGCCTGCCCGGCAGGGATGCTACACCCGCATAACAGGGAGTGATGCGGCTGCCCTCGGGTGGCAGAGCGCTGTCCGGCGCACTGGTGCGGATAATGATCCAGTGAGCGTCGTCGCAAACGATTGCCGGCACCGTGAACTGGCCCGAAAAAGTCGCTCCGGCCTGCAGCGCGATGGTCTGGCCGCACTCCGCGGCGTCAAGCGCGCTTTGCAGATTTCCTCCGGCGCTCACAAGAACGGTCGAGCCCGGAGCCGGCGTGTCGGCCAGGGAGCTCTGCACGTAAACAAGAGGGAGCTGGGCCGGCCCGTCAAAGCCACCGCTGTTGACCGTAACGGTCAAAGAATAATTCTGCGCGGCTTGCGCGTTCTTGCTGTCGCTGACCTTGGCTACAAAAGAAAATGTTCCTGATTGAGATGAAGTCCCTGTCAGACTTCCGGCGGAACTTAAAGTGACGCCAGCGGGAAGTTGGCCAGAAGCCAGGGACCAGCTGTAGGGTGCCTTTCCTCCGGATGCTTCCAGGCTCGCAGAATATGGAGAACCCACGATTGCAACTGCGAGAGAACTGGTTTCGATTGCCAGTGGGGCAGCGCTTTGAACTGTAACCGGAACCGTGGTGGACTTGGACGGGTTGGCGGCACTGGCCGCAGTTACCGATACTGCCTCTGTGCTGCTTACGTTCGGGGCGGTAAACAAGCCGCTGGAAGAAATTGTTCCGGAGCTTGCGCTCCACACGATGGAGGTAGCGGCAGTATTTGAAAAGCTGGCCGTGAACTGCAAGGTAGCGCCGGGTGAAACCACTGCATTGGCTGGCGAGACTGTGGGAAGAGCGCTATTCGAATTTGGTGCAGCTGCAGCAGGTTGTGATGCTGAGCCCGAGCCACAGCCTGTCATCAGGATGAGACCAAGCAAACCGAAGAGTACGGCATAAAAGACTTTGAAGCGAGTAGCGACGTGCACAAGCGGTTGGGGAGGGCCCGCGGTCTGCATCTTACCTCCGGACGAAGTCAGTTGATCGGACTGAAGTCTTCAGTCCTGCACAGAATCTAGAGTGTGGAAGCGCAAGTCGACAGGTAACGGGCGGACACAAGACGACATTGGCCAACCAGAAGTTCAATCCGGGAGTACAGGGGGCGCATGCGAATCTGGCCTATGTTTCAACTGATAAGAGGACGGTCAGGAGTCCAGACAGAGGAGCGGTAAATTAGCGATCCCTGAACCGACTGCTCGAGGATGCGATATATTGGACGCGTTCGACGTTGGCGAAGCTGACCTTGGTTTGGATGGGAAGACTGCATGGATGCAGGAATCAGCGATCGCGAAAGGTCGGAGATCGAGCGCAGCGCCGCGGAGGCGCGCTCCGTTGTTTTGCGCACCAACGACATCGATAGGTACTTGAGCCCCCGTAACGACACGCCATTCCCTCTTGAATACGCTTTTTACTTGCTAGGCAATGTCGAGGATAAGACGGTGCTGGACCTTGGCTGCGGCACGGGGACAAACATTCCGCCGCTCGTCAAACGCGGGGCGAATGTAATTGGCATCGACATTTCGCCTGACCTCATTGCTCTAGCGGAACAGCGCCTCGCTAATGAACAGATGAAAGCGGCGGTCCGAGTGGGATCGGCGTACGATACCCAACTTCCCGATGAATCCGTTGACGTGGTCTTTTGCATGTCCGTGGTGCATCACCTGGAAATACCGCGCGTACGTGAAGAGATGAAGAGAATCTTACGGAAAGATGGATTTGTTGTCTTTAAGGAGCCCATCCGCTTCTCCAGCGCATATGGACGATTACGAAAGCTACTGCCCGCTCAGGAAGATATTTCTGACTATGAGCATCCGCTTACTCGTGGGGAACTTGCCCTCATGACAGAGGGGTTCGAAGTCACCGATACTCGTTTTTTCCGTCTGCCTTTCGTTCCGTTGCTGAGCCGCTATTTCTTAAGCCGTTCTAATTTATCGTGGCGGGCCAGCAACTGGATGCTGCGAACGATTCCTGCGATGAATGTCTATGCCTCCCTTATTGCAATGAAGTTGCAGAAGTGAGCCGTTTGCGAGGGGCGCGCGCCGACTGGTTGCGGCATTCGCAACAGTCTCGAACAATATGTTTCAACCGGGGCAGGGAACAGAGGAACATCCGGCTGTCTTGGCGTCGACGTGCACTTTGCCATCCGGGCGGCTGACTTCTACGCCGACAAAGCCGGCTCCTCCGAGTGCGCGTTTGAGCCCCCGAGTCGTTTGGAAAGATTCCACCTTACCATTTGGAAATCGCACCAACCTGCCGCTCGCGTGAAAGATCAAACCATTCGCCAGGACATACAAACGATATAAGATGGCGATTGGATTCGGAAGAGCAGCGCGTAGTTCGTTTAAGGTGAATCGCAGGTGATGGACGCTCATGAACAGGGAGCCACCGGGAATGAGCACGCGCCTGATTTCCGCCAGCGCCACCGGAATGTCCGTGTAAGGCATGGCTACGGAAGAAACCACTCGCCCGAAGCTGGAATCTAAAAATGGCAGAGCTTCTGCCTGGCAGCACACGAAATGACGTTCAGGAAATCGACGCTTCGCCGCGGCAAGGGATAAAAGATTATTATCGATTCCCATCACGGAGTCCTGCTCGCCCGCATTGGTTTTCCAGGGAGGACTGCCTGTCCCACATCCAACATCGAGAATTCGCACACGCCACCTCTAGTAATTAGTAATGGGCAAAGAGTTTACATTGCAACCCGCCCAACCCGGTATCAGGCTTGAGGTCTGCGGGCGCCACCGCATTCTTTGACGAAACTACGTTTGCATCATGGCTGTCGACTCAACCGGAGTAGGCGAGCGGCCAGCGGCCTTAATCGTAGTGCGTAAGACTTCCACAAATTTCTCGGTGATCACACTCCAGTCATATCGCGCAGCCGTAGCAGCGGCAGCAGCCTCGAGACGTCGTCGCAAGCCGTCCTGTTGCAGAACCGAGGCTACGGCATTCGCAAATCCGAGTGGATCGTCAACCAACAGAATGTCGCGATCGTGGCTCACATCCAATCCCTCGGCGCCCACCGTGGTTGAAACGGTAGCTTTACCGACCGCCATTGCTTCGTAAATTTTAATGCGCGTGCCCCCGCCGATTCGCAGCGGCACTACAAATACAGCCGCCTCGCGAAGATGGTCGACAATCGAAGGCACACTGCCTGTGACTTCAACGCTGTCCGAGGCAAGTTTTTTCACGCGGGCGTGCGGTTCTCTGCCGACGATGCGGAAACGGGCCTCCGGAACTTTCTCGAGAACTCGAGGCCATATGTCTTTGCAAAAAAACTCGACGCCATCAATGTTGGGCGTCCAGTCCATCGATCCCGTGAACACGACGATAGGAGCGGGAGGCGCCGCGTTCGGATCGTAGTGATATTGCCTAAGGTCCACGCCCGTCGGGACGACGCTGATGTGGGAATCCTCCACCATGCTCTTCATCGCCGCGCGATCGGCGTCGGAAACGGCAATGACATGATGGAATCTACGCACCTGCACCGGCTCAAAACGGCGCATCTTTTCATACTCGATCTTCGAGATTACCCGGTCTATCCATCGAGTTTCTTGCTCCGCCCTTCGCTGCCAGAGGATGGTCTCGACATTGTGCTGGAATAGTGCAGTGGGAGTGTCGAGTTGGCCGGGGAAGTTTAACGCACTGGCGAGAAAGTCGCATACCGCAACGTCGAAGCGACGCTCAGAAATCCATGGCGAAATTAATCGATGGACCTGCGGAGCAGTAAACCTGCTCACTGCGTAAGGTGCTCCCGAAAGAAAGCGGCGACTGTAATCAAGGTAGCGTCCCAAGGGTGAAGTCGAGGCCCCGGTATGAAGCGCGACGGCTCCCGGAAACAGCTCGAATACCTCCCGCTCATAGGTCTCGTCGCGTGCGCCAACATAATACGAAACGTAAGTGAGCTGGTGCCGAGCCGACAAATGTCGCAGGATGTTATAGGTTCGCAGCTTCCCACCGGTATCGAGCGGGAGAAGCTTGCCGGGTTTTACCCAGAGAATCTTCATCACTTTTACCAACAGATTCCGTCATAAGAATCGATCCCGTCTGCGCGTCGGGACCGTTCCAGGTTCACCAGATCAATTACACGCTGCCCCGGTATTAAGTGCTGGTTGAGAATTTCACGGTCCAAGCCGCGGGTTGCAACGACGACGACTTCAGACCCCTTCAGCGCACTCTCAACGCTAGAGCAGAGAAGTGAGCCAATGTGAGGAATCGCGTGCTCAATGTATTCGCGGTTCGATCCGATCAACCGGCCCAGAGAGACATTGTCATCCCAGATGCGAATTTCGCAGCCCTCGCCGAGCAGTCGTTTTACCAGTTGCACCTGAGGACTCTCGCGTAAATCGTCGGTGGCTGACTTGAAGCTCAGCCCAAGCACCGCAACATTCTTTTTGCCAGTAGCGAGCACCATTTCAACCGCACGCTCCAGATGCTGATGGTTGCTCGCCATCACCGATTCGAGCAAAGGAAGGTTCAGATCGAGTTCCTTGGCCCGATAAGTCAGTGCCCGCAAATCCTTGGGCAGACACGAGCCGCCAAAAGCGAATCCTGGCTTCAAGTATGAGGCGGAGAGGTTTAGTTTCGTGTCTGCCGTGAAAATCTCAACCACGGATTCGGCATCCACGCCCATCTGCTTGGCCAGGGTTCCGAATTCGTTTGCGAAGGCGACCTTAATGGCATGCCAGCTATTGCAGACGTACTTCACCATCTCGGCAGAGCGGAACGAAGTTTCAAACACTCGGCCCGGCACCCAGCTATAGATTTCGTGCAAGAGCCGGCTGTGCGCGGCATCGGACGATCCAAGAATCGTGATCGCCGGTTCGAGAAAGTCCGCTACAGCTGTGCCTTCCCGCATGAACTCCGGATTCACGCAAACCCCGAAGTCCTGCCCCTGTCGCTTCCCGCTACTTTTCTCCAGGGCTGGCACCACGATGGTTTCCGCGGTTCCGGGCAGAACGGTACTGCGGAGGACAACCAGGTGAAATTTGTTCTTCTTCCTGAGGATTTTTCCGATCTCGTTGCAAACGGGTTCGATGTGGCCCAGATCAAGTTTTCCGTTGCGGAGGCTGGGCGTGCCCACACACAAAAATGAAATTTCGCTCTCGAGCACTGCAGCCTCGGGATCGGCTGTAGCGCCTAGTCGACCGGCAGCGTATTGTTCAGAAATTAGCTGCGCGACGCGAGGCTCAACGATTGGGCTACGGCCTGAGCCTATCGCTTCCACTTTGGCCAGACTCGGGTCAACTCCGATCACGTTGTACCCCTTATGCGCCAGACAAGCCGCTGTAACGGTGCCTACGTAGCCCAGCCCGAATATGCTTATGGAATGACTCATAGTCATAAAACGAAAGAGTGAACAAACAGATCAAGCTCACGAAACCGCTGCGTAATGAGGAAAGCGCCAGACTGCCCCGAGCCTTCCGCAAAATCGGCAAATCAACGTTAAACTATTTATTATCAGTTGCTAGAGAGAATCTGAAACAATGGAACGCTCGACAGGGGCTCGCAAATCGGGCGTCTGCGCGACTCAATTCACATCCCATAAACAGCGACTCTATATAGTATTTAACACAGGCGGCGGCTGGAAAGGCGCTTTATCGTGCGCCATGCAATAAATTCATATCCCGCGCAGGTTGCTTCGGCAATGGTGGTCAGCGATCAGGCTTCCGGACAATTCGTCGAAACACCCACGGCAGTCGGAAGCCGTCGACGAGCCCTGCGGCGAGTCTTTTATCTGGTGGATTCGTTGGATGTGGGAGGGACTGAAACTCAGGCGGTCGAGCTGGCGTTGCGGATTGGAGCGATGGGTTACGAGGTTACTCTGGGCTGCCTGCGCGCGAAAGGACCTCTTCTGGACAGGCTTCAGGGCTCACTGGTTGCCGTGGTCGAATTCCACCCACAGGGCGGAATTGATTCGCTAAGGGGCATTTACCAGATTTTGCGACTTAGCTGGTTCTTACGACACGACAGATTCGACGTGGTGCACACGCACGATTTGTGGTCGAATCTGATGGGAATTCCGGCGGCACGGCTAGCGGGGATTCCGGCTATCGTTTCCAGCCGGCGAGACCTCGGGCATTTCGATTGGTACCAGGGCAAGCGGCGTGCGTGGTTACGCAGGGTTCAAAACCTTTCCAGTGCAGTATTAACGAATGCCCTCCAAGTGCGCGACGCATTAATCACGGAGGATGGATTCGCTCCGGAAAAACTTCGCGTCATTCACAACGGAGTGGACCTTAAGAAATTTGAAGTTCCAAGTGAACGAGAGGTTCTATTCCCCGACACAGGCAAGGGCAAGCTGATCGTTCTGGTCGGGAACATGCACTCCGATGTGAAAGGCCATCCCTGTCTGATTGCATCAGCGCCCGCGGTGATCCTCGAGTTCCCTTCGACGCGATTTGTTTTCGTCGGCGATGGCGAAGCGCGTCAGAGATTCGAGAATCAAGTCAGGGAATTAGGCCTCGATGAAAAATTTATCTTCCTTGGCCGTCGCGACGATGTTGCCCGGATTCTTGCGAGTTGTGATATCGCCGTGCTTCCCTCTCGTGCCGAAGGGCTTCCGAACGCCGTGCTCGAGTACATGGCGGCGGGGTTGCCGACTGTGGTCAGCCGTGTGGGTGGCAATAGCGAACTGGTGGAAGACGAGGTGACGGGGCTGCTTGTGCCATCCGAAGATGCGGTAGCGCTATCCACGGCTCTTCTGAGGTATCTGCGAAATCCGGAAGAGATGAGCAAAATCGCACGGAGGGGGCAGGAATTTGTGAGCCGTAACTTCAGTTTTGAGCGGCTCGTTCGCGAAGTGGACGAATTGTACTCCGCGCTATTGACGGAACGCGGGAGGAATTCATAATCCGATGGGGAACTGGGCCAGCCGTTTACATCGCGTAAGACGCCTGGAGCGGGACGAAATTGCGACCCGCCTTCGGCAATTCGCGACTGCCCGTCTCGACTGGCTGAAGTTTCGCGCTGGGCATGATTTCGCGAAAAGTAATCACGGTTTCGACATTCAGCCGGTTGGTCAGTTTTTTTTCCCTCCAGCAGAAGCCCCCCTTTTGTGTGCTTTGCTACAGCGCGTACTTCCAACGCAGGCTGCTGACATCGTACTTCGCGCAAATAAACTATGTGAGCATCGTTTCGATTTGCTCGGTTACTCCGATCTCGATTATGGCGCGAACATCGATTGGCATCTCGACATCGTCCACAGGAAACGTGCTCCACTCAAACCGTGGTTCAAAATTGAATATTTGAATTTCGATGAGGTAGGCGATTCGAAAATCACCTGGGAACTTAATCGCCACCAGCATTTTCCGACTTTGGCCAAAGCGTACTTGCTCACGGAAAATGAAAAATTCGTGCAAGAGATCTTCACACAGTGGGATATGTCGCAGCGCGCGAACCCTTACCTAGTCGGCATCAACTGGGCCAGCAGTCTTGAAGTGGCGTTCCGCTGCATAGCATGGATTTGGACTTTTTTCCTGCTGCAGGAGTGCCCGCTCTTCACTGTCGATCTCCGTGGGCGATGGTTGTCGATGCTTAATCTGAGCGGGCGTCATATCGAAACTTATCTCTCCACTTATTTTTCGCCGAATACTCACCTGCTGGGCGAAGCGCTGGCCTTGTTTTATCTTGGAACACTTTTTCGTCTGCCGTCGAGCGAGCGCTGGCGAGACCTCGGCTGGAAAATTTTGCTGCGAGAGGCTGTAAAGCAGGTGCGGGAGGACGGATTCTACTTCGAGCAATCCACCTATTATCACGTGTATGCAGTTGACATGTTTCTGCATGCGCGAATTCTGGCGGCAAAGAACCGGATTGCGCTACCAGACGAATTCGACCGCACACTACAACGCATGCTGGATGCCTTGCTTGTGCTCAGCCGTGCGGGTATACCACCAATGTTTGGCGACGACGACGGTGGCCGCTTGTTTGATCCTCGCCGGTTTCGCACGGAGGATATGCTTGACCCCCTTGCCACTGGCGCGGTTCTTTATGGGAGGGGAGACTTCAAATCTCTTGCCGGATCGCCGCGCGAAGAGACGATTTGGCTGCTGGGCGCGGAAGGGCTGGCCAACTTCGACTCCCTGCCTTGCACCCGGCCTTCAACAGATTCGATGGCTCTTTCCAATAGTGGTTTCTATCTGATGCCGGACGCTCAATCTGAACAGCAATTGGTAATCGATGCGGGGCCGCTAGGAGCGGGGAGCGGTAGTCACGGACATGCCGATGCATTGAGCGTGTGGCTAGTGCGGAAGGGGCGAAATCTTCTGCGCGATTCCGGAACCTTCGAATATGTCGGCGAAAGTGGTGAGCGCTCGCGGCTGCGATCAACCAGCGCTCACAGCACGCTGCGGGTGGATTGCCAGGATCAGGCCAGGACATCAGGCCCATTCTCCTGGCAGAGTTTTCCTGAAGTTAAAGTTCGACGATGGATCACAGGGCAGCAGTTCGATCTACTAGAAGCGGAACATGACGGATTTTCTCATTCCTCGTCGCCGGTTACACATCGGCGCTTAGTGTTTCATAGGAAAGACGCATTCTGGCTGCTGAGGGATGTCGTGGAAGGCAGTGGGCGGCACAAAATTGAGTTGGCTTGGCACCTCGGTGCTGGGTTATCGCAAGATGCGCGGAATTCCGAGGTGTTTGTTGGCGACGGAGAAACACTGGCGATCCTGACTGCGCAGGATCATGGGTGGCAACAACAGCTCGTTTATGAAAACTGGTCTCCAGCGTATGGGCGTGCAGAGTCCGCAGCCGTTCTGCGCTTCGCAGCCGCGCACCCACTGCCGGCAGAGTTTATGACCATCCTGATCGCTGGCTCACAAGGGAAGGGCGAACAGTACGAGGAAGAGCCTGGGCTTCTTGTCCGCACTGCTGATACCGGCGTGCGTGCGTGTTCCTCTTATCGTTACTTTCGTCAAAAAGAAGACCATCAGGTCGTTTTTGCGCATGAGCCCGGAACGTGGGGCCAAGGTTCGTGGGCAAGCGATGCCGACTTTCTATACGCGCATCATAACGGCGCTGGCCAGCTTTGTTCGCTTGTGCTATGCGGTGGTACTTATGCGGATTTCGAAGGGAGCCGCATAGTTTCCTGTGATCGATGCGTAAGTTATGCTGAAGTGATGCGTACGAATGATCATTGGAATTTATTTTCTTCCGAAGCGCGAGGTGTCAAGCTGGGAGCGGCGCTGGACGGGCAGTTCGGATCAATCAAAGTTTAGTAAGACAACACGATCCTAAAGAGACGGCTTCTAAGTCATGTGTGGAATCTGCGGAATCTTTTATCCCGACCGGCAGTCAAGAGTTGACCGCGAGGCACTCGCGGTGATGAACCAGCAGATCGCATACCGGGGCCCGGACGACGATGGTTTTTTTGTGCGCGAGAACGTCGGGCTCGCCATGAGACGGCTGAGCATCATCGACATTCAGACTGGCCGCCAGCCGATCGGCAATGAAGACGAAACTATTTGGATCGTCTTCAATGGAGAGATTTACAATCACCGCGAACTTCGCCGGGAGCTGGAGTCCCGCGGCCATCGATATCGCACTCGCAGCGACACCGAAACCATCGTTCATCTTTATGAAGAATACGGAAACGATTGCGTCAAGCACCTGCGCGGGATGTTTGCTTTTGCCATCTGGGACCAGGCCGCAAGGCGCCTCTTCTTGGCTCGCGACCGGCTGGGCATCAAGCCCCTCTACTACTGCTATGACGGCAAGAGTTTGCTGTTCGGATCTGAAATCAAAGCGCTGATGGCGTACCCGGGAATCCGGGCGGAGTTCAACCGCAACACACTGGCGGAGTACCTGGCGTTTGGCTATATCACCGGCGAAGAGACGATGTACGCCGGCGTCCGCAAGTTGATGCCGGGCCATACGCTGACGCTGGATGAGCGCGGCGAGTTGACGGTTTCTTCTTACTGGGACCTGCAAAACGATTCTCACGACGTGGAAAGGACGCGCGAATCCTATGTGCGCGAATACCGTGAGCGCCTGGAAGAGGGCATCAGCAGCCACTTGATGAGTGATGTGCCGCTGGGCGTGTTTTTGAGTGGAGGCCTCGACTCCAGTGCGGTTGCTGCTCTCACAACGAAGATTCGAAAAGATCGGATCGAGACCTTCGCAGTCGGCTATGAGGAGGAAGAGTTCAGCGAACTTCCGTTTGCCCGAGCTGTAGCTGAGCATATTGGAGCGGAACACCGCGAGGTGCGGCTAAGCCGCGATGATTTTTTCCAGACGTTGCCGCTATGCATCTGGCACGAAGATGAGCCTGTTGCATGGCCTTCCAGCGTTTCCTTGTTGTTTGTTTCGCGGCTCGCGCGACAGCGAGTCAAGGTTGTGCTCACCGGCGAAGGCAGCGATGAAACGCTGGGCGGCTATACACGTTATGCGTGGACGCTGCACAACTCGCGCCTGGACAATATTTATCGTTCAGTCACAACGCCCGGGGTACGGCGCATGGTTCACGACGGAATTCTTGCCAGTCCTTTGACAGCCGCAGCCCGCCGGAAACTCGACCATACATTTCTGATGCGCGACGGCTCGTCCTGGCCCGCTTTCTATTTTGATAACTTCTACTCGGCATTTTCTGTCAGCGAACAAAGTGATTTATTAACTCCCGCAGCGAAGCTGGATTTGAGTGATGCTTATGCCGCTTCGGTCTATTTCTTCAATCAATCGAGTGGCGAACTTTTTCACCGGCTCTTGTATGCGGACATCAAGAGCTATCTGGTTGAGCTGCTGATGAAACAGGACCAGATGAGTATGGCTGCCTCCATCGAGAGCCGCGTGCCCTTTCTCGATCATCAGCTCGTGGAATTCACGGCGAGCATTCCGGCAAAGTATTCAATAAAAGGCATGGCAGGAAAAATCATCCTGAAATCGGCGATTGAAGATCTGCTGCCGAAGTCCATCGTTCATCGCCGAAAAATGGGATTCCCGACTCCCTGGGCGCACTGGTTAGCCGGACCACAACTGGATAGCTTGGAACGTTTGCTGCTGGAACCACGGACCTCGAACCGTGGGTACTTTCGCACTGAGGCGATCCAGTTGCTCTTCGCCGAACATCGAGCCGGGCACCGCGACCACGGCAACCGAATCTGGCGCCTGCTTAATCTGGAGTTGTGGATGCGCGTCTGCCTGGAAAGAGATGCGGTTGCAGCTGCGACGGAACCGCGTGCCGCGGTAGTTTTGCGATGAATGTCAATCGATGAAGACTCGAGACGCACGCCATGCAATTTACGTTAATGGTGATATCGCCTGCATTCGATGGCAGAAATACTCATGAGATCCCTGAAACTCGCAGCCCTGCAGCTGCTTCGTGGTGGCGGAATGTTCGAACTGGTCGCGAAGAGCCGTTGGCGGCAACAGCGATTGCTGATCATCTGCTATCACGGTACATCGCTTGAGGACGAACACCTGTGGCGTTCAGGGCTGTACATAAGCCCGCAACAACTGAGGGAAAGGTTTTCTTATCTGAAACAGGGCCAATATGCGGTGTTGCCTTTGGGCGAAGCCTTGGAGCGATTGCGCGCACAAACGCTTTCCGCGCGCAGCGTAGCCCTTACTTTTGATGATGGCACTTACGATTTCTACTGCAAGGCTTACCCGTTGCTGCGTGAGTATGGCTTTCCCGCGACAGTTTATTTGACCACGTACTATGCGCTCAGCAAGCGCCCCGTGTTTAACCTGATCTGTTCTTACATGTTGTGGCAGCGGAGAGGCAAGGTCATTGCCGATGGGGAGGAAATGGGTTTGCAGGGACCTCTGGACTTGCGTTCAGAGACTGGCCGCCACCGCGTAGTGCGTGGCCTGATTGATTTGGCAGAACGCGAAGGAATGAGTGGAGTTCAGAAGGACGATCTCGCATCCCGATTGGCTGGTTTTCTAGAAATCGACTATGGTGCTCTCAAGTCGAAGAGAATTCTCCAACTTATGAACGCGAGCGAAGTGCGGGAGGTCGCTCAGAACCGCATCGACATACAGTTGCACACCCATCGTCATCGAATGCCAGAAGACGAAGCATTGTTCTCGCGAGAAATTCGAGAGAATCGAGGACATATTCTTGAATTGGCCGGGGTAAATCCGGTTCATTTTTGTTATCCCGGCGGCGTATACCATCCAGCTTTTATACCCTGGTTGCGGGCTGAGCAGGTTGTATCGGCAACAACTTGCGATTCCGGGCTGTGCACACGTCGGAACGAAAGTTTATTGCTGCCGCGTTTTGTCGACAGCGAGAGGAGAACGCAGTTAGAGTTCGAAAGTTGGACTACGGGAGTTGGGGATTTGCTGGCATTGCGAAGGGCTGCCGCTCAGACGTATGTTCCGCGAGACTGAAACGATTTGTACGCTCTGAATTTGCACACGCTTATGACTGCTAAGGATCTCGCGAAGAAAATGCTTCTAAGCAGCGGCTTGCTTCGCGTGGCAGCGAGCATCCGTGGTGCGGGTGCGGCGATTCTTATGTACCACTCAGTGCAGGAAGATCCTTCGCTGCAAGCGGATTCTCTGGGAGGGATCATTCACTCCCGGCAGGTGTTTCGGCAGCAGATGGTGTTGCTGGCGAAAGAGTTTCATCCGCTGAGTTTGGACGAATTGACACTTTTTTTGCGCGGGGGAGAAAAGATTCCCGAGCGTTCTGTGGTCGTGACCTTCGACGATGGTTATCGTGACAATTTCGAAAATGCGATGCCCATCCTCGATCAAGTCGGCATAGCGGCAGCCTTTTATGTCACGGTGGAGTGTGTCGAGAAGGGCCGTCTGCCGTGGCCAAGTCGCGTGCGTTTCGCCTTGCGCACCACGAGATGTAAGACGTGGAGAGATCCCGACAGCACCTTGTGGCCTCTGGAGACAGCGGCCGATCGTGATCGTGCATTTACCAAAGCCTGTGAGTACTGTTGCAAGTTAACGGGCACAGCGCAGGAGGCGTTGGTGACGCGCATTGCGACTGAATTGGATGCCGGATATCCTCCCGGATCTGCGCAACTCATGATGGGCTGGAATGAAGTACGAAAACTGGCTGAGCATGGCCATGTTGTGGGATCGCATACGCTGTCGCATCCGAACCTGGCGCAACTTCCGATCGCCGAGGCGCGAGTCGAACTTAAGCGTTCACGCGCATGCCTGGAAAAACAATTGGAGCGGTCGGTGAAACATTTTTCTTATCCCTGTCCCGCTCTGTCTCCGCACTGGAACGAGCAGACGGTTGAGGAATGCCGGCGGGTAGGCTACGACACTGCCGTAGTTACCGATGGTGGTTTAGCGCGAAAATACGACGATTTATTGTGCCTGCGCCGAGTGAGGCCATCGAAAACCGTCGAAGGGCTACGCTGGAACCTGGAGTGGGCGTTTGCCGGAAGGAAGATGTAGGCTGGCTCCTTCAGACACCAGAGGACAAAAATCGCTTGGCGAGAGTGCTGATCCTTGATGGTCACAGTTCCGCGGCGCTGGCGTTTACGCGTTCGGCGGGAAAGGCGGGGCACTGGGTTGCCGTCGGAGCGAATGCCGGTGCGTTTGCCGCGGCTCAGCTCTCACGCTACTGCCGGCAAAGTTTTTCTTATCCGATCTCCACCGAAGATAGGCGCGGTTTTGTCGATGCAGTATTAGATTTCGTACGCCGCAACGCCGTGGATCTGGTCGTGCCCGTCACGGACTGGACGCTTTTGCCGCTCTCCAAATGCCGCGAGAGCTTTAGAAACCTCTGCCCTGTCGTACTTCCGTCCCCTTCGTCAATCGAACAAGCCTCGGACAAATATCAGACGCTTCAGGTAGCGAAATCGCTTGGGATAAGGATTCCGCAGACTTGGCTCATCGAGTCGCAGGACGAACTGGAGCCTTTGCACGGAATTGAGTTCCCACTCGTGGTGAAGGACCGTTTCTCGCTTCGGTGGCAGGATGGCCAGGCAGTTTTCGGCGGCGTTTCGTATGCCTATTCCAGAGAAGAACTGGAGACTCAGGTGAGCCATCGTCTTACGGTGGCGGGAGACGTTCTCGTGCAGGAGTTTATTACCGGTGTAGGAATTGGATTCTCCTGTTTCATCGCCGGCGAGGAAGTTCGTCTTCCATTTCAGTGGAAACGCATTCGCGAAGTTGATCCGCGCGGCTCCGCCAGCAGTTGCCGTCAGTCTTGCTTGCTTGACGAACGGATCGAGAGCGATAGTGCCCAGTTGATCCGGCGAATCGGATTTGAAGGGATTGCCATGGTTGAGTACAAGAAAATCGCCGGCCAGTCCGACCCTGTTCTCATGGAGATTAATGGCAGGCCCTGGGGTTCAATAGCACTCCCGATCGCTAACGGTCTGGATTATCCGCGATATCTAATCGACTGGTATCTGCGCGGAGTATTACCGCCGAAAGACAAGTCTTACCGCACTGGTATCACTTGCCGTCGCATGGTTGGAGAACTTACTCACTTGAACAATGTTCGCGCGGGGAACCCGGCCAACTGGCCACTGCCTTACCCGGGTTTCTTGAGCACACTTTTCCGCATTGCTGTGCCTTGGTATCCCGGAATGCACTACGACGACTTGTGGCTTTCCGATCCGCGTCCTGGCATTAGCGGTCTCGTGAACTGGTTTCGAGTGCGGACGAAACGTATCGGATCCGAAAACACTTAGCTGGAAGCTCGACGTTACCGGTTGGAATGGGGAAAGAGATCACTCGTCAAATTTCGGACACATGCCTGCAGAATTCGATAACAATTGCGAGTAGCTTCAACATTACCAAAATATGGGTCGGGAATCTCTCTTTGACCGGAATTTGTGAGGCAAGCGCCGAGCATAAAAACTTTGTGCCCGGAGTCTGGGTAAAGAGTTACCAATTCTGCCTTGTTCTGAAAGTCCATAACGAAGATTGCGTTCGCTTCCTGCACCATCTCAGCGGTCAGAAGTTGTGCTCGGTGTTGCTCGAGGGAGATTCCGAATTCAGGGGATGAGGCCAAAGCCCAGGGATGCGCCGGGTTGCCCGGTGTGGCGTGCAGGCCCGCCGACGCGATGCGCAGGGACGGTTCATCAGCGAGAGAACCTAATTCTTTGCGAAAAAGCGCTTCCGCCATTGGACTTCTCATGATGTTTCCAAAGCACACAAATAGGAAAGAGCGAGATGTTTTCGGAACCGCAGGTTGCGAACCTGCCAGACTCAGCATGTCAAAAATTTTAAATCGAACGTATGCCCCACCAGCCTTGCGGCCAAGACGGAGATAGATGTCGTACTCCTTGAGCAGGGAATTCGGCGCGACAATGCGGAGAATCGTTTTGTAACCGGGTGACGGCTTGACGGGGCTACTCATGTAGTACGTAAGTTTTGAAAACTGGTTGCAAGGCGCTCAATCGCTTGCTCCGGGCAAGTTGGCGAGAGAAGGAACACCGCTCCGCGGTGCGGGCTTGCTCGCCAGATCGTAACCCAAGCTCAACATGATGTGGCCCCAGGCGGTTTCGATGGCAATTACTGATTGTTCCGGCAATTGCGACTTCCAGCCACCAGCCGTGGCCGAGCGCACAAAAGGTTTGTCGCTGCGCGTTTCCCGAGTGAGCACCCACTGGTTGGCCTGTTGTTTCTCCAGCTCTCGCATGCGCTCGGGAGAGCTTAATTCAACTGCGCGCTGCAATTTTTCACTGCTACTGTTGACCGATCTGAAGGAACAGCCCTTCAAGAAGGCAGCAATCTTGGCCAATTCGGTTTCCGGCTGTTTCTTCATGCTTTCGTAACGCAAAAGCATGAACCCAGGAGAATTTTGACGCAAAAGCGCCCAGCTCAGAACGTGATCGGACCACGATCCCCATTTCTCGTCAAACTCGCCGGCGATAAAGCGCGGAACGAAATCTGCGATGGCGTAGTCTTCGGCAATATTTCCCGCCTTTATATTGTGGTGGTAAAAGGAGAGCGCCACATCGCGAGGGTCGCGCACAATGTAGATGATCCGGCGGTAATGAGGCTGGAAGCACTCGTGGCTTTTCAGAATGCGCGGAGGCGGCAACCGGCGCAGAACGCGATCGGGATTGAAATAAATCTCTGGGAGGCGCGATTCGATGTTCGCGAAAGTGACCGGTTCGTCCTGATAGATTAGGTTGCCGATAAGGAATCGCGTCCAGGTATTACCAGACCTCGGATAAGAGACGAGGAAGACATCGTCGGGGAAGACAGTAAGGTTTCTTCCAGCCATTTGGCGCCCGGTGAGCACGCGTCCCACTTGTGCTATTGTTCGTAGCGCCCGCGGCCAGCCTCCGTTGGAATTCTGCATGGTCAAGCAGGTGTGCCGCTCCGAATCCTGGTTAATAAGGAAAAAAATCTGTTCGTTGTTTGCGGGGCAATTCGCAGACCAAGCAGCACCAGGTTCAATTTCAATCTTCGCGAATGCTGATTGGCCTCCGAAAAAAGTTCCCTCGCTCTGTCGAACTTTCGTTGATGAAGCTGAAATTTTCCTTCCTCAACCAGATAATGCTCTCTGATCTCCCGCTTTCGTTTTTCTACTACAGTTCGATCAGAGTCGTTGAGGGGAAAGGTTCGGCTGATCTTGTCGAGGATAGTCCAATATCCCTCTGCCATCTTTGAACTTGACTGGCTCAGCGAACCCGGACGGCCGCCATTCAACAACGCCTGCACATTGCGACTGTAGCCGATTTTGGCGCCGTGAAACGCCGCCCGTGCCCACATCTCGTAATCGTCGCAACGCTGCAAAGTCTCGTCGAATAATCCGGCTTTTACGATCGCACTCTTTCTGGCGACAACGGTAGAAACGCAGATCTGGCATTGCTCGGTGATGAGCGCCGCGAAGGTCGCGGGCCCATGCGACGGACATGCGTCCATGAAATTGCGCTGATCTCCGATTCGTAAGCCATTGCAATAGACCACGTCGAGGGTAGGGTCTTCAGTAAACAATTTCATTTGCAAAGCTAAATGATCCGGCAGCCAGCGGTCGTCGCTATCCAGAAATGCCAGAAATTCGCCACGGGCCCTTCCGATCGCGGTATTTCTCGCGCCCGCGGCGCGTTTATTCTGCTGCACGATGTATACGATTCTATTCTGATAGGGCTGCAAGACACGTTCAAGCTCAACCGTGTCCGGTGAGCCGTCGTTTACTACAATCACTTCGGAATCATGGTACGTCTGTGAAAAAACTGAATCAAGGCAAACCGCGATGAGGCCGGCGGTGTTGTAGGCCGGGATGATGACGCTGACCTGCGGGCTTTGATTGGACTGAGCGGTTTCCATGACTCTAACGATCAAGAACTATGAAATACGTTTTCCTTCTCCCCGGCAACAATATGATTCACCGCTTCGACTCCCATCATCACAGAGTGATCCATGTTGCCGATTTCGTAACGCCATGCGCCAAACCGGCCGCGGGAGTAGATTCCACGCTGCATCAATGCTGGCTGTAGAATGCCCAACGCGCGGTCGCGGCCGAGGGTTGGAATAGGATAGGAGTATGCGACAGCGCGAGAATATCGTGAAACGATGCGCTCCCGGTCCGACTCCTCTAGAATCTTGACGCGGATCAACCCGGCGATCACGCGATCCAGAATACGCTCCGCGTTTGGCAATTCGCCCACCCGGAAAGACATCTCGCACATCAGAGAACTATAGCGCTCCGTATCGCCATCAGGAACGTTAAAGCGCGAGTAGTGCGAAAAATAAGTTCCACGATAACAGGGCATGCTATCGTCCGCGAAGTAAATCCAACATTTTCCGGTCTCAATTTTTTTCTTCAGACCAATTCCAAGCACCAGCAAGTTGTTGTGCTCGAGATGGCCGGCAGCTTCGCGGAATTCTGCGTCCGCCGGTTTCAGGGTGCGTACTAGAAGATCGATGGGCGCTGAGGATATCAACGTGTCATAAGTGTCGCCCGTGCCATCGGCGAAAGAAACTCTGCGGTGGACGGAATCTACTTCCACAAGTTCCTTTCCCTGATGGATCTTTCCTGGAAAGCAGCCGGCCATGCGACGATAAATTTCTCCAGTCCCTCCGTGGAGAGGGAACCTGAACTTGCTGTTGGGACCCCAGCCTACATCGTCGCGTTCCAGCAAAACATTCTCGAGCATTCGCTTTAAGTCTGTTACTGCGACCCGCTCTGCGATCCACGACTTCGACATATTCTCAAGCGGCGTGGTCCAAACCTTGGTGTTGTATGGAAACATGAAAGCCTTCGCGATGCCTTCTCCAAAGCTGGCCAGAATCCATTCTCGAAAATTTGTAGCGTCTTTTAATTTTCCATTTGCCGCCGCGGCAGCAGCGCCCAAGATACACTCGACCTGAACTGACTTCGGGAGATATCGCAGGTTGTTTTGCAAAGGATAAGGGACCCACGACTCTCCGCTTACGATCCAACTTTCACGTACCAGTTGGTTCTCTTCACTGCCCAGTATTCGATCGATCAGTATGTCGAAATAAGGATAGTGGGAAAAAATAACGTGTCCGCCTTCATCCCAAACGAACCCGTGGGCATCGACATGGGAGGAAGCATGCCCACCGATATAGTCTGATTTTTCATACAGCACCCAATTGTCGTAGCCAAGTTCGTTGAGACGATAGGCCGCGCCCAGTCCGGTCGGCCCTGCTCCAATGATCACAATCTTTTTCTGGTTCATGAGTTTCGATGGCAAACGAGCAACCTAGTCTTGACAGGCTTCAAACCCTGCAACTTCTTTGTGCCGACTACTCACGGTTCCTTCTGGAACGTTTCCATCAATGCGACCCCGACTTCGTCGAATTGTTTTCCGCTGGATAGTTGCGCCACACGCCAAAGCCGACCGGTCCAGGTGGCCCATGCAATCCCTAAGCCATATGGAATCAAGCTGAGCAGAATCTGAAATCCCACTTCCGAATAGGTTCTAGCGAAGAACCATCGCCGCATCAGAAGCAGCACCGCCGCGCAGGGCACACACAACAAAAGCGGCAGGGAATAGGCTTCGCGAATGAAGGTTCCGACGCGAACATCCAGGACGCGGCAAAGATGCCGCGGCAAAAAAAAGAGGCCGGTGCAAGTTAACGGAATAGCTGTTCCAAGCGCATCCCCGACAATCCCTAAAGGACGAATCAGAACTACACTTAGAATTACATTGGTGATCGCTTCCATTCCCGTTACCCACGCCAGGCTGCGGTGACGGGCCATGCCGTACAAAATCCGGGACGAAGCGGCTTGCGCCAAAATGAAGGTCATCGGGATTAGCAGAGTCAATAAAACGGGATAGCAAACAGCCACATAAACTTCGCCGACCCACGCTGCGATCACGGACTTTCCCAGAATAATCAGCGTAGCTGTGATCGGAAAAACGATCAGCGAACAGGCGCGATTGCCTACAACGAGAATCCTTCTGAGTTCCTCACGGTTGCCCTTCGCCTCAGACTGGCCGGACATAGGGACAAAGATTTGAGCCAGACTGCTTACCACTTCTCCGGCATAATCCACCAGGCGATCGCCAATCGAAAAATAAGTCACCGCAGCGACGGATACCAGCGTGGAAATTAAGACTTCATCCGTCTTGAAGCGCAGCTTGTAGGCGATCATCAATATGAAGCTGATACCGCTATAACGGGCGATTTCTCCGAGGGCCGCGCGGTCCACGTACTTCCAGCCAAAACGAAGTGGAAGAATGCGTAAGACAATGAGAGCGCGCACTGCCGCCCCCAGCAGCGGAAGCGTCATGGTGACGAAGGCGACTACGAGCAGTCCGTACCCTAGTTTCAGGGCGATGACGATCAGCAGGGCGCGTAACAGCGTGGCAGCGAGGTTGGTTATATTGACAAAATAAAAATGATTCAGTCCCTCCAGAATTCCGCTGAAGACGCCCGCAGGAAAACCCAGGCCGACCGCTATTCCCACCATCAGAAACAGCACGCGGGCGGTGGGCAAGAAATCGGGCGGCATACGGAACAAAGATCCCAAGAAGCCGCTGACAACCAGAGTGGTTACGATTGCTGCGGCGCCAATGGCAGCATAAACCAGCAGCGCCGTATTGATCAGCCGGGAGACGCTCTCCGTGTCGTTGGTTGCTGTATAAGTTGAGACATAGCGAATCACCGAAGAACGAATGCCGAGATCGAACAGGCCATAGTAGCCGGTCACGGAAAACACCAGAATCCATGCCCCGTAGGCGGTGTTTCCCAGGCGGTGCAGGATAAAGGGTGAGAGAAAAATGCCTACCAGAATGCTTACGCCCAGGCTGAACCAACTGGAAGTGACATTCTTGATGATCTGACTCTTGAGCATTGTGAATTAGGCCTGAACGAGGAAACCCCTCTCCTCTAGCGGATTCTCCGGGGCATGTTCAAGGTTGCCAGCGGAGCGTTAATGGTCGCTAACTCGTAACCTAACACCGTCATTAACTCACCCCATGCCGATTCAATTCGCTGAACGCTGCGGTCTGTAAGTGAAGTCCTCCAGCCCCCGGATCTCGCCTTGCCTACAAACGGAATGTCTTTTCGATGGCTGCGAGTTCCAACCCATTGGAGAGCCTCGAGTTTCTCGAGTTTTCGCATGCGATCGGCGGAGCTTAGCTCAATCGCTTTATGAAGTTCTGCTGTCGCCGGCTCCATGTCCAGGAATATCGCAATCCGTGCCAGCTCAGAAACCGTGTCTTTGATCATGTCTTCGTAGCGAAGCAGCAGGAATTCTTTTCGCTGGCCACAGGTGTAAACCCAACTGGCCACATTCTCGGCCCACGTTCCCCAGTCGGCGGAAATCAGCCGGCCAGAGACGAAATCGTCGACGTAGCGTTCCAGTTCATAACCGTCTTCGATTTGTCGCGATCTCCGCTGGAAATCGTAGTAAGAGAGCGCGATGTCTCGCGGGTCACGCACAATGTAGATCGTCTTCGGATAACGGTGATCGAAATACTGGTGGGTTTTGATGATGCGCGGACGGGGCGTGCGTTTGAGAGCGCGGTTTGATTGCGATGCCGTGTCCGGAATCAGCTGCTCGATGTTGGCGAAGCTTACATTTTTTTCGGGATAAACCAGATTCGCGATCAGAAAGCGAGTCCACGTGTTGCCTGATCGTGGATACGAAACCAGAAACGTATCATCCGGGTATACCGCGAAATTCCGATCGGCCTTATCGGTTCCGAGCAAGAACTTGGTGATGGCCTTGATTCCGTAAATCACCTGGGGAATGACTCCGCTATTGACAGCTTTGCATCGATTCTCTCAGCATCAATTCTCGCACATTGCTCGGGTCGTAAACGACATGCGAAAATTATTGGGCTAATTATTGCTAACTCGTCCGATGCCTTGTTCAAGCTGGCGAAGCGCAAACATACACTGATTAAGTTACAACCACGTTTCAATCACACGCCAGCAGCGGATTTATTCGGTACCACTCGGGAAGGCCGCAATTTGTTGCGTACCAGTGATGTTGTCGAAACCCAGGCCATGCACTTCGCCGACGTTGGAGCGCCAATCCTAACTGACAGATGCCTTCCGAAATACCCTATTTGGGGGATTACAAGGAAGACTTCCACACGCATGATGGCAATGGTGGGGACGGCTATCCCTATACGAAACAGGGTCGGCAGGAGAAACTCAATGGGCGCGATTGGCAGAATCTTCGTGGGGATCAGATATCTGGCGAGGCAGGACCCTCCCCGTCGCCGTCTGATCGTCGACAAGGACGATACATTTCTTGTTTCTTATCCGAAGTCGGGCAACACTTGGGTTCGGTTGTTGCTGGCAAACCTCATCCATCCAGAAGAGGCTGTCACCTTAACTGGAGCGGACCGGCTTATTCCATCCGTAGACGGGCAATCGAGGAGATATTTTGAGCAGATGCCGCGCCCGCGCGTTATTAAGAGCCATTACCCGTTCTGCGAAACCTACAAGCGTGTGATTTACGTCGTGCGCGATCCCAGGGACATCGCCGTATCACAATACCATTTCCAGATCAAGAGGCGAGTCTTGGACGATGGGTTTCCTATCGACAAATTCATCACCGGCTTTGTTGCCGGGGAGGTGTGTCCGTATGGCTCATGGGGCGAAAATGTGGCGAGCTGGATGGGAGCGCGGACCGGCGATTCAAATTTTCTGGTCGTTCGCTATGAAGACCTCTTGCGGCAAACCTACTATGAACTGAATCGGATTGCGGTTCTGTTACAGATGAACGCAATTGAGGAGCGATTGAGGCTGGCCGTGGAGCACAGCACTGCGGAGCAGATGCGGAAAATGGAAAAGCAAGAAGGCCGACTGTGGGCGTCGACGAAGGATACGCGCCAGGACATTCCGTTCATCCGTGCCGCTACCGACGGTCAGTGGCAGTCAGCATTGTCGCCCTCTTCTGTGCAAAAGATTGAAGCGGCATGGGGACACCTGATGCTGATTTTCGGCTACAAGCTGGCGTATGGGGTGGCGCAGGAGAAAGCTTCGAGAATCTCCAATTTCTTGCCAGGATTCCCGGGAGTCGAAATGCGGGCGGCCGCTCTTTCCGCGCAGGCGACCGTTTCTTAAGTAGGAGAAAATTTAAATTTGAGACCGCGAAGCTCTGTCAGCGCGAACAGACTGTCGAGTAATCGAAAGGTGCGGGCGGACAAATTGATTACGCGTCAGCATGTGCAGTCATAGTCACGCGGGTACCGAGGTAATAGTTCTTGAGATCATCCCACCGTTTGATCCCAGCAGTTTGCCAGTCGTAATAGCGCAGGCTCGAAAATCCAACCGCCTTCAGCATCAACCGCAACGCCTCCTTGCTGGGATAGCCTTTGATCGCCCGCGCCGGTCTGGCGGGATCAATCGACTCCAGATCGCCGAACGCAGCCATGCTTTCGTGGTCGGTCGGCTCGTCGTGAACTTCGACGACGCTTCCGGGGCGCAAAGAAACAGTAGTGTCGATCACAAGGCTTGCAGGCTTGAGGCGAGCGATCTTACGAAACAGGGGCATGTGGTCGATAGTGTGGTAAAGGAATCCAAAACAGAAGACGGTATCGAAGCGCCCGCTCTGGAGTTGGTCGAGCACAACCATCACATCGCCCTGCACAAATTCAACTTTGCCAGCGGGCACTCCGTATTCGCGCATGTTGTCGCGCGCTGCATTCACTAAGTGTTGGCGGGCTTCGATGCCCAGCACATAATCCGCGCCTGCCTTGTGCGCAGCCAGACTCCAGCGGCCGTCGTGGGAAGCGATATCCAACACTTTGCGGCCAGAAATAATGGCCGCGTTCGATTCAATCAGAGCGCGATGCCGCTGGTTCAGCCGGTCTGGTGCTGCAGCGGTGTCGCTGGTGGAGAAGAAGCGTGGGTAAGAATCGAAAAAGCCTTCGCTCCGCGGCTCACGTTTTAGCCGTATCATCCTGCGGAACCAGCGCTCACGAAACTCGAACGATAGCTTCTGCTGAATCTCGGATAGGAATTCGGTGTCGCTCATGGATTTCCTTCATGAAGAAGTCCCGCTATTACTTCCTTGCAGAGGAAGAGCGGATTATAAACATCCCGCAGGAATTCGACCAATTCGCTGGTGGTGGCGCAAACGCTGTCTTGTTCAACCAAGCTTTCGATAACAATTTGCTAGCGTGAGTGTTCAATCGCGTGGATGTGAGGTTCAATCAGTGTGAGTAGTGCTTCCTGCAAAAAAGGTCCGCTGGCAATCAGGCCTGACAAAAGCGGATCGCGGCGATTGGCAATTAGGTTGGTTTTCTCCAGAGTGCTGACAAACCCGCCGGCGGCCTGAACCAGTGCCGCTCCCGCCACGACGTCCCATTCGTTCTTTGGCGTCAGCGTGAAAGTCGCGTCGGCCAAGCCTGCGGAAAGCAGAGCTAACTTGTAGGCAACCGAACCCATGGGACGAATCTTGCATCCAGAATTTTCAAACGCTTTCCACTCGCCACGCTTCACTTCACTGCGGCTGGCGAGAATCAATGCTCCTTCGAGACTCCGGCGCTGGCTGGGCCGCGCTGGATTGCCGTTGTAGGTCACGCCGGATTCTACTGAACCGAGAAAGACCTCGTTGGTCGCTGGATTGCAGATCCCGCCGGCCACCGGACGGCCGTCCTCGACGAATCCGATCGAAACACAGAACTCTGGAATGCCCTGGACAAATTCGCGAGTGCCGTCGAGGGGATCGACAACCCATACTTGGGAACGCTGCAAGCGGATAGGATCGTCAACGCTCTCTTCCGAGAGCCAGCCTTCGCCTTCGCGCAGGAGTTCCTTGCGGAGCACAGCATCCAGAGCGCGATCTGCCTCGGTAACAGGATCGTGCCCGGCCTTGTATTCGGCATCGATCTCTCCGGGAGTGAAACGGGCGAAGACGGAGCGAGAGGCTTCCAATGCGGCGTGAATGCGTTCGAGTATTTGAGAGTAGGAGTTCAGATGCATATCTTTCCAAATCTTAATTTGATAAACCAGGAGCTGAAAAAACCGAAGAGATCTTTCGAATCAAGCTACAAGCATGCGCGCGCCAGTCGCCAGCAATACGGCACAAAGAATGCGCCTCAGCCACGGAACCGGAACCCGCGTGCTCAAGTAAGAACCCAGCAGCCCGCCCGGGATCGAGCCGATCAATAGCGCCCCAACCAGATGCAAATCGACATTGTGCATCCGAAAATGAAGAAGACTGGTGACTCCGGTGAGGAGCAAGGCATGCACGATATCCGTGCCCACCATGACTTTCGGCTGAAAGCTGTAGAACAGCAACAGCATCATCATGACAATACTGCCGGAGCCGACCGAGGTAATTCCCACGAGAAAGCCCGCCACCAGGCCGATGAGCGACATCCACGCAAACGACTTTATTGTGGGCGGACGCGTCGCTGCCCGGTCCTCAATCTTTTTCTGGAAGAACAGGAACGTCGGAATGCAAATCAGCAACACCCCAACCGCTACCGTGATGAAATGATTTACGCCATTGCCGTATGTGTTTCGCAGGTGGACGAGGAAACTCACGCCCAAATAAGATCCGGGAGCGCTGCCCACGGCGAGCGCCAACACTACTTTGCGCCGAACCGTCCCCTTGCGTAAGTGAACAATGCTTGCGCCGATCTTGGTGACGAAGTTGAACAGCGCGTCTGATCCGACCGCGCTCATGGGGGGCACACCCAGACCAAAAATTAGGATCGGAAGCAGCAGAACGCCGCCTCCGACCCCTGTCATTCCAATGAGGGTCCCAACTCCCAACCCAACCAGGCTCTTGATCAGCAGATCCATGACTATGCGAATGGCAGTGCACGCGACGGCGCCGATCTCACATTTTCAACTTGCGACTCCGCGCTCGTTTCGTGCGGCCGATTAAACCGACTCCGCAGCTGTGCCGATAAAGCCCTCGCGTTCGAGGTGCAGAATGATCTCCTGCGCCGCTTCTTCGGGAGACAGGTCGCCGGTGTTGATGGTGACTTCAGCATCGGTCGGAACTTCGTAAGGATCTGAAATGCCGGTGAACTCTTTTAGAATTCCGGCGCGGGCTTTGGCGTAGAGGCCCTTTCGATCCCGTTGTTCGCAGACATCGACGGAGGTCGCGATGTGCACGAGAATGAATCCGCCGTAGGGCTCAATCATCTGCCGTACATGTTTCCGTGTCGCGTCGTAAGGAGCGATTGGTGCGCAAATTGCAATGCCACCATTCTTGGTGATCTCCGAAGCGACGTATCCGATGCGCCGGATGTTAATGTCGCGGTGTTCTTTGGAGAATCCAAGCTCTGAAGAAAGATGCTTGCGCACCAGATCGCCATCGAGGATTGTGACGGGACGCCCGCCGGTTTCCAGGAACTTGGTCATCAGCACGTTGGCGATGGTCGACTTGCCGGAGCCGGATAGCCCAGTGAAGAAGATCGTGACCCCCTGCTTGTGACGAGGTGGAAAGCTGCGGCGCAATTCCGCCACAACCTCTGGATAGGTAAACCAGGCAGGGATCTCGCGGCCTTCGTTCAAACGCTCACGAAGTTCGGTGCCGGAGATGTTCAGCACGCGGTCTCCGTTTTTCACCTCGTCATCCGGTACGTACCTATTCTCAGCTTCGAGGTAGACCATCATGTTGAAGGGCACCATGGTGACGCCGATATCCGCCTCGTGCTTTTTGAAGACTTCCTGCGCCTCGTAGGGGCCGTAGAAAGGTTTGCCGTCCGTGTCCTTACCAGGACCGGCGTGATCGCGGCCCACGATGAAGTGCGTAACGCCGTGATTCTTCCGGATGAGTGCGTGCCAGATGGCCTCGCGCGGTCCACCCATGCGCATCGCCAGCGGCAGCAGAGAAAGCTTGGCAGTGGACTGGGGAAACTTCGAGAGCAGCAACTGATAGCAGCGCACGCGCGTGTAGTAGTCCACATCGCCCGGCTTGGTCATGCCGACCACGGGATGAATCAGAAGACTGGCTTCCACCTGCTTCGCGGCGCGGAACGCCAGCTCCACGTGGGCGCGATGCATAGGATTGCGGGTCTGGAAGGCGACCACACGGCGCCAACCCATGCGGGCGAATTCTGCGCGCACTTCGGCCGGAGTCAGACGTACGGTACGAAAATCGTAGTGCGAAGGCGCTTGCAGCCCTTCTACTTTTCCCCCAACATACCAGGGGTTCGATTTGTTCATCGCGTAATCCGCGCCGGGATGCGCGGCGCTGGTGCTGGCGAAAACCGCCTTCGCCTCGGCTTTGCGATCAGGCTGCCAGACTTCTTCCACGTGCAGCACAGCAAGCATTACGCCTTCGGGGTCGCGCAGGGCTACTTTGCTGCTGCCCGGCGTCAGCTTCTTGGCAAATTCCTCGGTCACATCCAGGGTGATGGGCATGGGCCATAGAGTGCCGTTGGCGAGGCGCATGTTGTGGCAGACGCCCTCATAGTCGGCGCGGGTCATAAAACCCCGCAGCGGAGAAAATCCACCGCTGAGCAATAACTCGAGATCGCAAAGTTGGCGGGCCGTCAGGTCCCACGATGGCCACTCTTTGGAGTGCGCCTTTAGTTCGGCGGTCTTCTCCGCCGGGACGATAAGTTCAACAAGTTCGCTGCCGTGCGGCGCGATGAGATGGCTGATTGAAGCGGTCAAGTGCTTAAGCCTCCTGGATTTTGGCGTGCAGTAATGCCTACTACCTTTATCGTCTTGGCTCGGATACTTTTTAAATTATCGGGACGGGGGCGGAACCGATTTGCAGATGTTTTAAGGGAGAGATGAATCCCCGAATCTTGTTAACAGATTAACATTTTCCTGCCGATGTACAAAACTCAGTTCCAGGAATTACTCTAGACCAAAGACTCATGCAATCATGGCACCTTTGTGACCGGAGATGACCATCGTAAGCTGTTAAAAGGAAAAGGTTTGAAAGGTTGTCCCATGCCGGTTCGCCCACCATTCGTGCAGATGTGAAACTCTTTGCGTGAGGAAGCCGGCACTATTCCACCGGAAAAAAATAATTCTGCGGGATCGACTCCAGGACGCGCACCAGAATCCTGAGAATCTGGTAGCGGCGAACCGCGCGTCAGTCGTCGTCTGGGTCGGTCGGTGGCCTGTGATCGTTTAAGAAATGCTCTGCCGTCAGCGATGAAGGAATAGTCTGAAACTTCAACGGCGTCTGGGTGAAGTCAAAGCAATCGGAGAAATCATCTGCCGGCGCATCGGCATAACCCAGGGAAGGCAACCCATAGGTCTCTTCAATAAATTTGAGAACGCTACCGAAATCATGGTTTGCGTGAGAGATATAAGCCGCTCGCGCGTAGGGCGAGACGACGATCAGCGGCACGCGGAAGCCGTATACGTAACCGCAACCCCACTGTGCGCAGTTCGCGAGAACTTGGGGGGGCGGAACGTGATCATACCAGCCGCCCCAATCATCCCACGTGATGAAAATCGCGGTGTTCGACCAATACTGGCTGTTGCCGATGGCGTTTATGATCGAAGCCACCCAGGACGGACCTGAACCATTGTTGCTCAGGGCATGGTCGGACGCTTTTCCGTCGGGAATCACCCAGCTCACTGATTGGAGTTGGCCGTTGGCAATGTCGGTAAGAATCGGCGCAGGATTTTGAATGGTGGAGAGCACGACGTTGCTGGCCCACTCGGAACCGGTGCAGGCGGTTGCGTTCGACGGCGGTGCATTCGGTCCGCACATGTGTTGAATCGCGTTTGGAGCGGTCCAGATCGACCCCGCACCCGCCGAAGTGTAGTACCGCCACGTTACGCCTTTGTTATCCAACAGGTCCGTCAGCGTGGCATGTTCGAAGCAAGGATACTGGCTGGTTTCATTGCCTTCCGGATCGATGACGGTGACCGTAGTTGCTGGATTTGCAAAGCACCCGGCAATACTCGGCTGGCCAGAGGGATAATTTGGATTTTCCGAGACGAACAGGTCGCTGCCCGTCGACGGCGCCGATGTGCCAGAAATAATAAACTGGTGCGCTGGGAAACTAGGCCCCTGGTTGGTTTGGAACATCCGATCGCCGAACGTGTATTGCTCGGCGAGAGCAAAATATGGCTGCACGTCCGTCTGATTCACATACATGAACTGCGGATTCGCGGGAGCGCAGTTGGGATTCCCGGCGGCGCAGCTAACAGAAATCAGGTCAGCTCCATCCATCTTCCCGCCGTCGTACATTTTTTCAAACGCGCTATGGGCGTGGCTGAGATCGTAGTTGTTCGCCAGAGCAATCGGAGCGAGAGTTATGGTCTGGCCCAAGGAATTGACTCCGCTACTGGCGATGTCAGCTCCTCGCGAAATCAGCACGGAATCTTGAAATAGATTGTCGGGTGTGCGGTTCTCCTGAAAAATCACGACGACGTGCTGGATGTATTGCGAAGAAGAAGGAGGCGCAGGCGGCTGATCGACAAAAGTAGTACCGCTCCCACCGCTACACCCATTCAGACTGAGCAGAAAGACCGCAAGAGAGCCGAGCAGCAGGGTGAGAAAGAGACGACATCGGGACATGCGGCGAGTCCTCTGACGGGGATTAGGGTTCCGATAGAGCAAACCCGGTTGCCGTCAATTTCACTCGCGAAAAATATCGATTTGATTTCGCTACTTGGTACTTGCTACGGCGACAGACCATCATCGACAGCAGCGCAGGAAGGCCTTTCTTGTTCAGACCATTGACGCAACTGCCATCCTCGGCCGAGAACACAAAGAGCTGCCGCGTAGCCGTCGCCGGCCGGCACTTCCCGCATCGACCAACGTTCCGCTTCCGTTGCGTCGGGCCGGGTGGCGATCAGGGCATTGAGGTTCCCGGGTGCCAAGGAAACGTCGAACTGGCTCAGCGGTAAAGACAAGCCTGCCCCCGTCGCTTTCACGTAGGCTTCTTTCCGGGTCCAGCATCGGAAGAACGCAGTATGTCTCTCTTCCGGAGCAAAAGACGCGAGTTCTTGTTGTTCGCGCTTCGAAAAGAACCGGTGGGCAATTCCTTCCACGTCGAAATCGTGCCGGGTCAGCTCCACGTCAACGCCAACTTCCCGCCTCCGGGTGAAGGCCAGCAAAGCTACCATGCCGGAATGAGAAACGTTGAACTCAATCTCCTGCGCTGCATGAGCGCCGGCTAATGCAGGCTTTTCTTTGTCGGAGTAACGGAACGAGAGCTCTTTCGGCTCAGCGCCCAAATAGGCCGCAAGAATTATTCGCAATAGAGCGCGCGATGAAACGTAGCGCTGGCGGTCGCGAGAGAAATGGAATCGGGCGGCGCGCACGCGTTCATCCTCCGAAAGTACCTGCTGCCAGCGGAGTTCCTCGGGGCCAACCGCGGCTAAATCTACTCGCCAGAGCTGCACCTCGTTTTCCGGTAACGCGGTCGGACCTGTCAGGCTGAACCCTAGTTCGGTTATGTTCATCTGCGCCGGCATGTACGAAAGGTTACGCCGTAGTTTTAAGGCGTGTCTACATCGGTGTTGTCGCAACAACATTGCGGTATCGGCACGTGTCAGGAAAGCGCAATCGCGGCCCCGACCCTAAAGTTTCCCCCTGCCGCGTCGATATGGACCTCAGATGGCAAGGACCTCTAGCAGCGTTCCTTGTTAGTTGAATCCATCCTCAGGAGACATCTATGTCGACGGCAGCGGTTTCAAGTAACTCCATCCACCAGCAATTGCAACAATACTTTCAAACTCGCGGCACGGATCTGGGCCAGCTGGGAAAAGCCCTTAGCTCCGGCAATTTGTCTGATGCTCAGACGGCATTTAACAACATTGTCTCGCTCGGCCAGGGCGGTCCCTTTGCAGGTGGAAACCCGTTCAAACTTACCGGGCGTGAGCAGGATTTTGCCGCCGTTGGGCAAGCTTTGCAGTCCGGCGACCTGGCAGGTGCGCAACAAGCGTTCCAGGGACTGGTCAATACGTTCAGAAACCTACCCCAAGGCGGCGGGGCCACCTCAACTCCCGCGTCTCCAGCAACCGGGCCTGAAGTCGTGATCAACCTGAGCAGTGGTGCTGGGAACGCAAACCCCGAGCAAATCACCATCAACATCAACGAGTCAGGAAACAACTCTCAAGCCCCTTCTTCAACCACCAGTCAACTGAGTCCCACTGCGGAGCAAATTACCCTTAATTTGAATCCTGCGAACAGTGAGCAGATCGTGCTGAACCTGTTGGGCGCGTCATCGTCAACCAGCAGTTCCGCAAGCAGTTCCCCCGCGAACGGAACCATCAGTCTTTCGGCTTGAAACCGGCGGCTTGAAACGGAATGTGGCCGGTGCCTTCAGCGGAGAACGCTACCGCTTATTGCACCGGTGCATTCAGCGCCGCTACGAATTCCATAAAAGTTGTGGCCGTCACCGCTTGATCCACCGCCTCCGAATGGCCGAACAATTCGCTGGCATCCCCCAGCAAGTCCTGCTGCGACTGGTTATCTGCCGTCAGAATCATGATGATCAGCCGCGCGGGCTTGCCATCCCGCGCATCGAAATCGATTCCATCCGACTTTGCTACCACCACCAGCGGCCGCGCCAATCCATCCACTCGTGCATACGGCACGGCCAGTTCATTCTCCCAGCCGCTGGCCAGCACCCGCTCCCGCTCCGCGATCAGGCGGAATAATCTTTCCGGCGCGTTACTCACTGCTTCCGCGGCTACTTCGCACATCTCCCGCAGCGCTCCCAGCCGGGTCTTGGCGGCCAGAGTGGGCAGAAACAGCTTGGCGGTAACAGTATCTTTCAGGGTCAGCTTCCGTCTGCGCTTAACCAGAAAGTTAATCGCCGGAGCCGAGAGCAGCGATGTGAGCAGCGCCATTACCACGAGCGCGACGAACATCGACTCCTGGATCAACCCCGCTTGCAGCGCAAGGATGCCAAGAATAATCTCCATGGCTCCGCGCGCATTCATGGCGAGTCCAACGACCAGCGACGAAGTCCGGTCCATTCCGCCCAGCCGCGCGCCCCAACCCGCTCCCAGCAACTTTCCCGCGCAAGCCACGCCAATCACAGTTGCGGTTAGTCCCAGGTGAAAGTTCGCGGCAAAGTTGGTTCGTAAACCGATACTGGCAAAGAAAAATGGCGCGAACACGTTGGTCACAATCTGGTGAATGTGTTCGGAGGTTCGCTTGCGTAGATGTTTCGATTCGCCGATCGCGATGCCGATCACGAAGGCTCCAAATACCGCATGGATTCCTGCATACTCGGTGAACGCCGCTCCCGCGAGTGTGAGGGTGAAAATGAATCCCAGCACGCCGCCCGGCCAGGTAGTATGCGCTTGCAAAATGGGCAGGATTTTGTCGAAAATCCAACTCCCCACGGTCAGCGTAATGCCCACGAATAGCAGAACCAGGATGATGGTGTGCTTCACGCCGTCGCCTGCGCTCCCTCCTGCCGTCGGATGCAGCATCCCGAGGACGAAGGAAAACAAAATCCATCCCACGAGATCGTCAAACATCGCCGACGAGATGATGACTGTGCCCACCTCGGTGCGCAGCAGATTCAAGTCCATCAAAATCTTTGCGATTACCGGCAGCGCCGAAATAGAAAGCGCCGTACCCACGAATAGCGCGAAGATCAGAGTGCTGGTTCCTGGGCCCGAGCCTGCGCCCAATTCAGCGGGAAACGCACTGGCCGAGGCGAAACCGGCTGCGAAAGGGAAGGCGACGCCGAACAGGCTTACGAGCAATGCACTTTTGCCTTGGCGAAAGATGCTGCGCAGGTCGATCTCCAGCCCGGCGGTTAACAGGAAGAACACGACTCCCAGAGTCGTCACGGTATCGAGCACGATTTGCATCGGCCCGGTGGTCGGAAACAAAGTCTCGTAGAGGTGCGGCCGGTAATGTCCGAGGACGGTCGGCCCCAGCAGAATCCCGACGCCGATCTCTCCGAGGACAGAAGGCTGGCGGATCTTCTGCATCAACTCCGCCGCGAGTTTGGCGCAGCCGAGCAGACTGGCTAGCGCCATAAACATCGTCATTACATCGTGCGGGCTCAAATGCTGCATGCGTGGACCTACTGTAAATCCAAAGACGAGAGCAAGACGATTTTCAGGCTAATCGGAAGCGATCCCAACTTCCAGTTCGGGAATCACATTTGTTACACAGATTCCAAGCTACCGCAAATACTGTAAGTTCCCGGAGAACACCTTTGCAGTAAACTGGGCAGTCTCCGGGGTAATTTCCCGGCAAGGAGAAAGACGCCATGACACGCAAAAATCTGTTGGTAGCAATTGCTGTGCTGTCGCTCGCGACGCTGGGATTTTCTCAAGATCGCAACCAGCCGACAGGGAAGTCTCAGGAACGCATCGTCCGCGAGGTTCGCCACGAGCTTCTGATGCTCCCGTATTTCGGCGTGTTCGATTACATCGCCTTCAAGGTGGATGGATTTAACGTCACGCTGCTGGGATCGGTCGTCCGTCCAACCCTGAAATCCGACGCCGAGAACTCGATCAAGCACATTGAAGGCGTCGAGAAGGTCGATAACCAGATTGAGGTGCTGCCTCCTTCACCCGAAGACGATAGGTTGCGCTTGCGTCTGTATCGCGAAATCTACGGATTTCCCGCGCTGGAGAAGTATGCTCTTGGTGTGCAGAAACCCATCCGAATCATTGTGAAGATGGGTCGGGTCTCGCTGGAAGGTGTGGTCGACAACGACGTCGACAAGAACCTGGCTGGAGTTCGAGCCAACTCTGTCCCGGGAATTTTTGCGGTGACCAATAATTTGCAAGTGGTTCCGTCAAAGTAGGTCGGCTTACAGCGCGGACGAAGCAAATGCCACTCGTGGCCGTCCATGCCCATGCCGTGACCCAGGCGGTGAGTGAAATATTTGTAAGCGGGACCAAAGCCTGCGTCAGTGATCACTTTTCGAGCAGCCTCGTCTACCGCGCCGCATTCCACTCCAGGACGCGCTGTCGCCAGCGCAGCCGCCTGCGCCTGGTGCACGATATCGAACACCTGTTTCATCTTGTCGGAAGCTTTGCCTAGCACGAAAGTTCGTGTGATGTCGGATTGATATCCTTCCACGGTGCAGCCGTCATCGATCATGACGATCGACCCTTCGCGAATGACTTGTGGCGTGCTCGAGCCGTGAGGAAATGAGGAATATTCCCCAACCTCAACGCTGGCTTCGCCACGAAAACCCAATCGCTCGTAAGCCGCTGTGATCAAATCTTCCACCTGCTCTTGCGTCATGCCTTCCCGCAGCGCGTGGTAAACCGCTTCG